>DATAVO010000125.1:0-76177 GCA_036267695.1 Frankiaceae bacterium
ATCGAGGGCTACCGCACCGACCTGCTCGGTCTCGGCGGCGCGAATCACTCGCCGGGTAACTGCCAGACGTTTGACAGCACCGATCCGACGCAGCAGGGCAAGCGCGGGTTCTCTCAGGTTGTCAACGCTTCGCCGCTGGTCGGTGCGCTGTGGTGCGACACCGACGGCACGCTCTGGTACCTGCAGTCAGACCCGGGGAGCCAGAAGCCGATCATGACGGAGCTGCGCACCGCTGCCGACACCGGTCACGCTGCGGCGGAAGCGCGCTACAACATCCTGATCGAGATCGCGCCGACGAGTTAGCCGCGCCGGGTAAACCCGGCGGGGGTCAGGCGACGTTCTTGGGGACGTCGACGGATGTCGACTGCTCCACGACGGCGAGCCGGCTCGGCGGGATCTGCGCCTTGGGGTGGTCCGGGTGCAGGAAGACGTACTTCTTGTAGGCCCAGAACCGGAAGAAGGTCGCCATACCGGTGCCGATGACGTTGCCCCAGATATTGGTGGCGAGCGGGCTGGTCTGCTTCAGGGCGTAGTGGCCGAAAGCGAGGAACGCCAGCGCGATGCCGAGGCCGATGAAGTTCAGGATGATGAACAGCGAGTACTCGCGACGCGTGCCGCTGCGCGCCCGGTGCTGGAACGACCAGTGCCGGTTGGCGAAGTAGTTGATCGTCGCCGCGATGATCGTCGAAAGCGTCTTCGACGTGATCGGGCCCCAGCCCCAGGCGAAGTGAAAGACGTTGAACAGGCCGAAGTCGATGACGTAGCAAACGGCACCGACGAGGCCGAACTTGGCGACCTCATGCACCAGCACCTGCCAGCGCGAGTAGAACTGCCGTACGAAGGTCACTCAGAGTCCTGGCGTCGGGAACTATCGGGATTTTCCGGGTAGCTGCTACTCCCGGTGCTGGAAGCGACGGTACCCGCCGGTACGCCGCCGAAGCCACAACGCCACGCCTCCCAGCAGGTTCCCAGCTGCGAGCGGACGCGTTCCATACGCTTCGTATCGGAGGCCCGCCGCTGCGGGCCAGCGGCCACAGGCGTGGTGTCAGCCACTATCGAAATGAGGTTCGAGGAATGGGATCCTGGTGACGGCGACCGACGACGCGGTGACCGCTTCACGGGCATGGCGGCACAGCCATTTTCCGGGTGAGGGGCACCTGGATGTCGTACCTCGCAAGCATCTGGCGGTCGTGGCCTGCATGGACTCCCGTATCGACGTCTTTGGCCTGCTCGGGCTCGAGGTCGGAGAGGCGCACGTCATGCGTAATGCGGGAGGTGTCGTGACCGATGACATGATCCGCTCGCTCGCCATCAGTCAGCGCAAGCTCGACACCCGCGAGATCTTGCTGGTCCACCACACCGACTGCGGGCTCTTGAAGCTGACGGAGGACGGGTTCAAGGCCGAGCTGGAGGCGGAAACCGGCCTGCGGCCGGCCTGGGCGGTGGAGTCGTTCACCGATCCCGTCGCGTCGGTCCGGCAGTCGATGCAGCGCATACGCCTCACGCCGTTCATCCCGCATCGCGGCGCGGTGCGGGGATTCGTCTACGACGTCGCCAACGGTGAGCTGCGCGAAGCGCACTAGCTGCCCCGGCAAAAGGGCCGGACCTCAGGCCGCGGGCCACCCGATCCGGGGTGCTTCGATCTTGGGGCAGGTGTCCATCGCGACCAGCAGGCCCGCGTCCCGCGCACGCTGAGCTGCGGCTTCATCGATGACCCCGAGCTGCAGCCAGACCGCCTTGGCCTCGGCAGCGATCGCTTCGTCCACATGCGCGCCGGCCTCTTCGCTACGCCGGAAGATGTCGACGACGTCAATCGGGAACGGCACGTCGGACAGGGTCGCGTAACCCGTCTCACCGTGCACCCGTGCGGCCTGCTGGTTGATCGGGACGATCCGGCGCCCGTGGGCTGCGAGCCAACCCGACACGTCATACGCCGGACGTGCGGGGTTGCCGGACAGGCCCACCACGGCCCACACCGGAAGGTCGAGGATCGCCCGGATCTCGACCGGATCGTTCGTCGTGATCTTGCTCACGCATGCCTCCCGAGGCGGGTTCAGGGCCTTCCCAGCGCCCGATATACCCACCCGGCGGCGCGCCAGGCATCGGCGTCCAGAGCGTTGCGCCCGTCAACGATTCGCTTGAGCGCGACCGCGTCCTCCAGCGCGTGCGGGCTCATGTCACGGAACTCGCGCCACTCCGTCAGGTGCAGGACGAGATGGGCGCCTTCGACGGCCTCGAGCGCGCTGTCGCAGTACGTCAACTCGGGATGGATGCGCGCCGCGTTTTCGTTGGCCTGCGGGTCGTAGACGCGCACGTGGGCACCTTGCAGCCGGATCGCTTCGGAGACGTCGAGGGCGGGGGAGTCGCGGACGTCATCGCTGTTCGGCTTGAAGGCCGCACCGAGCACGCCGACCCGCACCCCGCCGGCGAACGATCCGCCGGTGAGCTCCCGGGCGAGGTCGACCATGCGGGCGCGCCGGCGCATGTTGATCGCGTCGACCTCCTTGAGGAACGACAGCGCCTGATCGACCCCGAGCTCCCCGGCCCGGGCCATGAATGCGCGGATGTCCTTGGGCAGGCAGCCGCCGCCGAAGCCGAGGCCGGCATGAAGGAAGCGGCCACCGATCCGGGTGTCGTACGACAGGGCCTGAGACAGCATCTTCACGTCAGCGCCGGTCGCCTCACACACTTCGGCCATGGCGTTGATGAAGGAGATCTTGGTGGCGAGGAACGCGTTGGCCGCGACCTTCACCAGCTCCGCCGTGGCGAAGTCGGTGACCACCATCGGCACCCCCGCGTCGAGCAGCGGCTGGTAGACCTCACGCAGGATGCTCTCGCCGCGCCCGCCTGCATTGGTGCCGATCACGAGCCGGTCGGGAGAAAGGGTGTCCTGCACGGCCCAGCCCTCGCGCAGGAACTCCGGGTTCCACGCGACCTCGACCCCTTCGGGAGCGGACTCGAGGATCAGTGCCTCCAGCCGGCGAGCGGTGCCGGCGGGAACGGTGGATTTGCCGACGAAGAGCGCGCCGGGGCGAAGGTGTGGCAGCAGCGAGTTCGTCGCGGCGTCGACGTACTTCATGTCGGCGGCGAACTCGCCCTTCTTCTGCGGGGTGCCGACGCACAGGAAGTGGACGTCGCCGAAACGGCCCGCTTCCTCGTAGGAGGAGGTGAAGCGCAGCCGTCCGGAAGCGACGTGACGGGCGAGCAGCTCATCGAGGCCGGGCTCGAAGAACGGGATGCGTCCTTCGGAGAGCTGATCGATCTTCGCCTTGTCGACGTCGAGGCCCAGGACCTCGAATCCGAGCTCGGCCATGCAGGCGGCATGGGTGGCGCCCAGATAGCCGGTGCCGAGCACGGTGATCCGCAGGTCACTCATGCCCGGAACGGTATCGGGACACGTGCGCAAAAAGGGTCCTTAGCATGGGCGTGTGGACTCCGGCGTGTATCAGCTCACTGACGAGCATGACCTGCTGCGCCAGACGGTGCGTGACCTCGCGCAGGACATCATCGCGCCGCGGGCAGCCGAGATCGATGCGCAAGCCGAGTACCCGTGGGACATCCACGCCGCGCTCAAGGCCGCCGACCTGCTCGCCATCCACGTCCCCGAGGAGTACGGAGGGGCCGGCGCCGACAAGATCGCCCACTGCCTCGTCGTCGAGGAGATCGCCCGGGTCTGCGCGTCGTCGTCGCTCATCCCGATGGGCAACAAGCTCGGGACGACGGGACTGATCCTGGCCGGCTCGCCCGAGCTCAAGCAGCGCTACCTGCCCGAGGTCGCCAAGGGCGAGGCGTTCTTCTCCTACGCGCTTTCCGAGCGCGAGGCTGGGAGTGATGCCGGCTCGATGAAGACGCGCGCGGTCGCGGACGGTGACGGTTACGTCCTCAACGGCAGCAAGATGTGGATCACCAACGCGGGGGTCAGCACCCACTACACGGTCATGGCCGTGACCGATCCGACCGCCGGATCGCGCGGCATCAGCGCCTTCGTCGTCCACGCCGACGACCCCGGATTCTCCTACGGGGAAAAGGAACGCAAGCTCGGCATCAAGGGCTCGCCGACCCGCGAGATCTACTTCGACGACTGCCGCATCCCGGCCGATCGGATGATCGGCGAGCCCGGCACCGGCTTCACCACCGCACTGCGCACGCTCGATCACACCCGGCTCGGCATCGGCGCCCAGGCCGTGGGCATCGCCCAGGGCGCCCTCGATGTGGCGATCGGCTACATCAAGCAGCGCCGGCAGTTCGGCCAGCCCGTCAGCGATTTCCAGGGTGTGCAGTTCATGGTCGCGGACATGGCGATGAAGATCGAAGCCTCGCGCCAGCTCGTCTATCGGGCCGCCTCACTCGCGGAATCGGGGGGCCCGAATCTCACGTTCACCTCCAGCGCCGCCAAGTGTCTTGCGTCCGATACGGCGATGTCGGTGACGGTCGACGCGGTGCAGCTGCTCGGCGGCTACGGCTACGTCAACGACTTCCCGGTCGAGCGCATGATGCGCGACGCGAAGATCACCCAGATCTATGAGGGCACCAACCAGATCCAGCGCATGGTGATGGCCCGCCAACTCCTGAAATGACGCGCTGGAAAGAGATTTCGCGGGGTCGCAGCGGCAGCGAGTACGCCGCTCGTTTCGACCAGCTGGCGGCTTCCGGGGCTGACGTCCACGGCGAGGCACATCTCGTCACGGCATTCGCGCCGACGGGAGCCCGCGTGCTCGACGCGGGCTGCGGCACCGGCCGGGTAGCGCTGCGGCTTGCCGAGCTCGGATATGACTGTGCCGGGGTCGATCTGGACCCGTCGATGCTCGCGGTCGCCCGCAGCCGGGGCCCTGAAATCCCTTGGTATGAAAGGGATCTCGCGTCCTTGACGCTGCCGGACGAGGCACCGTTCGACCTCATCGTCGCCGCCGGAAACGTGATGCCGCTGCTGGCTGAGGGCACCGGGCCGGCGGTCGTCGCCAACCTCGCCGCACTCCTCGTACCTGCAGGCGCGCTGATCACGGGATTCGGCCTCGACGCGGCGCACCTTCCGATCCCGGAGCCGACCGTCGACCTGCCGGGCTACGACGCCTGGTGCACCGCCGGGGGCCTGACCCTCGAACAGCGACTCGGTGCCTGGGACGGGCAGCCCTATGACGAAAACGGCTACGCGGTGAGCATTCACCGGCTGGCCCCAAAGGATTAATCCGCGCTCGCAGGAGTTGGATAGAGGCATGCCTCTCACTGGTGAATACGAGCCCAGCCCGTTCGAGTGGTCGCGTGACCAGGTCGCGCTTTACGAAGGCTCAGGTGGTACCGAAGGCCTCACCTTGCGCGACCTGCCGGTCATCATCCTGACCACCGAGGGTGCCAAGTCGGGCAAGATCCGCAAGACGCCGCTCATGCGTGTGGAGCACGACGGTACGTACGCGGCCGTAGCATCCCTCGGCGGAGCGCCGAAGCATCCGGTCTGGTATTTCAACGTCGTCGCCCATCCCCACGTCGAACTGCAGGACGGCCCGGTGAAGAAGGACTACCAGGCCCGCGAGGTGATCGGCGAGGAGAAGGCGCTGTGGTGGGACCGGGCCGTCGCGGCGTACCCGGACTACGCCGACTACCAGACCAAGACCGACCGGCAAATCCCGGTGTTCGTGCTCGAACCGCTGGCGGCCTGAGCCGTAGCGTCTGAGCACATGGGTGCTGCTCGCGAAGGTGATCTGCTGTGGACACCGTCGCCTGAGCGCATTGCGCGGTCGGCCATGGCCCGCTTCCTTTCCGAGTGCGGCCAGGATCCAGCGGATCCGCAAGCGGGCTGGCGCTGGTCGACCCGAGAACCCGACGCCTTCTGGGACGCCGTGTGGCGCTTCTGCGGGGTGATCGGCGAGCGGGGGAGCGGGCCGGCACTCGCGACCCGCGACATGCCCGGCGCCTGCTGGTATCCGCAAGCTCGGCTCAACTACGCCGAGAACGCGCTGGGACGTGAATGGGCCCCGGGGCGCGCGGCCCTGATCGCCGTGCGTGAGGACGGCCGCCGGGTCGCGTACTCCATCGGGCAGCTACGCGAGGCCGTCGCGCGCGCAGCGGCCGGGCTGCGGCGGCTCGGCGTCGGTCCGGGCGATCGGGTCGCCGCCGTCCTGCCGAATGCCGAGCACGCGGCAATCGCCTTCCTGGCCACGGCGAGCATCGGCGCGATCTGGTCTTCGTGCTCGCCGGACTTCGGGCCGGTCGGCATTCTCGACCGCTTCCAGCAGATCGAGCCGAAGGTGCTTCTCGGCGTCGACGGCTACCACTACAACGGCCGGGCCCACGACGCGTCCGTCACGCTCGGCGCGCTGCGCGAGGGGCTGCCGGGCTTGGCGGCCACGGTCGTCGTCACGTATGCACCTGACGCCGCGTCCGCGCCCATTCCCGGGGTCCTGAGTTGGGACGAGTTGCTCAGCGATCACGGCGAACTGAGCTACGAGCGGCTGCCGTTCGGTACGCCGCTGTGGATCGTGTACTCCTCCGGCACCACCGGGCGGCCGAAGCCGATCGTGCACGGCCACGGCGGCATCGTCATCGAGCACCTCAAACAGCAGGTACTGCACAACGATGTGGGCCCCGGTGACACCTTCTTCTGGTTCACCACCACCGGCTGGATGATGTGGAACTACTTGCTCGGCGCGCTGCTCGCCGGGGCGGCGATCGTGGCGTTCGACGGCAGCCCGAGCCATCCCGACCTCGGCGCGCTGTGGCGGATGGCGGAGGTCGAGGGCGTCACGGTTTTCGGGGTCGGCGCGCCCTTGCTCGGCTCGTGCCAGTCGGCCGGGCTGGTGCCGCGGGAGATCGCCGATCTGCGACGGCTGCGGATGATCGGCTCCACCGGCGCACCGCTGGCGCCGGCCGCATTCGGCTGGGTATACGAGAACGTCCATCCTGACGTGCTGCTCGCGTCGATCACCGGGGGCACCGACGTCTGCACCGCCTTCGCCGGCGGTTCCGCGCTCACGCCCGTCTACGCGGGTGAGATCCAGACCCGCATGCTCGGCTGCGCGATGGCAGCGTTCGACGAGGACGGCAAGGAGGTGCTCGGCGAGGTCGGGGAACTGGTCGTCACGGCACCGATGCCGAGCATGCCGGTCGGCTTCTGGCGCGACGATGCTGGCGAGGCCTATCGCGACGCGTACTTCGCTACGTATCCGGGCGTCTGGCGCCACGGCGATTGGTGTCGCATCGTGCCTGAGCGCGGTTCGGTCGTGGTGTCAGGACGCTCCGACGCGACGCTCAACCGCGGCGGCGTTCGCCTCGGCACCGCCGAGTTCTACGGCGTCGTCAACGAGGTCCCGGGCGTGCTCGACAGCCTCGTGATCGATACGTCGGACCAGTTGCTGCTCTTCGTCGTCCTCGACGGCGGCTCCCTCGACGACGAGATGCGCGCGAGCATCACCACCGCACTGCGCACCAAGCTCTCGCCGCGCCATGTCCCCGATCGCATCGTGGCTGTCGACGACCTGCCCCGCACGTTGAACGGCAAGAAGCTCGAGGTGCCGGTAAAGCGGATCCTGGAGGGCGTGCCCAGCGGGCAAGCCGTCGCCCGCTCGGCCGTCCAAAACCCCGATGCCTTAACGGCTTTCGAGCGTTTCGCCCGTGAGCAGCCCTAGCCGAGCTGAGGCAGCCCCATGACCGTGAGCCCGACGGTCGCGGTGACGCGCTCCATCTCGGCGCGGCGGCTCAGCGCGGCTGGATCCGGATGGCGGCACAGCACCAAAGACCCGCCGCCTGCCAGAGCGGGCCAGAGCGGGTCGAGGCGATCGGTGAGGACGCGATCGGCAAGCGGGGTGACGTCGACTTCGGCGGCCGGATAGCGCGGGGAGAAGTGGTCGCCGTGCGCCCTCACGTCGACCGCGTAGTCGAGTACACCCGGCGGCGCCGAGCGCAGGCCTAGACCCATCGGTCGCAGCGCCAGCCCGACGATCTCCTCGACGGCGGGATCGGACGGCAGTTCGGTTCCTTCGAGCCAGCAGGTGATCCGGGCCGGTGCCGAGCCCCCGGTAGCTATCAGGGTGCCGGCGGCCGCCAACGTGCCACCGGCGACGAGCACCGCCGCCTCGATGACGGCGGTCTGCCAATGCGCGGGCAGCGGTACCGCAACCGGTTCGCCGGGCTCCAGCGTGAGCTCATCGACCAGGAAGTTCGCCGTCTTCGACACCCAGTTGGCGAACGTCGTGACCGACAGTTCGATGCGCTCCGATCCCAAGGCGGGCGCGTCGTCGTACATCGTCAGCAGCGGCCGCCCCGGATCGGACTGCAGCGCCGCGCCAAGAATCGACCAAGCGTCCATGTCCGGCCGGCGATCAGTAGGTGCAGCGGTTGCCCGCGGAGGCGGCGGTGATCACCGGAGCGGCCGAGGTGGGCGCGGCGGTCGGGGTCGGGGCCGGGTTGGCCGCCACGGCGCCCGACATGTCGACCGGAGCGACCGAGGTGTAGTTGGCGCCGAGCAGGAGCACGACCCCGTCGCTGACGCTCGGGTCGGCCTTCAGAACCGCCCCCGGCACGGCGGCCGCTGCCGTACGCGCCGCGTCCTCATTGCCGGGCGAGTAGTGCACCTCGGTGGTCACCTGACGGTTGGTGCCGGAGTTCGCGGCCGAACCCGTCCGGAAGCCTCCTTGCGCGAGCAGCTGGGTCACCTGACCGGCGAGCCCGGTGCGGCCGGTGCCGTTCTCCACCGTCACGAGCACCTTCGCCGGCGGCACGGTGAGCTTCACGGTTTTGGGCTTGGCAGTGGCAGACGCCTTCGGGGTGGCCGGCGGTTTTTCGTCCTTCAGCTTGGCGATCATCGTCTCGAAGCCGGCCTGATCCAGGACCTGGACGTTGCCGACGCTCTTGGTCTGGCCGTTCGGGATCAGCTCCGGGCCGTTGCCGAAGTTGATCACCTGCCCGAGGTTGGTGTCGGTGTACTCCAGGCCGCGCTGCGGGATGGTCTCGAAGGTGACCTTCCCCGGATCGAGCCCGCGCAGCCGCAAGCCGAGCTTCTCCAGGTCGGTCAGTGAGGTGTCCTGGTCGAGAGTGAGTGCGCTCTTGATCGCGGAGAGCAGGCGAAGTACCGCGTCAGGGTTGAACAGGAACCGGTTGCTGGTGGCGGTGCGGAACACCGATCCGAGGAACTGCTGCTGGCGCTGGATCCGGCCGATGTCACCGTTCACCAGCCCGTGCCGCTGCCGGACGAAGGCCAGCGCCTGGTCGCCCACCAGGGTCTGGACGCCGACCTTGCCGTGGAAGCCGCTGAACCCGTCATTGATGTTGGTGATCGTGCCGCCGTCGGGCCCGGTCTCCTTGTAGGTCGACGGCAGGATGCAGATCGACACCCCGTTGATCGCATCGCTGATCTTCTTGAAGCCATCGAGGTTGACCGACACGTAGTGATCGACGCGGATGCCGGTCATCTGCTCGACCGTGCGCACCAGCAGCGAAGGGCCGCCGAGGCTGATGGCGGTGTTGAACTTGTCCTTGCGCGACGGGTGGGCCACGCCGCTGCTGTCGGTGTAGGCCGGGATGGTCACGAGGGTGTCGCGCGGGAACGAGACATTGGTCGTCGTGCCGTCGGCGTCGAGGTGCGTGAGGATCGTGGTGTCACTGCGCTCGCCGGCCCGGTCGCCGTATTCACCGGGCGCAGAGTTGTCGGTGCCGACGAGCAACCAGTTCTCACTGCCCGTCGGGGCGCCGGCCGGACGGTTCTTGCCGAGGTTCAGGTGGACGCGAGCGATCGAGCCGTTGAACCACTGCTCGACGACGTAACCGCCGACGCTGACGATCAGGATGATCACCGAGGTCGCGATGGCGATCACGTTGATCATGCGCAGCGCGGGTGGCCGGCCGCGACGCTTGGGGACGCGAGGCCCGCGCGGGTCGAGCTCGGGCGGCAGCACGGAGCGCGCCGAGACGTTGACCACGGCGTCGGCTCCTTCCGGCGGGTAGGGAAGTGAACTGGCAACCACCTGTGAAAACGGCGGCGGCCAGGCCCGCAATAGCCTCGAACGGTACCGCGAGGACCTGGCGGAATCCGGTCACAACGCGCTGGTACGGCGGGTCATGTTGCGCTGACATGCAGGTCAGGTTGGGCCCACACGCAAGGCCGTCGATCGGGTCACGCACGGCGCCGCGAGGCGGCCCATATCGGGATCGGGTGGCGATCTGATTGCCTTGACGCATGAGCCCTTCCGCTGACGAGCCGCCGGCGCTCGATCCGGCGGGGCCGGGCCGGCGCATCGTGATCTTCGGCGGTGCAGGACAGCTGGCCTCGGAGTTGGCGGCGCTGCTGGCCCTGGCGCCGCCCAAGGCCGGATGGCAGGCCCTGTCCCGGGCCGAATGCGACATCACCGATCACTACCGGGTGCGCATCACCGTCGCCGACCAGGCGCTGGCGGCCGGCGAGAACGGTCTCGCGGTCATCAACGCCGGCGCGTATACGAATGTCGACGCGGCCGAGGCTGACGAGCCTGCGGCTTACGCGGTCAACGCCGCCGGGCCGGCCCACCTGGCGCTCGCCTGCGAGCAGGTGGGTGCCCAGCTGGTTCAGCTCTCCACCGACTACGTCTTCTCCGGCGACCGCACTGACGGCGAGCCATACCGGCCGCTGGATCCCATCGGCCCGCAATCGGCCTACGGGCGTACCAAGCTGGCCGGCGAGCTTGCCGTGCGCGAGCTGCTGCCGCATGCCTCATGGGTGGTGCGGACCGCGTGGGTGTACGGCGCCTCCGGCGGCAACTTCGTGAAGACGATGGCGCGCCTTTCCCAGGAGCGCGAGACCCTGGAGGTCGTCGATGATCAGATCGGCAGCCCCACGTGGGCGGGCGAGCTGGCCGCCGGTTTGTTGCAGCTGATCGCCGTGGCGCCGCCGTCGGGGATCTACCACGCTGCCGGCGGCGGCCGGGCGAGCTGGTTCGAGCTGGCCCGGGCGGTGTTCGAGGAGCTCGGCCTCGACCCGCAGCGCGTGCACCCGACGACGAGTGCGGCCTTCCGGCGTCCGGCTCCGCGCCCCGCCTGGTCGGTGCTTTCCAGCAGCGAATGGCAGGACGCCGGACTCACGCCGCTTCGGCCCTGGCGGGATGCGCTTGCTGCTGCCTACGAAAAGGACGGCCCGGCGCTAGGGAGCTAGCGCCGGACCGTCCGGGGTGTCGTGAGTCAGGTCAGAAGTTGTACGTGCGCACCTGGCAGGCACTGCCGATGTAGGTCGGCGAGGCCTTCGGGTTGGAGGGGCTTGCGTTGGTGAAGTTGACGACGTTGCGGTAGAAGCCGGTTCCGCTGGCGATGAGGCCGTAGGCCTGGCCCGCCTGCAACTTGTCGATGCGGTAGTTGCCGTTGCCGTCGATCGGGGTGCCAAGCGCCATACCCTGGGTCGCCAGCGTGTTCGCCGCCTGCGACCAGGTGTTCAGGTGCCCGGTGACGCCGGCGGGCCAGCCGCTGATGTGGCCCTGCAGCGAGCCGGTGCTGGCACCGGGCAGACCGCAGATGACCGGCAGGACGATCGGGATGTTCTGCATGTTGCCGGGGGTGGCGATCGCTCGGCGGTAGGTCTCACCGTAGGTGGACAGGACCGTGCTGCCGGCGGCGACTCCGGTGAAACCGTTGTAGTTGTTCAGCCAGTCGGTACTCGTGGCCGACTTGGGGTAGACCTCGATGTAGACAGTGGCCGCGTTCGGCGGCAGGGTCAGAGACCAGTTCTTGGTGACGTGGTAGCCGGTCACCGGGCAGGTCGCCGGGGGTGAAGCGGTACCGCTGGCGGGCAAACAGTGATTGATCCGCTGCACGGCGCTGTAGCCAGGGCCGCCGCCGAGGTCGATCTTGCGGCCGGCGGAGTCGAGCACGTCGAAACCGAGGTAGACGTCGACGTACTTGCCGTCGGCGCCCTGGACTGTCCCGGAGATCACCTTGTTCGTCGGCACGGTCGCCGGGGTGCAGGCGGAAGCCAGCAGGCCGGTGGCGGCGACCGCGACGGTCATGGCGGTCGCAGTAGCGCGGCGAGCGCTGCGAAGCGACAGGTGCATGAGGGCTCCAATGTCGTGAGGACGTGCGTCCTGTTGGTTTCGGCCCCCCGAAAACCGGTATTGAGCTGACTGCGCCGCCGATGGGGACTTTTTGTCTCTTCAGGCAGCTGAAGGCCACATTCCAGCGAGGAAATTGGCCGCGACGACCTTGTCAGTCGACCGAATCCCGGTACGCCTGGGCCGTCATGACGGCCGTCTTGTCCCAGGTGAACAGCCTTGCGTGGGCCCTCCCGGGCGCCGGATCTGGCGGCGCTGCCAGGGTTTGCATGATGGCGTAAGAAAGCGCCTCGGCGTCACGTACTGGGACGAGTTTCACACTCTCTGTAACGAGGTTTAAAACCTCACGTAATGGTGCAATGTCGGACGCGATCACCGGGGTCCCGGCGGCCAGCGCTTCCAGCGGCGGGAGCCCAAAGCCTTCATAGAGCGAGGGGAAGCAGAGCGCGGCCGCATGGGCGACGACGGCTCTCAAAGTCGCGCTGTCGACATAGCCGAGCTGCACGACATCGGCGGCGGTGAGCCCCGCGGTGTCGAGGGCCGGACCCCAGCCGGACGGACCGGCGAGCACCAGCGGCGGGGTCTGCGGATCGGTGCGGCGTAGCCGGCGGAACGCGTCCAGCAAGGTGGCGACGTCCTTGCGCGGCTCGAGGGTCCCGACGAAGAGCAGGTACCGCTCCGGAAGGCCGAGCCCGGGGGGCGGCCCGACGGGGGCGTCGAACCAGGCGGGGTCGACGCCGAGCGGGATGGCGCGTACGCGATCGGCCGGCAGCCGGTACTCCTCGACGACTTCGTCGGCGACCGCTTGGGTGTCGGTCACCACGAGCGCAGCGCGCCGCAGCGACTTCGGCACGAGCTCGCGGTAGCGCGCCGACGCGGTCGAGACCGTGTCGGGATAGCGCAAGTAGGACAGATCGTGGACGGTGACGACACCTCCCACCCCGCGCCCCGGCGGCGGCAGCACGAAATTGGTCCCGTGCACCACATCGGCCCGGGCGCCGAGCATCGGCAGCGACGGGAACTCGGTGCGCTGCCAGGCCTCCCGCAGCAGCCGGGCCGGCGCCCGGCGCCCTACCGCGGTGACTCCCGCAGGCAGGCGGGCGGGCAGCGCCTCGCGTCCGCGCCACGTGAACGCCGCCCCGAGCAGTTCGGCCGGCCGCTCGCCCGCGGGCAGGCGGGTGAGCGCCGAGAGCAGTTCGGCGGTGTAGCGGCCGATGCCGGTGGGCTGGCCGAGCAGCGGCGTCGCGTCGAGCGCGACCCGCAGGCCGCTGGTGTCACTGCGGCGGGACACCGGGCGCCGGGTCAGCTGAGCAACCCGTTCTCGGCGACGATCGCGCGCCAGCGCTCCGCGAACGCCGCATCGGAGAACGTCGCCGCGCGCTCCTGGGCCGCAAAGCTCAACTGCGCCCGCAGCCGCTCGTCACGAGCGACCCGAACCGTCTCGTCCATCAGCTGCGCGGGGGTGGACCAGCGGTAGCCGTCGACGCCGGGGGAGATGATCTCGCGCTGTCCCGCCTTATCGATCACGACCGGGATGCAGCCCCCGGCCATCGCCTCCACCGTCGTCATGCCGAAGTGCTCGGCCGCCCACGGCTGATCGTCGCGCTCGTCGTATCCCGTCGCGGACCAGAAGATCGCCGCGGTCGACAGCAGCTCCTCGACCAGGGCCCGCGGCGCGTTGGGATGGATCTCGACCGGCAGCCCTTGCGCCGCCGCGCGGACCTCGGCGAGATAGGGCAGCTGGCTGTCCTCGCAGCCGCCGACGACCGCGAACCGCCAGCCCGGCAGCCGGCCGGAGCGGTGCAGCTCGCCGAACCACTTCACCATCTCCAACTGCCGCTTCGCGTGGCCGAGGCCGGGGGAGAAGAAGCGGCCGACCGTCACGATCAGCGGTTGGCGCTCCGCCGACGGCCGGAATCGGCTGATCTCGATCGGTGGGTGCAGCAGTTCGGCCTCGCGCTTCCAGAGCTGCTGGATCCAACCCTGGGTGTACGCGCCGTTGGCCAGCACCACGTCGTAGGAGTTCAGGAAATCCAGATCCTCCGGGTCGCGGGCGAGCCAGGGCAGCCGGGCACTCGCGTAGGCCCGTACCCCGGGGCCGTCGCTCTGCATCCACGCGCGGCTGACGGCGACCCCGAGCTCACGCACGTCGGTACCGCCCGGAGCGAAGATCTCGCTGACGAATCGCAACTCGTCACCATGCTCGGACGGTTCGAGCGGCACGGTGACGCGACGGAACGCCGAGCCCGCCACGACGCTCGCGAGCTCCTTGCCTCCCGCGTCGCGGATCGAGAGCCGGGTGGGTCCGGGCGCACCCGGGCGCCCGATCGACATGCGCAGCAGCCGCCGCTTTCCCGGCGGCACGCTGAGCACGGCGTCACCGGAGGTCCACACCCACCGCCGGCGGCGCCCGCCCTCCGGCGGATACCAGCCCACCCCGTACGTCAGCGTCGACGGGCCGCGCAGGTGGGGGCCGACCAGCCGGGCCACCTGCTTGCGCCAGGGCTCCAGGTCGTGGTCGAAGGGGGTCGGAAACCAGCACAGGTACGCCGAGTGACGCGATTGCGATGCGAGGCGGCTCATATAAGAGGCGGTCAGCCAGAAGTCGTACTCGCTGCTGTAGGCCGCCAATGCCGCGTCCCCGCGGTCGGGCACAAGACGGTAGGTGCAGCGCGAGAGGTCGAGGCCCAGATGGGCGCCGAGCTCGTCCAGCTCGACCGGGGAGTGGCCGACCAGCTCGACCTGCCCGGCCTCGGGCGTCGCGGAGAGCACCTGCGCCACCATCCCGGCGTGGCGCTCTCCGCCGCCCTGGCTGTGCCAGAAGCGGTTGTAGACGGCGCAGCGCACCGGCTCAACCTATCGACCTCGCGCCCCCACCCGGGGTAGCCAACGCCGACGGCCGCGGCTAGGTTAACGCGAGGAATGTGCAATAGCGCTTTGGGGGCAAGGGGCGATTCATGGCTGGGATGACTGTGAGCGCGGGGTCGGGGTGGGCCCGGGTGCGCGCGATTCCCAGCGCCCTGACCCGCGCCGAGTGGCGCCGGCTCGGCGGGATGTTCGGCTTCATCGCGCTGCTGCACGCGGTCGGCTTCGGGTTGCTGTTCGCTGCGGTCGCGAACAAGTACCACATCGACGCGAAAACGACCTTCGGCGTCGGTACTGGCACGCTGGCCTACACCCTGGGCCTGCGCCATGCGTTCGACGCCGACCACATCTCGGCGATCGACAACACGACGCGCAAGCTGATGGCTGAGGGCAAGCGCCCGATGGGCGTCGGCTTCTTCTTCTCGCTCGGTCACTCGAGCGTGGTCTTCGCGCTGGCGATCCTGCTCAACTTCGGCATCCGGGCGCTCAATGCCGGCGTCAAGGACGACGGCTCCGAGCTACACCACTACACCGGGCTGATCGGCACCAGCGTCTCGGGCAGCTTCCTGGTGATCATCGCGATCCTGAACCTGCTGGTGCTCGTATCGATCGTCAAGGTGTTCAAGAAGATGCGCACCGGCGCCTACGACGACCAGGCGCTGGAAGAGCAGCTGAACAGCCGTGGCCTGATGAACCGGTTCTTCGGTCCGCTCGCCCGCCGGGTCGACAAGTCCTGGAAGATGTATCCGATCGGGGTGCTCTTCGGCCTCGGCTTCGACACCGCGACCGAGATCGCACTACTCGTGCTCGCCGGATCCGCGGTGGCCGGAGGCCTGCCGTTCTGGGCGATCCTCTCGCTGCCGATCCTCTTCGCGGCCGGAATGAGCCTGCTCGACACGATTGACGGATCGTTCATGAACTTCGCCTACGGCTGGGCTTTTTCCAAGCCGGTGCGCAAGGTCTACTACAACATCACGATCACCGGCCTGTCGGTGGCGGTCGCCATCTTCATCGGCGGGCTCGAGGTGGCGCAGGTGCTCTCCGGCCAGCTCAACCTGTCCGGCGGCTTCTGGGACTACGCCAACAACTTCAACATCAACCACGCCGGCTTCATCATCGTCGGCATGTTCGTCGTCATCTGGGGGGCGGCCCTCGCCATCTGGCGTTTCGGCCGGGTCGAGGCGCGCTGGGAAGCATCGGCGCAGCGGGCCAGGCTGAATGCGTCAGCCGATCTCGCGGGTCCACTCGGCGGGCGAGATGAGCCAGCGCTTCTCGAGACCCCGACGGCCGATGCCGGCGTCCCGGCCGAGGTGGCCGATCTCCCTGCGCCGCCTGAGCATCCGCGGTAGCAGCTTCAGGTACGACGCGATCACGCGCAGCCTCAGCAGCGTCGGCCGTACCGCCGGCCGGTGGCGGTCGGCGAGGCCTTGCCGTACCGACCGCAGCGCCATCGATGCCGTGGTGAGCGGATAGCGCAGCACCGCCCGAACGGCCAGGGCGGGTGACGCGTCCTTGGTCAGCATGAGCAGCCGGTTGCGGTCGACGTGAAAGACGAATAGCGGCGACCATTCCTTGCTGCTCGCCGCGTGCACGTGACGCAGCACCGCGGACGGCTGGTAGCGGATCGCGTGACCGCTCGTGCGGATCCGCCATGAGAGGTCGGTGTCCTCGTAGTAGAGGAAGAAGTCGTCGTCGAACCAGCCGAGCCGGTGGCCGAGTTCGGTCCGGATGGCCATGCCGTTGCCGCATGCGGTGAAGACCTCGACCGGTGCGTCGTAGCTGCCGTCGTCGACCTGCTGGTAGGCCCGGTCAGCGCCGTAGCCCCCGGTGAGGACGACCCCGCCGGCGTTGTTGATGACGTCGACCCGCGGCAGGTCGGCCGGCAGCTCGAGGGTCACCGGCGCGGGGGTGTCACTCGCCGGTAGCGCTTGCTCGCCGCCGTCCCAGCTGAGCGTGACGGTCTTGGGGCGCTCACCAGACCAGACCAGCTCGAGCGAGAGCGGCACCGGCTCACGATCGCGGGGGATCGGGACGAGCAGTTCCCCGCACGGCCGGGTCCAGAAGAAGCGGGCGTCAGGCGGACCCTCGGCGCCGTAGGTGAGCCGCTCCCAGAGCACCTCGTTCAGCGTCTCGACGCCGTCGACCCGCAGGCTGCTGATCCGCACACCGAGCTCACGGGTGTCGTGTGCGCCGGGGACAAACGCCTCGGTCTGCAGCCGCAGCCGGACGAACGACGGCAGGAAGACGACCTTGCCCGTCACCGCGCCGACCGGCACGTCAGATGGGGCCTCGAAGGGTTCGAGCAGCCGGGCGAACCAGTCCGGCTCCGGGGTCGCGTCGTTGTTCAGCAGGACCGCGTAGGGGGTCGCGACCTCGTGCAGCGCGAAGTTGTTTCCGCCGGCGAACCCGAGATTGCGTGGCGCCTCGAGGACGCGCACGTCGGGGTAGCGGGAGCGCAGCAGCTCGACCGACGCGTCGGCGCTCGCGTTGTCCACGACCCAGGTGTGGAAGCGGCGGTCGGTCTGGTGCGCCAGACCGTCGAGGCAGGCCGGGAGCAGGTGGGTGCCGTTCCAGTTGACGATGACGACGGTGGCGAGTGCGCCTTCGGTCACCCGCTTCGCCGGAAGTCGTAGTCGACCGGGATCAGGCCGGCGGACTGCGGTCCGGCGATGCCGAAGAGATCCGGGAAACGCCGGATGGCCAGTGGCGTGGCGGTGAGCGCATCGGAGACTTTCACGCGCACCGCAAATGCACCGAGCAGCGCCGGCACGGCAGGCACCAGAAAATCGACGGTCAGGTGGCGGTCGGAACCGTCTTCACCCTCGGCCGGCGGGCCGATGTCGATCCCGCCCCTGGTCTCCATCTGCCAGACCGGAACATCGTGCGGGCCGAGCACCATGGTGTGCAGGTAGATCCGCTCCGGGAGCGGGCCGTGCGCCTCCGACAGCGTCAGATCGACGGACACCGCCAGCTGATCGCCCGGGTCGAACTGCACCTTCGCGGCGCCGCCGGGTTCGCTGCAGAAGCGGACCTCGTCCAGCTGGATGGCGTCGTCGGAGTCACCGGAGGCGCTGCCGCCACCCATCCGGTTGCGCAGCACCAGGGTGCCGCTCGCAGGGTCGCCGTCGAAGATCTTGCGTCCGGCTTCGAGCACGACGACGCGATCGCACAGGTTCTCGACGAGATCGAGCGAGTGGCTGACGAAGAGGATGGTGCGGCCCTCATCGCGGAACTGGTCGATCTTGGCCAGGCACTTGGCCTGGAACGCCTGATCGCCGACTGCCAGCACCTCATCGACCAGCAGCACGTCAGGGTCGACGTGGACGGCGATCGCAAAGCCGAGCCGGATGTACTGGCCCGACGAGTAGTGCTTCACCGGATCATCGATCTTGTGCTCGAGCTCGGCGAACTCGACGACCGAGTCGAACAAAGCCTTGGTCTCGCGGCGCGAGAGGCCGAGCAGCGACGCGTTGAGGTAGACGTTGTCGCGTCCGGAAAGCTCACCGTTGAAGCCGGCGCCGAGTTCGAGCAGAGACGCGATACGCCCGAGCACGTGCCGCTCCCCGGTGGTGGGCTGCAGGATTCCGGCGAGCACTTTCAGCAGGGTCGATTTGCCGGACCCGTTGGCACCGATCAGCCCGACGGTCTGGCCGGGCGAGATCGAGAGGTCGATGTCGCGCAATGCCCAGAAGTCCTCGGCCGGCCGGTCGTGGCGGCGCACGAAACGTTCCTTGAAGCTGGTGGCCCGCTCGCTGTGACTGCGGAAGCGCTTGCTGACCCCGAGTGCCGTGATGACCGGCGCGGGACCTGCAGCCTCCGGCGTGCCGGCCGCCGGAAGCTCGGCTGACCGCTGCGGTGCGTCGGGGGCGTGCGTGGGGAGGGTCACAGCTCCTCCGCGAAATCCGCGGAGCGCTTCCGGAAGACCCGGCGGCCCCACCACAGCAGCACGATCCCGGCGCCGAGCGTGATGCATAGATGGGTCAGATACCAGACGTAGCCAGGGTCGGCGAGGATCAGCTGGCGCTGGCCTGCGGTGACGGCGTACGGCGTCTTGTAGATGGCCCGCTGCATGGTGGCGACGACGTCAGCCATCGGGTTCAGCCAGAAGAGCCCGGCGAAGTGGCCGAGCTTGTCGCGGACCAGGCCGACGTCGTACACGATCGGGTTGAGCCAGAACCAGGCCAGCAGCCCGACCTCGAGCAGGTGCTGGGTGTCACGGAAGCGCACGTTCAGCGCCGCGACGAGCATGCTCAGGCCGACCGTGAAGATCAGCGCAGCCAGCAGCGCGGGGAAGATCAGCAGCAGCTGCGGGCCGAAGAACGGATGGCCCAGCGCCAGCACGACCACCACCAGGACCAGCAGCTGCAGCACGAAATGCACCGCCGCGAAACCCACCGCCGAGAGCGGCAGCACGGGCAGTGGGAAGCGGACCTTCTTCACGAGGTTGGAATTGCCGACCACGCTGACGGAGGCGCCCATCACCGCAGAGGAAAACGCGTTCCAGACCAGCAGCCCCGACATGAGGTAGATCGCGAACGACGGGATCCGGCCGGGCAGGATCACCTGGAAGACCACGTAATAAACCGCGAGTAGCAGCAACGGATTGGCCAGCGACCAGGTGAAGCCGAGCGTCGAGCCCTTGTACTTGACCTTCAGGTCTTTGCGGACGAGGTTGCGCAGGAGTTCGTAGCGCACCCGGGTTTGCGCGCGGGTGCGCCGGACAAGCGCCTGCCCATCGCGTCCGCCGGCAGGAACAGCGGACGGCGCGGACGGGGAACTCTCTCTCGCAGGGGCTATCGCCACGTGTGCCTTCCGACGTCTGCACGGGCCGGTCGCAATACTAGTCGGCAGAGCGGGGCTAACCCGGCTCTCTCGCGTCTCGCGGAGGTGTGTCCGCTGTTCACCGACACCCGGCTGGCCCATGTGTGGTCGATCATCTCGTCCGATCTGGCCGACGGTCTGTGCCTGGACGTGTTCGACACGTTGCTGGTGCGTACGGTCCCCGAGCCGGTGGGGGCCTTCACCCTGCTCGGCGAGCGGCTGCAACGGGAGGGGCGGCTCCCGTTCGGGATGACCCGTGAGGTTTTCGCCAAGCTGCGGGTAGCGGCAGAGGTCAGGGCGCGCGAGCACAGCACCACCTCGCGCGGCACAGTCGAGGCCCGGCTCCTGGAGATCTACCGGGAGCTTTCGGTGGCGCTCGCACACGCCGGCACCCCCGAGGAACTGGCTGCCCTCGAGGTCGAGGTCGAGCGTTCCGTCTGCCGCGCCGACCTCGGGGTCGCCGATCTCATCGGGGCGGTCAACAAGCTTGGCAAGCCGGTCTACCTGGTCTCCGACACCTACTTTTCCGCCGCCCAGCTGCGCCGCATCCTCGAGCGCCCCGAACTGCAGGACCGCACCTTCGAGGGGGTCTTCACCTCCAGCGACGCCGCCACCAACAAAGGCGCCGTGCTCTACGTCAAACCCACCCCGTCGGCGGACGATCCGGAGGACGTCAACCAGCAGGACGACGTGCCCCCGCCCGGTGACGGGCTTTTCGGCGTCATGCTCGCCGCTACGTCCATCCCGGCGGCGCGTCTGGTGCACCTCGGCGACCACCCGGAAGCCGACCTGCGCGCCGCGCGACACGCCGGCCTGCAAGCGGTCCTGTATTCCAAGCTCACGCCCCACCTGGAGCGGGTGCTCGACCGCGAGGGCACCGCGCCGCTCACCCTCACCGATGACGATCGTCTCGACCGTGAGTTCGGCGACTTCGGCCTGACAGCGGTGCGCGCCCGGGTGCTGGCCCGCAGCGACGCGGCGCAGGTGCCGGCCGGACTGGCGCGCTATTGGGAGACCGGCGCGACCGTCTTCGGCCCGCCGCTAGCCGGCTTCGCCGAGTGGGTGGTCGAGCGCGCCAAGGCGTTCGGAGTCACCCACATTTCCTGCCTGCTGCGCGAAGGCGACTTCCTTTCGCAGCTGATCACGGAACATGCCGCCGAGGCCGGGCTCACCGTCTCGACGCTGTGGGTCTCGCGTCAGGTCTGCGCGCTGTCCACGGTGTACGAGGGCACCGCGGCCGAGCTCGAGGCGTTCCTCAGCCGGCGCCGGGCGCCGACGGTCGGGCAGCTGCTCGAGCAGCTCGGCGTTCCGGTCAACGACGTGCCCGCGCTCTCGGAGCTGGTCGACGTCCGCCTGGATCTGCCGGGCGTGGCGGGCCAGGCGCTGGAAGCCATCGCCGCCGAGCCGCAGGTACGCGGGACGATCGTGGTGCGCGCCGCCCGGCTGCGCGAGCGGCTGCTGCGCTACCTCGATGAGCAGCTGCCCTCGAGCGGGCTGGCCCTGGTGGTCGACCTCGGCTGGGGCGGCACCATCCAGACGCTGCTCTCGCGGATCCTTCAGTCCGCCGGTCGCCCGCTGCACCTGGTCGGGCTCTACCTCGCAACGAACGCGACCGGGCTCGAGCGCCGCCTCGACGGCGTCGAGATGGAGGGCTACCTCGCCAGCTTCGGCGAGCCCTCCCGGCTGTTCGCGCCGCTCATGCGCAGCCCGGAAATGCTGGAGCAGCTGTGCATGCCGGATTACGGCTCGCTGGTCGGCTTCGACCAGCATCTGGCACCGGAGCTCTCGCCGCTGCGGATGTCGCGTACACAAGAGGCGCAGAAGGCCGCTGCCCAGGCGGGGGTCAAGGCGTTCTCCCGGGAATGGCTGCGCTACCGCCGAAGTGAAAACCCGATCCCGAGCCTGGATTCCGACGCCGCCCGCGAACGGGTGCTGCGCATGGTCAGCCGGTTCGTCAGCCGGCCGACGACCGAGGAGGCGCTCGCCTTCAGCGCCTGGTCGCACGATGACAACTTCGGCTCCGCCGCGGTCGAGGGTCTGGTCAGCGACGAGATGCTGCGCTGCCTGCCCTACCTGACGGCCGTCGACCTCGAGAAGCTGTCGATGCAGGAGCTCTACTGGCCGGCGGGTGTGGCGACGGTGGTGAACCCGACGCTCGCCCGGATCGCGGCCCTCAGCCTGGAAACCGGTGCGGATCTTGCGGATCTCTCGCCTCCCGCGGCGGCCGGCCCGCTCGAGTTCTACATCGATGCAGGCGGCGATTTCGTCGCCGGGCCGAAGGAGACGGTCGTCTCGCGATCGGCGGCCGATGGGCTTTCCCTCGTGCGCACGCGCATCGCGGGCGAGGGAGTGCGCCGGGTGCGCATCGATCCCAACGGACGCCGCGGAATGATGCGTATCGACTGGATACGCATGAGTTTTCACCTCGCGAGCGTGGTCGACCCCGTCGTCGTCGAGGTGCGCGAGCTCGCCTCGCATCCGCAGGTCGCGGTGGGCGGTGCGCTGCTCGTGCAGCCCAGCCTGCTCGAGATCAACACCGACGATCCGCAGATCGTCTACACCCTCGACCCGGCGACGCAGGGCGGCCTCACCGCCGGCACGTACGCGGTCGACATCGAGGTCGCCTTCGCGTTCCTGGCGATCCGGCCCGAGCCGCTGCTGGTCGAGCATGCGGTCGCGCCGACCTCGCTTTCGCGACGGGTGGTCCGCAAGGCGGTGCGTGAAATAGGGAGCCGGCTATGACCGAGACCACACCCGAGGCGGCTCCGGAACCTGCTTCTCCATCACAGCCGGTCGCGCCGGCGCAGAGCCCCGTCGAACCCCCAGAGCGCACGCTCCAACCGTTGCTGCTGCACTCGCTTTCCGAGCTGCGCGAGATCTGGCGCCCGCTCCTGGAGGCAGCCGGCATCCACAGCGTGACCGAGATCGGCAGCGAGAGCGGCGTCACCAGCCAGCTGCTCACCGAGATCCTGCACGCAGCGGGAGGGGGCCAGCTCACCATCGTCGACCCGCAGGCACGCCCCATCTCCGGGCCGGACGACGTGACGTGCAAGGCGGTGCGCGGCTTCAGCCCTGACGCGCTCAAGGGACTGGCCGATTCCGACGCCTACCTGCTCGACGGCGACCACAACTACTGGACCATCACCCAGGAGCTCGGGGCCATCGCCCTGGCGGCGAAGGAACGCGCGACATTCCCCCTGCTGCTGCTGAACGACGTGAGCTGGCCGGCAGCCCGCCGCGACCAGTACTACTCGCCGGGCAGGTTGCCGCACGAGGGCGTGCACCCTTACTCGTACGAGCTCGGGGCGGTGCCCGGCAAGCCGAGCCTGCAGCCATCGGGTTTTCGCGGCGAAGGTCAGTTCGCGTACGCGCTGGAAGAGGGCGGGCCGCGCAACGGCGTCCTGACCGGAGTCGAAGATTTTCTGGCTGACCATCCGGAGCTCGAGTACTTCCATGTCGCGCCGGTCTTCGGGCTCGGCGTGATCCTGGACCGTTCCGCGCCCTGGGCGGATCGGATACGAGAGCTGCTCGCCCCGTACGCCGGCTCACCGTTCCTGGCGCGGCTGGAACGCAACCGTACGGAGCTCTACGTCCGCCTTATCGAGCAGCAGGACGCGTTCGGCGTCGCCGCCCAGGCTGTGGGCCGTGCCCGACGTGAGGAGTCGGTGCGGTGCGACGTCGCGCTCAGCGAGGTGTCGGTGCGCGAGCTGGCCCTGCGCGACGAGCTCGCCGGGTATGAACGTGCGCTGGCAAGCGTGCGTACAGAGCTTGCGCAGGCGCGCCTGGACTCGGCTCGACCGCTGCCGACGAGCGGGTGGCCGCAGCGGTTGCGCGCGTTGTTAAGGGGAGGGCGGGGCTGACCCGGTCGAGACGATGGCCGTCTCCGGCTCCTGCGGCTGGGGGGGCACGGCGTTCGGCCCGTCCGACGTCGCGACAATGGTCGACTCGGCGGTCACCCCTTCGCCCTTGATCCCGTAGACCGCGAACGTGACCAGCGCTGCCAGCGCCAGCAGAGCCGCGACGCCTATGACACTCCACAGCGCGCCTACCGGCCAGGTCGACCAGGCCGAAAACGCCGTCCAGGCCTGGCGGAGGCTGCCACCAACCGGGCGCCACCAGTGGTTGACCGCCAGGCGCGCGGCTTCTGCCTGCATGCCCAGCGCCGCCACGAGCAGCGTAAACGGCATCCAGCGGGCGACGCGGGACGGGAGCGCACCCAAACCCACTCCCACCATCGCCGCGACCCCGCTGAACCCGATGAACAAGTAGCGCCCGGACAATCCGGCGACGTAGTGGTGGCGCAGGTAGTAATGCACCGCCTGACCCACGATCAACAGGTAGACCAGCACCGTCGAGTAGGCCAGGGCGAGCAGAACGGCACGGCGCCCGCGCAGGCGCAGGAACGCCCAAAGGGTTATCGCCAACACGATCACCGTGGCGACGACGACGAGCCGCCATGGCAGGTTGACCTCATACCAGCCCAGCGAGCCCCACCAGCGCCCCAGCACGCCCTGGGTCGTGTACTTCAGTTCCGCGAGGGGATCGTTGCCCAGGAATTTGCCCGGCGGGAAGTTGGGGACGCCGGGCTGCAGGGCGCCGTAGTGGATCTCGTTGACGACATACCACCAGCAGCCCAGGCCCACGCCGACCCCGCTTGAGAGCGCCAGGAGGATGCCCGAGCTACGGTCAGGAAGCAGGCTGCGGGCCGGTCGACCGCGTATCCAGTCGGCCGCGTAGACCACGAACACCAGCGGCACCAGCGCCAGCCCGAACGCCTTCGACCACAGCGCGATCGCGAGCCAGACCCCGGTCCACAGCGCCGTTTTGCGCGTGCGGTCACCGCGCAGCGCGCAGACCACGCCGAGCGTGGTCGCGGCGCCGGCGAGGGCGATCAGATTGTCATTGGTGACGGACGCGCCGACGTGACTGAACTCGGGTACGGCGAGTGGAAAAATCGACGCGATGATCCCGGCCCGCCGCCGCCCGGACGCCTTCCAGGCCGTGGCCCAGGACAACAGGGGCAGCCAGACGACGAGCAGGGCCGACAGCAGCCTCATGGTGGAGACGGCAATGTCCCAGCGCCACCCCGCGGCGCCGCCGGCTCGGAGGATGAGCGCCTCATACCAGTAGTAGCCGGGCGGGTGCTGCGTGATCTGCTGGATCACCTGACCCGATGTGCCGGGCCGCGCCTTGAGGTCCTGCCACTTCGGACGGTCGTGGCGTCCCGGAGCGAGCGAAGCCGGGATGGGTAGGTAGTTGATCAGGAGGCGGTTGGCCGGGCGACCATAGGGTGAGGCGAGCGTCGCTCCGATTCCCTCATCGGTGATCCGGGCGGTGGTCGCCGAGGGCCATCCGCGTCCTTCTTCGAGTCGCATGACCGCGTCGGCGTGGTTCGGTTCGTCGGCTGCGTGATAGAGCGGGGCCAGCACCGACCAGCCCGCGAGGATGAGCGCGAAGAGCGCGGTGACGAGCCACACGGGACGCGGCGCCCGACGCATCAGCTGCCAGGGCCCGAGCCCGTCGGGAGACTCCAGCACCGGACGTGAGCGGCTTGCGGCTCGCCCGCGGGGGCGGCGATGAGGCCGGTCCACGCCGGCCTCCGCCCGATCCGTCTCGCTAGTGATGAGGGGGATCGTAAGCCGCAAAAGCCCTTCAATGGCGACTCACACGCTGGCGTGACCTGTCCTGCGGGCCATAGCCTGGTTTGTTCACTACCCTCACGCCGTGTCGGTTTCCGCCGGAGAGTCCGCTCTGGCACCTTCCGCCTCAGGTCTGCCGGCGGCCGGAGTCGCTGACCGGGAAAGCGCCGCGCGCCCCGTCGTCCAGCTGAGCGAGCTGGCCGTCGGGCTCGCGGTCGTCGCCGTCGCCCTGATGGCCTGGGGCGCTCTCGCGCTCGCTCACCTCGGGTGGTTCAGCCTCGGCGCCGCGCTCGCCGTCGGGCTGGCCGCGCTCGCGATTGTGGTGGCGGCCTGCTGGAAGTGGGCGCCCGTTTCGGTCCGGGTCGACAAGGCCGGCTGCACCGGCGTGGTCGTCATCGGGGTGCTCGCGGGCGTCATGTTCTTCCCCGGCTTCCACTATGGCGTCACCGACAAGGACCCGGGCGGCTACGTCGCCCATGCGATGTCAATCGCCCGTACCGGCAGCTATGAGATCGTCGATCCGACGCTCGACGGCCGGATCCCGGGCGGGCCGGTGCTCACCTCTCCCGGTGCGCGTTTCCCGGGAGTCTGGGAGCGCGGCGATGGCTCCGACGTGATCGTGCCGCAGTTCTACCATCTGTGGCCCGCGCTGCTGGCGGTCGCGACCGCGGCCGACGGCGAGCAGGGAATCTCCAGTACGGCGCCGTTGCTCGGTGTGCTGGCGATCCTCGCGGTGGCCCTCGCGCTGCGCCGGGCGGTCGCGTCCGCGCCGTGGGGGAGTGAGATCGCCGGCCTGGCGTGCGGCGGGGTCGCGGGAGTGCTGCTGGCGACCAACATGCTGGAGGTCTGGCAGGCGAAGTACCCCAGCTCGGAGATCAGCGCGCAGATGCTCTTCGTCGGGTCGCTGCTGTGTCTGGTCGTCGCCCTGACGACGCGATGGCGTCCAGCCGCGGGCGCCGCCGGCCTGCTCACCGGGATCGGCTTCCTCGACCGCGCCGACGGGGTCCTGCTGATCGGCCTCGCCGTTGCCGCTCTCGCGACGATCATCGCCGTACGGCGCTGGGACGCGCGGGCCACCTGGTTCGCCGCCGGGCTCGCCATCGTCTTGCCGCACGCCTTCTGGCAGGCCTACTCGTATGACGCGGCGGGCCGCTACAGCTCGCTGAACAGCGTGCCCTCGCTGCCCAAGCTGCTGGCGGTCATCGTCGTGCTGCTCGTGGCCGGCGTCGTGCTGCGCACCGTCGGCCCGCGGGTCAGGGGATGGGCGAGCGAGCGGCGGATCCAGTTCGTCGCCGGCGCCGCGATCACCGTGGTGGCCGCCGGGCTGATGGCGCTCGGTTTCCTGCGGCCGCGGCTTTTCGGCGCCAGTTATGGCCTCTTCGGGGGCGTGCGGGCGCGCACGTTCGACGACCAGATCATGTCGCGGCTCTCGTGGTTCATCAGCGTTCCGGGCTTCGCGCTCATGCTGATCGGCCTGGCGATCGTCGGGCTGCGGCGCTGGGGCGGCGCGCTCTGGGTGCTGACCGTGCCGCTGCTGCTGATCTTCCCGGTCTACGCGTACAAGACCCACAACTCGACGCGCCTGATGTGGTGGACCCGCCGCTTCCTGCCGACCGTGCTCCCCCTCGTCGTGGTGCTGATCGCGCTCGCGCTGGGGGTCGCGCTCACGCTCATCGTTCAGCGCTCCGCCGGCTGGCGCGGCTGGCTCGGCGGGCAGCGGGTGTGGTCGCTACGGATCGTGGCGGTCGCGTCGATCATCGGCCTGCTGTCGTTCTTCCTGTCCGAGTCCTGGCCGCTGCGCAAGCACCAGGAGTTCGCGGGTTCTTTTGCGATCAGCGCGCGAATTGCTGCCGACGCCGGTGGCAAGCAAGGCGTCTTCCTGTGGCAGCACCCCCCGGCCTGCTGCCTGTACGCCGAGTCACTCTTCGCGTCGGCCATCTGGCTGGAGCGCGGGCAGGTGTCGGCGCTGCTGCCCTACAACGCCGCGCTCGACGCTGGTTACCTGCGCAAATTCCAGAAGGGCTTCCCGGGCCAGCCGGTCTTCGTGGTCTGGCACGGGCAGGACGCACCTAACATCCCGGGCGTCATGCTGACCGCGGTAGATCGCGTCACCACTTCCCTGCCGTACTGGGAGGAGAGCGACGCTCATCGGCCCGACAAGCCGACCAGCGTGCCGGTCGATTTCGCCGTGTATCGGGTTGCCCCGATCGCCTGACGGCGAAGGCCTCCGCCAGCTTGTCGTCAGCTATCGGAAGCAGGCGGCCGCTTGCGCCTGCGCGCCGAGCGGCGCAGTGGCGGAGGTGCCCGGGGTCAGGACCATCAGCGAGCAGAACATGACCGCATCGAGTTGTGCGCGCTCGCGTCCGATGGCGCTCTTCCAGAGCCGATCCTGCTTGACCGTCACGTGGGTGCGAACGATCCAGATTCTTGCTCCGGGCGTGGCTTCGGCCTGTGTCATGGCCCGCCCGATAGCCGAGGCGATTCCACTCTCGTCACGGTTGGTGGCGACAATGATCTGCGGCTGCTCAGGGAACCAGGTCTGAAATCCGGTCGCGTAACTGGTGCTCGGTCGCCAGGTGGGATGTCCGACCGGCCAGTAATAGCTGAAGCCATAGCTCGCTGTCGCATCGACCAGGACGACGTCTTTCGGCTGCCGGTGCGCCGCCACGTAATTGGTGGAGGCGCGGATGTTCTCGACGAGGATGCTGCGCTCGCGGATGTCATGACGCACGTTGACAACGAATGCGGCGGCCGCCACCGCTGCGACGGTCACGCCGGCCACCATGCCGCGCCGCACGTTGCTGCGCACGAGCAGGGAGCACAACCCGGCGACACCCACCGCGGCGAAAACGGCGAAGCAGACGGTCATGAAGTACGACGTGCGCTGGTCGAAGAGCGGGTACTTCTTCGCCGCCCCGGCGACCATCATCTCCAGCAGCAGGATCGGCGTCGCGAAGGCGAGCGACGGCCGGCCCGAGCGCGCGATCGTGAAGACGCCGGCGGCGACCAGGATCAGGGCGACGATCAGCGGACCCATCCCGAGGTAGGACGCCATCTCGTTGCCGCGGAAGTGCAGGTAGTGCAGGGTCGGGCCGATGCCCTTGCTGATCGGCGGGTAGAAGTCCTTCCAGAACTGGGTCAGGTTCTTCTGCACATGTGACTGGTAGGCGAGGATGTAGATGCCGCCGAGCACGATCGCCGTGGCGACACCGGCGACCGCGACCTCGATCAGCCGCCGCCAATTACGCCGCGCCAGCGCGACGACGAGCAGCGAACCGAATGCCGCCGCCGTCACGAACGGCGCGACGGTGCTGATCGTGAAGCCGACCACGCACGCCCCGGCGAGCACCGCCAGTCGCTTGCGGTTCCATTGCGCCTCGAGCAGGGCGACGAGCAACAGCACGGAAAGGGTCACGAAAGCATCGGCCGTATAAGGCTTCAGGTCGTTGCGGGCGAGCGACGAAGGGGCCAGCAGAACGGCGAGCGCCGTGAGGATGCCGACCACGCGCCGCCACCACAAAGGACCCCACGGCAAGGTGCGCCCGATCAGGTACGCGACCGCCACCGAGAGCACCGAAAAAGCCAGTGGTAGCAGGCGTAAATCCTGCTGACCGCCGAACCGGGAACCGCGCAGCAGCAGCGTCCAACCCAGAGGCGTCACCGACGTCACATGAGGCACCTGACGCAAAGGCACCCGGGTGGACACCGCCACCCACGCTTCGTCCAGCCAGAAGGTCTGGCTCAGCAGGTAATGGATGCTGTGGACGAAGAGGGTGGCGAGCGCGAGGACAGCGGCCAGCGCCGCGTCGCTCGCTGCCGTCGGCAGGCCCCGCACGGAAAAGCGCGTGCGGCGATGGCTTAGCTCGGGCGCACTGGGTTCGGTGTCGAGCGCCGAGGCCATGGTGTCGCTAGGCCTTGCGTGCGGTCAGGCGCTGGCGAGTCAGGATCACCACGGCTTCCACGCCGTCACGCCACGTCAGCTTCTTGCCCTCCTCGCGGGTGCGGGCGTTGTAGGTGATGGGGATCTCGTACGGCCTGATGCCCCTGCCGAGGAGCTTTCCGGTGATCTCGGCTTCCATCCCGAAGCCGGCCGAGGTCACGTCCAGGGAGCGGTAGAGCTCGAGCGGCATGAGCTTGAAGCAGGTCTCGAGATCGCTGATGTAGCAGTTGAACAGCACGTTGGCGACGGTGGTGACGGCGCGGTTTCCGAGGACGTAGAGGTAGGAGTAGGAATTGTGGCTGCCGAAGGTGCGGGTGCCGTAGACGACCGTCGCCGAACCGTTGAGGATCGGGGCGAGCAGCGACGGGATTTCCTCCGGTGAGTACTCCAGGTCGGCGTCGCAGATGATCAGGTAGTCGCCGTCGGCAAGCTCGGCGGCCTTGCGGATCGCCGATCCCTTGCCGCCGTTGCTCGCTTTCAGATGGACCCGTATGCGCGTATCGCCGGCCCACTGGTCGTAGAGGCTGCGGGTGCCGTCGGTGCTCCCGTCATCCACGATGATCAGCTCGGTCTCGACGGGGTACGGCACGTCGAGGACCCGCTTGACGGCGGCTTCCAGGACAGCGACCTCGTTGAAGACCGGCATCAAGATGGAGAGCTTCACGGCTTGAAGAGTAACGCTGTCAGCGGCGGCGAAAGGGGTGGCTCGCCGGGCTGACGCGCGCCTTCGGACGGTTTTGCGGGCTCCGATGTGGAAGGGTTCGAACGGGCGTCACCGGCATGCCGCGCCGGGCCAATCGCGCCCACACGCACCGAAAATTTGGGAGACGCATGGCGGAGCGCAGGATCCTGGTGACCGGCGGATTCGGTTTCATCGGTTCGCATCTGGTGTCCCGCCTGCTCGCTGACGGCCACGAGGTGCTCGTCGTCGACAATTTCTATTCGGGACGCCGCCAGAATCTGGCTCACGTGCTGACCGATCCGCGCCTCGAGCTGCTGCGCCACGACATCACGTTTCCGCTCTACGTCGAGGTTGATGAGATCTATCACCTCGCCTGCCCGGCGTCGCCGGTCTTCTACCAGCGCGACCCGGTGCAGACCACCAAGACGTCGGTTGTCGGCTCGATCAACATGCTCGGGCTGGCCAAGCGCACCAAGGCGCGGATCCTGCTGGCGTCGACCTCGGAGGTCTACGGCGACCCGCAGGTGCATCCGCAGCCCGAGTCCTACTGGGGCAACGTCAATCCGATCGGCCCACGCTCCTGCTACGACGAGGGAAAGCGCTGCGCGGAGACGCTCTTCTTCGACTACCGCCGCCAGCATGACCTGCCGATCAAGGTCGCCCGGATCTTCAACACATACGGCCCGCGCATGCGCCCGGATGACGGCCGGGTGGTGTCGAACTTCATCGTCTCGGCACTCACCGGGGAGCCGATCACGATCTTCGGCGACGGGTCGCAGACCCGCTCCTTCTGCTTCATCGACGACCTCGTCGACGGGCTGATCCGGTTGATGGACACCCCGCACGAGGTGACCGGCCCGATCAATCTCGGCAATCCGGCGGAATTCACCATGTCCGAGCTGGCCGAGAAGGTGCTCGCGGCCGCCGGCGGCAGGAGCGAGCTGGCGTTTCACCCGCTGCCGCAGGACGACCCGACGCAGCGCCGGCCGATCATCGACCAGGCGCGCGACGTGCTCGGCTGGGCCCCGAAGGTGGCCCTCGACGAGGGCCTGGGCCACACCATCGACTACTTCCGGCGCTCGCTCGGGGCCGCGTCGGCCTGAGCGGGACGGCTCAGTCTGAGGTCACGTCCAACTGTCGGCAACGCCGATCTGACGCGCCGGGATCCCGCCGACGATCGCCTTGGGTGCCACGTCCTCGGTGACCACGGCGCCGGCGGCGACCACCGCCCCATCGCCGATCGTGACGCCTTTGAGCACGACCGCCCGGGTGCCGATCCAGACCCGATTGCCGATCCGCACCGGCGCGCTCATCGGGCCGGCCCGGCCGCCCACGGTGATCGTGTGGAAGTCGTTGTCGAGGATCTGCACGTCCCAGGACAGGGTGCAATCGGCACCGATGCTGACCTCGGTGGCGACGAGGATCTTGGTGAGGCCGTTGACGTTCGTCGAGTGGCCGATGGTCAGCATCCCGCTGTCGACGACGATGCGCACGCCCCGCTGCAACGAGACGACTCCGTCACAGTGCAGGGTCGCTCCCGGCCGGATCCGGATGATCGAGGTGTCGAACTCGCTCGTCAGGCCGAACGGCCCGAGCCCGACCCGCAGCGCACCTGTCTCGCTGAACCTGATCCGCTCGCTGCCGTCGAGCACGGTGCGGCTGCCGATCCAGATGGGCTGGTGATGGCGTACGGGATAGCGCAGGCCGCCGACGAAGGCGCGCGCGGAGGTCTCCTGGGCCGGACGCATTTCGCGCACCACCCGCCCGTACTCGCGGATCTGGCCGGCGAGGGATCGCATGTCACGGTGCCTATCACGCGGGCGCCCGCGATTTCCGCTTCCCCTCCGCGCGCCAGAGTAAAGTCGGCGGCCAGCCGTGAAACCATGGTGCGGCATCGGTACTCCCGCGAAGGTCAGACGCGGGAGTTCAGGCGGTGCGACCACCACAGGAGATCTCGATCATGACTAGGACCTCATGAGCGTGAGCGTCGTCTCCATCCACGAGGAGTCCCCCAGCCCGGGCGACGAGCCGCAGCCGATCAAGCCTGACGCTCCGTACGTCACTGTCGTGCTGCCCTGCTACAACGAGCAGGACCACGTACTCGATGAGCTCGAGCGCATCGACGCGGCCATGCTCGCCAGCGGCTACACCTACGAGCTCCTCGTGATCGACGACAAATCGACGGATTCCACGCTCGCCGTGCTGCGCCAGGCAGCCACCCACTTTCCCGCGATGCGGCTGATGCCGTTCCGGCGCAATGGCGGTTCGGGCACCGCCCGGCGGATCGGCACCACCGAGGCGCGCGGTCAGATCGTCGTCTGGACCGACGCCGACATGACGTATCCCAACGAGCGGATCCCGGAATTCGTCCGCTATCTGGACGACAACCCGGATGTCGATCAGGTCGTCGGGGCGCGCACCACCGAGGAGGGCACCCACAAATGGGCGCGGGTGCCGGCGAAGTGGCTCATCCGCAAGATCGCGAGCACGCTAGCCGCGGTGAAGATCCCCGACCTCAACTCCGGGCTGCGCGCCTTCCGCCGCGACGTGTCACTGCCGTATCTGCGGCTGCTGCCGCCCGGGTTCAGCTGCGTCACCACCATCACCATGGCTTTCCTGTCGAACCAGCACGCGGTCGACTACCTGTCGATCGACTACGCCAAGCGCGCCGGGGTCAGCAAGTTCCACCCCTTCCGTGACGCCTACCGCTACATCCTTCAGGTGCTGCGGATGGTGATGTACTTCAATCCGCTGAAGGTCCTGATGCCGTTCGCGCTCTGGATCATGGGCCTGGGTTTCGTGAAGCTGATCAGCGACCTGGTCCGTTACAACTGGCACGTCACCACCTCGTCGCTGCTGCTGCTCGTGGTCGGCTTCCAGATCGCCGTGTTGGCCCTCATCGGCGACCTCGTGGTGCGCTCGCGCGGAAGCTAGCCCATTAGCTTTGGCGGCGCAGGGTCGTGGCGGCTAGCGCGGCGAGGAAGAGATCGGCCACGATCAGCAGCGCTCGTGACGCGACGACCACCGCCAGCGCCTGGCCGCCGCTCAGCGTCGCCCGCAGGACGAGCGTGAGGATCACGTCGCGTACGCCCGCACCGGCCGGAGCCGGGATGAAGAGCACGCCGGCAGAGACCGCGAGCGACATGCCTCCGATGCACAGGAGCACCGTCGAGAAGCCGCCGCCGCCGAGCGTCAAGGCCAGGATCGCGATGTGCAGGCCCTGGAAGACGAACGAGCCGACCGACCAGCCGGCGGCCCGCACGGTGCTGCGCACGGGGAGCCGCTCGTCCAGCGCCGGCCGGTGCATGAGCGCAAAGACCCGGTCGAGCACCCAGGGCAGGGCGCGCGGGTGCAGCAGCGCGATCAGGAAAGGAAGGACGAGCAGCAGCCACCAGTAGTGCTTGAGCGCGTGGGTGTCCGAGATCGGCAGCAGCGCTGCCGCCAAGATCAGCCCGATCGCGCAGCTCAGCACGATCGTGATGAGGTTGGCCGCCAGCATGGTGCGACGCGAGGCCCCGCGTGCCTTGCCGGCTTCCATCTGCACGAGCACCGGCCACACCGAGCCGGGCAGGTACTTGCCAAGCTGGCTGGTGAAGAACGCCCGCGCGCCCACCTTCCAAGGCATGTCGACGTGCAGGCCGTCGAGCACCTCTCGCCAGATGAAGAAGGTGAGGCCGACGCCGACGAGCGCGACCGCGAAGCTGCCGACCATCGCGCCGGCACCGATCTTGTTGAGCGAGTCGACGAAAGAGTGCCGCTGGTGGTAGATCGCCAGGCCGGCCGCCACGACGATGAGGGCGATGAACGCGACGCCGATGATGGTGCGCCGACGGTCGCCGCGAGCCGGTGCGGTCACGGCGCAGGCGTCAGTCACGAGGCCCGAATAGTAACGTGAACTCGACACTGGCAGCCGCCTTGAGGAGCCCTTCTGCGCGTCCTCGGCTTCGGCACGTACGACCTTCGCACCCATCCTCGTGCCGGCATCCTTCTCGAAGGCCTGCGCGCCCATGGCGACGAGGTCGTCGAGTTCAACGAACCTCTCGGGCTCGACACGGCGCAGCGCGTCGCGATGCTGCGCCGGCCGCGGCTCGCATACCGGCTGGTGCTGCGGCTCGCGAGAAGCTGGACCCGGCTGGTGCGCCGCCGCCTCGCTGATCGCTCGCGCTACGACGCCGTGCTCGTCGGCTATCTCGGGCATTTCGACGTGCTGCTGGCGCGACTGCTCTACCCGCGTCGCCGTATCGCGCTGGATCAGATGATCTTTGCCGCCGATACGGCACGCGACCGGGGCGTCAGCGGCGGCGCCAAACTGCGCCTCCTTGACGTCCTCGACCGGCTGGCCGTACGGGCGGCGAGTGTGGTGCTGCTGGATACCGCGGAGCACGTCGACTTGCTGCCGGCCGGTGAGCGGAACAAGGGCGTTGTCGTGCCGGTCGGCGCGCCGGCCTCCTGGTTCACGGCGGGGGAGCAGCGTCCCGCGCCCACGTCAGGACGCTTGCGGGTCGCCTTCTTCGGCCTCTACACGCCGCTGCAGGGGGCGGTCGTCATCGGGGAGGCGCTGGCGCGGCTGGCTGGCCACCCTGAGGTCGCCGTCACCATGATCGGCAAGGGCCAGGACCTGGAAGAGACGCGTCGCGCTGCCGCCGGCAATGAGTCGGTGACCTGGCTGGAGTGGGTCCCGTCAGAAGATCTGCCGGCCGTCGTAGCGAGCCACGACGTGTGCCTGGGGATCTTCGGTCTGACACCGAAAGCGCTGCGGGTGGTACCGAACAAGGTCTACCAAGGCGCCGCTGCCGGATGCGTGATCGTCACCTCGGATACGCCGCCGCAGCGCCGGATGCTGGCCGGCGCCGCCCTGTATGTGCCGCCCGGCGATCCGCAGGCGCTCGCCGATGCGCTGCTGGCGCTGGCCGCTGATCCCGCGAGGGCGGCCGCGTTGGGCGCCGCAGCGCGTGAGGCGGCGCAGGAGCGCTTCACACCTGCGGCAATCGTCGAGCCGCTGCGGACCCGGCTCAGCTGAGCGGACGGCGCGCGACGGCGACCAGCCCGGTCCCGCGGTGCGGCTGGGTGCGCTGCAGGTAACGGAAGGGGAGCGTCGCCGCCTGGACCGCGAGCCCGGAGGAACGCTTCGACGGCTGGAACGTGCGCCCGCTCGCGGCGGTCAGTTCTTCGATCGAGGTGCCGTTGTCCCGCGCGGCCGCGAGCTTCTTGGCGTCGATCCGATTGCGTACGGCCTCGAGTGCGTAACCCAGAGGCCAGCCGTAGACGGTCATCTCCTCGACGTCGAGCCCGGCTTCGGTGAGCCGGCTCCCGAGGTCATCGGGGGAGTAGCGCATGAAGTGGCCGGCGTGCGTGTCCATCGCGCCGAAGCGATCCTGGAACGCGGGCACCGACATGATCAGATGCCCGCCCGGCTTGATGAATGGGATCCAGGCTGCCAGCGCGGCGTGATCGTCTTCGATGTGCTCGAGGACCTCGAAGGCGCAGATGGCGTCGAACGTCGAACCGGGTGCGATCGCCTCGTGGATGCCATTGATCACCTTGCCGCCCCGCGGCTCGATCCGGCTCGCCGCCACCCGGTAGGACGACGTATCGGGCTCGACCCCGACGTAATCCACCCGCCCGGCCAGCCGCGCTCCGAAAGCCCCTTGGCCACAGCCGATCTCGAGCACGCTCGCCGGCTGCAGACGGTCGATGATCCTCGAGACGACGTCGTAGCGCAGCCACGCGCGGATCGCCAGCGGAGGCAGCGGCGCCGTGGAAGTCGACTGCTCAGAGCTGGCGGATGGTGCCGGTGCGATCGCCTCGCGCATCTAACCCCCGGAGCCGTTTTGGTATTTGCCGTGCTGCATGGCGAACTCAGGCGCTGGCCCGAAGGGTAGTGCATACCCTGGGGCCGTGACCGCGCAGCGCGCGCTGGCAGCGCTCCTGACCTTCCTGCTTTTCGCCTTGATCATCACCGGATCCGTGGCGATCTGCCGGGTGTTCAAGCACCCCGCCTGGGGCTGGGTCATCGGGATCGGCATCTGCCTGATGATGGTGTACGGCTTCGTGCGCCAGTCGCGTTCCGAGGCCCCACCGCCCCCGCCGCCGGCCCGCCGCGGCCGCCGCTGACGCCGCTGACGGGGCGCCGCGCCGCAAAGGTCAACTTCTGACGGTGTACTGCCGATCCCAGTAGGGACGACGCCAGTGTCCCTGCCCCGGAGGAGTGCGCCGATATGCGCCGATATGCGGCCGCTGTCCTTGCGGTGACCGTTGCCAGCGGCACGGCGCTCGCCGCCTTGCCGGGCGCCTCCGCCAGCGCGGCCACACCGCCGGGCCAGACCTTCGCCGTCCCGGCAAATGGGGTCTTCAACCTCACCGGCCACGGCTGGGGCCATGGCCACGGCATGTCGCAGTGGGGCGCCGAGGGCGCGGCTTCGCTCGGTGTCCCGGCCAGCACGATCGTCAGCACGTATTACCCCGGGACCACCGCCTCGGTCCTGCCAAACACACCGATCCGGGTGCGCCTGACGGCGACCAACAGCTTCGACCTCGCTGTCCTGCCGGCCGCCGGGCTCACCGTCACCGACGGCGCCGGCCGCAAGCTGGGGCTCACCGCGCCGGCGACCTACTGGCGCATCCTCGCCGACGCCCAGGGTCAGCACCTGCAGCGCTACGTAGCCGGCAACTGGTACGGCGTGGCGGTCGCAGGCGTCAACAATCTGACGACGCCGGTGCGCTTCACCGACACGGCCAACCTCGTCTCGGTCGTCTACCCGGGGCTCTACTCGCGTGACTACCGCGGCAGCGTCGCCAGCTGGCTCGTCGGCGCGAGCACTGTCATCAACACCGACACCTTGAGCATGGAGGACTACCTGCGCGGGGTCGTCCCGCAGGAGTCCTCGCCGTCCTGGTATCCCGCCGCGCTGCAGGCTCAAGCCATCGCCGCGCGTACCTACGCGGCACAGCAGCGGTCGTCGGCCGGCATCTGGAGTACGTACGACATCTGCGACTCCTCGGCGTGCCAGGCGTTCGGGGGCACCCGGCTGCGCTCGTCGACAGGCGTGATCACGCCCGTCGAGTATCCGTCGACCGATGCCGCGATAGCCGCCACCGCGGGCCAGATCCGCACCTACGGCGGCGTCCCGGCCTTCACCCAGTTCAGCTCCTCCAACGGGGGCTTCTCGGTGGCCGGCGGCCAGCCGTACCTCGTCGCCAAGGCCGACCCGTGGGACGGCGCGGTGGCCAACCCGATGCACACCTGGAAGGCGACGCTCCCGGTGAGCACGATCCAGGCCCACTACCCGACCGTCGGCAAGCTGCAGCGCCTGATCGTCACCTCCCGCGACGGCAACGGCGACTGGGGCGGGCGCATCAACACCGTCGTGCTCCAAGGCGTCGACAGCCTCGGTCACGCGACGTCGGTGACTACTACCGGTTCCGCGCTCTATGGCATCCGACCGTTCGGCGCCTACTCCGACGGCCTGCGCTCGACCTGGTGGACGATCACCAACGGCGCCCCCGTCACGGCGCCGCCGCGTACCCCGCCGCCCGCCAAAAAGCCTTATGCCGCCACGCTTATCTCCGGTCCCGGCGCCATCACGATGCCCGCCAACGGGTATGCGTTCGTGACGCTGCGCTGGCGCAACGACGGCACCAGCGCCTGGCCGATCGACAGCGCCACGGAGCTCGGGACCGACCTCCCAGAGCTGCGCAACTCGCCGTCCTCAGGCTGGGGATGGCTGTCCGACTCGCGGGTCGGCGCCCTCACTCCCGACATTGCGGGCGCGAAATCGGTGCTGCCGGGACAGACCGCGTCGATCAGCTTCGTGCTCTGGGGTGACAGTCGCGCGAAGGGTGTGACGACGGAGGCGTTCCAGCCGTTCCGCTATTTCACGGCCTGGTTCGGCGGCACCGCCAGTATCAGGATCACCCGCACATAAGCCGCGAGATGCCACCATAGGTCCGTGCACCTCGCGGTCGTTGCCGAGCAGCTGCGCGCTTCGGTGCCCGGCGGCACCGGCCGCTACACCGCAGAACTGCTGAGCGCGCTTCGCGCCACGGCAGGAAAAGGTGAGCGGATCACGGATTGGTACGCCCCCGGTACGGCCGGCGGTGGCCGGATCGATCGGCTGCGTCAGCCGTTGCTCGCCGAGCTGTGGCGGCGTGGCATGGGCCCATCGCCACATGCCGATTGCGTCTTCGCGCCGACCCTGCTCGTCCCGCCCCGACGCGGGCGCCCGCTCGTCGCCACGATTCACGACGCGGTCCCGTGGACCCATCCCGAGACGCTCACGGCGCGCGGCGCGCGATGGCACCGCGAGATGGCCGAGCGGGTCGCGGATGAGGCCGACGTCGTCGTCACGCCCACCGCGGCGGTTGCCCGCGAACTGGCGGCCCACATCTCGCTGCCGCGTGTCGAGGTGATCGGCGAAGGCGTCAGCGAGCAGATACGCGCCGTCCCGCCCGACGCGGAGGAACGGGCGGCTCGGCTGAATCTGCCGGTTTCCTACGCACTTGCTGTCGGGACGCTGGAACCGCGCAAAGGTCTCGACGTCGTCGCCGCCGCACTGTCCGAGCCGGCGTGGCCGGACCTGCCGCTGCTGATCGCCGGGCCCGGCGGCTGGGGCGATGCGCTGGTCGCCGCGGCTGACTCCTCGCGCATCCGGCTACTCGGACGGCTCGCCGACCTCGATCTCGCCACCGTCTACTCACGGGCGCAGGTGCTGGTCATGGCCAGCCGCGCCGAGGGTTTCGGACTTCCCGTGCTCGAAGCGATGTCGCATGGAGTGCCCGTCGTCATCAGCGACGCGCCCGCCTTGGTGGAGGTCGCCGGGGGTGCGGCGGTGGTCACACCACGGGGCGATGCGCCGGCGCTGGCGGCTGCAGTGGCCTCGGCCGTGGCGGAGCGTGAGCTCTGGTCCAAGGCGGGCCTGGTGCGTAGCAAGGACTTCTCCTGGGAGGCCGCTGCCGTTCACCTGTGGGAAATCTGTCGCAACCTGCTTTCCACATAGTCGGCCAGATCCCGCCCTCGAAGCTTTACCGGGCTACTGTGGGATGCGGTAGCGCAACCACACCGCCGTGAGGAGAGCCGTGGGCCCGCGGGTGCTCGTGGACGCCACCGCGGTCCCCGCAGACCGCGGCGGCGTCGGTCGCTACGTCGACGGCTTGATCTCCGCCCTCGGCGCAGCAGACGCCAACCTTGCCGTCGTATGCCAGCGTTCGGATGCCGAGCGCTATGGCCGGCTGGCGCCTGAGGCGACAGTCGTGCCCGGCCCGCCGGCGATCTCACACCGGCCGGCGCGCCTGGCGTGGGAGCAGACCGGGCTGGCGCTCGTGGCCCAGCAGGTCAATGCCGAGGTCGTCCATTCGCCGCACTACACGATGCCGCTACGGGTGGGCCGCCCCGTCGTCGTCACGATCCACGACGCGACGTTCTTCACCGAGCCCGACATGCACACCGCCGTGAAGGGCACGTTCTTCCGCTCGGCCACGCGCACCGCCCTTCGCCGCGCGGCGCGCTGCATCGTGCCGAGCAAGGCCACCCGCGATGAGGTCATCCGCGTCCTCGATGCCGATCCCACCAAGCTCGATGTGGCCTACCACGGGGTCGACGAGCAGCTCTTCCACCCGCCGACTGAGGTCGAGATGGAGCGCGTACGCCTGCGCCTCGGGCTGGGCTCGCAGCAGTACATCGCGTTCCTCGGCGCTCTCGAGCCACGCAAGAACGTGCCCAACCTGATCCGCGGCTGGAGCGAGGCCGTGCACTGGCGCGACGAGCCGCCCGCGCTCGTGCTGGCCGGCGGTTCCGGTTGGGACCACGATGTCGATGCGGCCATCGCGGAGGTCCCGCCCAACCTTCGGGTGCTGCGTCCGGGCTATCTGCGCTTCCAGGATCTGCCGGGCTACCTCGGCGGGGCATTGATCGTCGCGTATCCCAGCCACGGTGAGGGTTTCGGCTTGCCTGTCTTGGAAGCGATGGCCTGCGCGGCGCCGGTGCTCACCACGCCCCGGCTTTCACTGCCGGAGGTCGGCGGTGACGCTGTTGCCTACACCCAGCCTGAGGCGCCGGCCATTGCTGACGCGCTCGCCGATCTGCTTTCGGATCAGCCGCGCCGCGCCGACCTTGCGGCTCGTGGCCTGGCCCGGGCTCACGAATTCACCTGGGCCGCCAGCGCGGAGGCGCATCTGGCGAGTTACGCCCGCGCTCTAGGGGAGTGACCGCAGGCCCGCTGGTCCGGATCGTCGTCGTCACGTACTCCCCGGGCCCATCGCTGCCGGCGTTCCTGTCCTCGCTGCAGCTGGCGACGAGCGCCGTGTATGAGGTGGTGCTCGCCGACAACGGCTCGACCGACGGAGTCCCGGAGGCTGCCGCGACCGAGCCGGGCGTCACCCTGGTGCACACCGGCGGCAACGTCGGCTATGGCCGGGCAGCCAATGCCGGCGTGACGGACGTGACGGCGCCGTGGGTGCTGATCGCCAACCCTGACGTGCGCTGGTGTCAGCCCGGTGCGCTCGACGCCCTGCTGGCGGCGGGGGAGCGGTGGCCGAAGGGCGGCGCTTTCGGCCCGGCGATCGTCACCCCCGATGGGCAGCTCTACCCGAGCGCCCGGGCATTGCCCTCGCTCGGCCGCGGTATCGGTCACGCGCTAGCCGGATGGTGGTGGCCGACGAACCCGTGGACCGCCTCCTACCGGCGGGAGCGCGAGTCGCCGGCCGAAGGCGAGTGCGGGTGGCTTTCCGGGTCGGCGCTGCTCGTTCGGCGCGAAGCCTTCGAGTCCATCGGCGGCTTTGACCCCAAATACTTCATGTATTTCGAGGACGTCGACCTTTGCGACCGGCTCGGCCGCGCCGGCTGGGGCTCGATCTACGTGCCGTCAGCGGTCGTCGAGCACAGCGGCGGCCATGCGACGCGCCGGGTCCCTGAGATCATGCAGCGGGCGCACCACCTGAGCGCCTACCGCTATCTCGCTGATCGTTACAGGGGTCTGCGTTGGCTGCCGGTCCGGGTGGTGCTGCGCGGCGGGCTGCTGGCCCGCTACCTGCTCTCGCGGGTGTCGGTGCGTACGGCTGAAGGGGCGGCGCCAACCCGCTCAGCCGATCTGCTCGACAAGTCAGCCCGCTAGCCGTCAGTCGCCGGCCGTCAGCAGCTTGGTGATCCGGTTCTCCAGCATCAGCACGATCGGGACCCGGTTGGCGTGAGCCCGCTCGTAATCGAGCAGCTGCACGAGCTGCACCTGATCGAGCGTGCGCAGGCGGCCGCGTAGCTGCGGTCCGGTCATGCCGTCGAAGTCCTTCAGCGGCAAGTCTGCGGAACGCTTGAGCCCGCCCGCCTCGGCGCCGATGTCTTCGGGCACGCTGAACTGCTCCAGCCGCTCGAGCGGCGTCGGCTCGGGCTCGTCTACGCCGGCGCCGTCTTCGGGGAGGTCGGCCCAGGGGTCGTGAGCGGCACCGTTGGCGGAGCGTCCGGTGATCGACGTGATCGCCGCACCTGCCCGGTCAGGGCTGGCGAAGTCGTCGGCCATCCAGTCGGAACTGTCGTCGTAGGCGGCCTCATCCTCACTGTCGTCACCACCGACCAACTGGTGACGCACCATCCCGATCACGGCGTCGATGACGAAGTCGCCCGCCTCGGCCAACTCGTCGTAGCGCCGGCGGGCGGTGAGCAGCTGCCCGAAGGTGGCAATGGGGAGCCGGGCGATGCGGGCGACCAACGAAGCCCCCGGCTCCTGGGTGTCCTCCACCGCGGCGAGCAGAAGCCCGACGTAGGCCGATACCGGCTTCGGGACGGGATGGCCGGCAGCCGGCGAATTCGAAGACACTGTCGCGCTCTCCTGAGGATTTGTGTGAAGGCTGAACGTCGGGGGCTCCGACTGCCAGCGTGGTCACAGGCCGCAAGGTGCGAGCGACCCCTACTGGCCCGTACCCTGAAGTCATGGGACGAGTCCTGCTGGCCCGCCCCCGAGGCTATTGCGCTGGCGTTGACCGTGCAGTTCAAACGGTCGAGCGCGCGCTGGAGACGTTCGGGGCGCCGGTGTATGTGCGCCGTCAGATCGTCCACAACCTGCACGTCGTCCGTCGGCTAGAGAGGCTCGGCGCCATCTTCGTCGAGGAGAACGACGAGGTTCCCGAGGGTTGCGTGGTCGTGTTCTCCGCTCACGGGGTGGCTCCTGGAGTTCACGCGCAGGCAGCGGAACGGCAGCTACGGACCATCGATGCCACGTGTCCCCTGGTGACCAAGGTGCATCTGGAGGCGCGCCGCTTCGCCGCGGATGACTACGACATCGTGCTCATCGGCCACGCCGGGCACGAGGAGGTCGTCGGCACTACGGGGCAGGCTCCCGAGCACATCCACCTGGTGGACGGCACCGAGGAAGCGGCCACGGTCGAGGTGCGCGATCCCGCGCGCGTCGCCTACCTGTCGCAGACCACGCTGTCGGTCGATGAGACGGTCGAGACGGTCGACGCGCTGCGCAAGCGGTTCCCTGCTCTGCAAGGTCCGCCGAGTGATGACATCTGTTATGCCACGCAGAACCGGCAGTCGGCGGTCAAATCCATCGCGAAGCTCTGCGATCTGGTGCTCGTCGTCGGCTCGCGTAACTCCTCGAATTCGGTGCGGCTGACCGAGGTCGCCCGCGAGGCCGGGGCCCCCGCGTCGTACCTGGTGGACGCTGCCACCGACATCGAACCGGGCTGGTTCGACGGGGTGCAGACGGTCGGGCTCACCTCGGGCGCATCGGTGCCGGAGGTGCTGGTGGACGGCGTGCTCGAATACCTCGCCGCCAACGGTTATGCGGACGTCGAGGAGTACACCGAGGTCAAGGAATCGCTGCTCTTCGCGCTGCCGCCGGAGCTGCGCCGTTCCATGAAGGCCAAAGCTGCCGGAGTGCGTCCCTAGCTCGTGGTGACCCGCGGGCCGCCGCGCTTGCGCCGCCGGGCCGCACTGGCCCGACCGCGTGCCGTCGCCAGCCCAAGGGCGACGAGTGTGGCGGCAAGCAGGATCGGTGCGCTGAAGACGAGCTCGCCGCCGAGATCGATCGCGAACTGCTTCGAACCGCCTGTGTGCGTTCCGGAGCGCGGGTGGATGAACGTGAAGATGAACGCGATCACGAAGTAGGCCAGTGGCGGGAAGACGATCGTCGCAGCGAGATCTTCGGCGTGGCAGCGGGCGGCGGAAAGTGCTGCAGCGCCGATGAAAGCGATGCCGAACAGGACCCAGAGGTCGTGGCCCGCGAAGAGGTCGAGCAGCGCTCCGACGAAGCCGAAGACGAGCAGCATCACCGCGCAGCCGGCGGCTGTGAGGCCGCGGCGGTCACCGAGCGGTCCGCCGCTGCGGCGCGGGGCGACCTGTACCCGGTTGGCCGAACTGGACACTGGCGTGCGCCGGGGTCGGTCGTCACCTGGCGCTGTACCCACGACACGACCGTACCCGCGTCCACTGTGGAAACCCGGTAAGCGCTTAGCCTCAGCCTTGTGCCGCAAACTCGCGTTGACCGGGTCGTGCTCCGCGCCATGTCACGCGATGCGTCGCTGGAGGAGGAGGTAGCCCGCCAGTTCGCCAGCTCGGCACTCGAGAGCGTGGCCGGGGGCGTGGATCCTCATGATGCGCCGGAGCTCGCCCGCCGCCTGCTCGACGCGCACCGTGAAGCCGGCGCCTCCACCGCGACGGTCGTGGCCGCAGCCGTGTCCGATGTGCTGGGTGAGGACGACGGACAACCCGAGAGCTGATCCTCCGTAGACTCGGCCCACGTGGCGCTTTCCATCGGCATCGTCGGCCTGCCCAACGTGGGCAAGTCCACCTTGTTCAATGCGCTGACGAAGAATGACGTGCTCGCCGCGAACTACCCCTTCGCGACCATCGAGCCCAACGTCGGCGTCGTGGCTGTGCCCGATGCGCGCCTCGGCAGGCTCGCCGAGCTCTCCTCCAGCGTCAAGGTCGTCCCGGCGACGGTGAGCTTCGTCGACATCGCCGGCATCGTCCGCGGGGCGAGCGAGGGGCAGGGCCTCGGCAACAAGTTCCTCGCCCACATCCGCGAGGCCGATGCGATCTGCCAGGTGGTCCGGGCGTTCGACGATCCCGACGTCACGCATGTCGAGGGCCGGGTCGATCCGGCGGACGACATCGCGACGATCAACACCGAGCTGATCCTCGCCGATCTGCAGACCGTCGATACGCGCCTGCCGCGGCTGGAGCGCGAGGCCCGGATGAAGCCGGAGCTGCGCCACTCGCTGACCGCGCTGCAAGCCGCCCGCGAGGTCCTCGACTCCGGACGCGCTATCAGCAGCGAGCTGTCCCTCGACGTGGAGGCGTTCGGTGATCTGCAGCTGATGACAGCCAAGCCGTTCATCTATGTCTTCAACGTCGACGAGGGTGAACTTGCCGACGAGGCCCGCCACAAGGAGCTCGTCGCGTCCGTCGCGCCCGCCGCCGCCATCGTGCTGTGCGCCAAGATCGAGGCGGAGCTCGCCGAGCTCGACGACGCCGACGCTCGCGAGCTGCTCGGTGAGCTCGGCCAGTCCGAGCCGGGTCTGGATCAGCTGGCGCGCGTGGGCTTCGAGACGCTCGGCCTGCAGACGTATCTGACGACAGGGCCGAAGGAAAGCCGCGCCTGGACCATCAAGAAGGGCGCCACTGCCCCTGAGGCCGCCGGGGTCATCCACACCGACTTCCAACGCGGCTTCATCAAGGCCGAAATCGTCTCTTATGACGAGCTGATCGAGGCCGGTTCCATCGCCGCCGCCCGTTCCGCCGGCAAAGCCCGGATCGAAGGCAAGGACTACGTCATGCGCGACGGCGACGTCGTCGAGTTTAGGTTCAACGTCTGATCGCTTCTGCCAGCCCGATCATGTTCATGGAGCGCTGAACACAGTGGAGTTCCGCTTCAACGTCTGACGGACGGCCGGCGGGGCATGCTTGACGGTGACCTCGACTCATCATGGATGGACGACATGGGTGACCGCTGTCAGTGCAGCGCCGGCCGCCGATTCCTGGGTTTCCAGTGCCCCCGCGACGCCACGGTGACGCTGGAGTTGCACTTCCCCTGCGGCTGCCTGCCGGCAGGGCCGCGTTCGCCTGCGACCTTCACGCGACAGATCCGGTCGCCCGCTGCATGCACTGCGGGAATCCGATCGTGAAGCGCGATCCGGTGCGGCTCTGAGTCGGGCGCGTCGCTGGCCGGAGCTTTGAGGGTCGCGGGCAGCGACGCTCTGTACCTATTCGCCCAGCCGCCGCGTTCGGATTGCTCAGCGGCGCGCCGGGATGAACATGAGCTCGTAGCTGGCGGTGGAGTCTGCTCCGGTTGCCTGCTCGTAGCAGGAAATGGTCACCTCATCGCCGGACTTCGCCACCGTCACGTAGCCGGTGAACGCGGTCTCGGTGCCGTGCGGGGGGACCAGCGGGAAGGAGACGCCGAGGCAGTCGGGCGGGCTCGCGGCATGAGGAGTGGTCACCTCGACGAGGTAGCGCCCAGCGGGGAGCTTCAATCCGGTTTCTTGATACTGGCCGAGCTCGTCGACGGTGTAGGTGACGCGCTTGAAGTAAGCCGCCACCGGACTGATCTGCTGCGGTCCGGCGGGGCCCGTGATGCCTGTCGTGCTCGCGGGATCGGGGGAGTAGCTGGTGCCGTCCGGAAGCACAGGCTTGGACCAGGCCACCGACGTGCTCGCGACGACGACCGCCACCGCGAGTACGGCGCCGACGAGCAGCCTCTTGCGCATCATTCGCTGATCTCTCCCTGAGCGATGCTCGCACAGAACGTTGCGGACCTGCTCCGGGATGGGGCGGGAAGATTGTGCCCGTGGCGTTACGGCAAGATGTCGGAGCATGAGCTTCGAGCCGGGCGATCTCGTCGAACGCCGCTACGGTCACGGCGATGCGCGCACCGGGCGGATCACAGGCCGGGTTCGCGACGGCTATGACACCTGGTACGTCACCGCCAGCGAAGGCATGACCTACTGCGACAACGGCCGGGACCTGCGACACGTCGAGCCGGGGAAGTCGTCGCTGGCGGACGCCGCGCGCGACTGAGGATTCACCCGATCGGGTGATGCCTGGCGTAGCCTGACCGTGCTATCCGCCTCGGCGACCCGGCACAAAACCCGTGCGGTTGCAGCCGCGCGGGTTTTTAATGGGCGAATTCAGGTCTTTTGTTCGCGCAACCGCTCGCCCAGCCCGGCAGCCATGCCGGCAATCGTCAGCAAGTCGAAGAGATCGCCGGCGGTTTGCGCCAGCCACTTGTGACGCACCGGGCCGAGCCGGAGCCGCAGGTGCACCCGAGTGCTCGCGCTCGCGATTGCCGTGAGCGTGATCGCCCAGGTCACGTCGGTATGCCCGCGCCGGGAGAGGTAGACGAGTGTGTGCGGCGCCTCGATCTGGGCGACCTGAAACGTCTCGTGCGCACCGCCGTAGTCGGGGATGAAATCGCCCACCTGAAGTCGCTGCCACCGCGGGTCGAGCTCGCGAATCGCCCGGCGCGAAGGTGGGATGAACCGTTCGACGGAGCGGGTGAAATACCAGCCGGCCCGGCGCTTGCCGAGCTGCTGCAACCACGGCCACACCTGCGCCGGTGACGCGTCCACCGTGAAAGCGCGATCCATCACGACGTCGGCCGGCGAGATCAGCTCGTCGCCTGCGCAGACGGTCGCCACCTCATCCGGCGTGGGACGGACGCTGGCGAAGGGGCGCATGGGCCCATCCTGCGCAGCGGTTCTACTGTTGCGCCATGAAGCTCGGAATCCACTACGCCAACTTCACCCTTCCCGGCGGGTCTGAGGCGGTCGGCCCCACGCTGGCGGCCACCGCGCGCGCCGCGGAGGACGGCGGCTGCGCCAAGTTCACGCTGATGGATCACTACTTCCAGATGGAGCACTTCGCCACCTCGCAGGATCCGATGCTCGAGTGCTACACCGCGCTCGGCTTCCTGGCCGGCCTGACCGAGCGGATGACGCTCAGCACGCTCGTCACCGGTGTCACGTATCGCCACCCGGGTTTGCTCGCCAAGATCGTCACGACGCTCGATGTGCTGTCGGGCGGCCGCGCGCAACTCGGCCTCGGCGCTGCCTGGTACGAGCGCGAACACTTGGGCCTCGGCGTCCCGTTCCCGCCGATCAGCGAGCGCTTCGAGCGCTTGGAAGAGGCGCTGCAGATCTGCCTGCAGATGTGGAGTGACAACGAGGGCCCGTACGAAGGCAAGCATTATCAGCTGGCCGAGACGATCTGCCGGCCGACTCCGATCCAGCAGCCGCGGCCTTCGATCATGGTCGGCGGTTCGGGGGAGCGTAAGACGCTTCGGCTCGTCGCCCAGTACGCCGACGCGTGCAACCTGTTTGCGACCGGACCTGACGAGATCGCCCACAAACTCGAGGTTTTGCAGCGTCATTGCGATGATCTGGGACGCGATTCGGCCGAGATCGAGAAGACCATCATCGGCCAGCTGAGTTCGCCGGACCATGCGGATGTCTTCATGCGCAGCATGGACGAGTACTCCAAACTCGGCATCCAGCTGGTCGAGCTGACCCCGCGAGTGGATGACCCGGCAGGCTGGGTCGCACGCGTGACGGAGCGCGTCGTACCGCTGCTGAACGAGCTGCCCGATTGACCCGTCAGAGCGGCTCCGGATAGGTGTCGAGGTCGGTGGCCTTGGCGCTCAACCAGACCGGCGCGCCGGCCGTCAGATCCAGCTCGGTGACGGCGGCCGGCGTGATGTCGACGAGCGCCGGGGGAGCGCCGTCGACCTGAACGCGTACCCGGTCGATGAGCAGTTCCAGCCCGGCGATCGTGCCCTGCCACACGTTGCGAGGGCTGGAATGCAAGGGTTTTTCGGTGTGCAGCGAGATGGTTGACGGCGGCAGCGCCACCAGCACCCGACCAGCTTCGCCGTCCGCTGCGAAGAGGATGCCACCGCCGTCGAGCACCACCCGCTCACCGATGCGCTGCCCCGCGTAGAGATTGAGCCCGACGAGCCGGGCGATGTACTGCGTCGCCGGACGGCGAGCCACCGCCGCGGGAGTACCTTCCTGCACGATCCGGCCGCCCTCGATGACGAGCAGGCGATCGGTCATCACCATGGCTTCCAACGGATCGTGGGTCACGAGCAGCGTCGGGCCGGGAAAATCGGTGAGATGGCGGCGGAGCTCGGCGCGTACCTCGAGGCGGGTGCGCGCATCGAGCGCGGCGAGCGGTTCGTCGAGCAGCAGCAGGCCCGGTTCCGACGCGAGGGCGCGGGCGAGCGCCACCCGTTGCGCCTGCCCACCGGACAGCTGCCGCGGCTTGCGGCCCGCGAATTCAGCGAGCCGGAGCCGCCCGAGCCAGCGGTCCGCGGCTGCTCCCGCCACCTTGCGACCCTCGCCTTGGGCGCGGGCGGCGAAGGCCACGTTGTCGCGGACGTTCAGGTGCGGGAAGAGCCGGTAGTTCTGGAATACCAGGCCGATCGGGCGTTCCTCGGGAGCGAGGAAAGTGCCGGAGGCCGCGTCGTCGAGCGGCAGTTCGTTCAGCGTGATGCTGCCGTTGGTGAGCGGGACGAGCCCGGCGAGCGCCCGTAGCAGCGTCGTCTTGCCGGCGCCGTTGGGGCCGAGCACGCCGAGCACCTCACCGGGCGCGACACCGAACTCGACCTCGAGGCGGAACTCGCCGCGCTCCACCCCGCCGTGGACGCGCAGCCCCTGCCCGCCGCTCACAGGCCTGGGCTGCCTCGTAGCCGATCGCGCAACACGGACAGAATGATGACAGCAACGGCCAGCAGCACGAGGCTGAGGGCGATCGCCGCCTCAGGGCTGGATTCCAGGGCCTGGTACACCGCGAGCGGCATGGTCTGCGTCGTGCCGGGGAAGTTGCCGGCGAAGGTGATCGTCGCGCCGAACTCACCGAGCGCGCGGGCCCAGCACAAGGCCGATCCCGCCAGCAGCGACGGCCCGATGAGCGGGAGCGTGATGCGCCGGAAAATCGTCATCCGCGACGCCCGCAGCGTCGAGGCCGCCTCTTCCAGGTCGCGGTCCGACGAGCGCAGCGCACCCTCGACCGCGACGACGAGGAACGGCATCGCGACGAAAGTCTCGGCGACGATCACCCCGGCTGTCGTGAACGGAAGGGTCACCCCGAACCAGGAGTCGAGATAGCGGCCGAGGATGCCGTTGCGCCCCAGGGCGAGCAGCAGTGCGAGACCGCCGACCACCGGAGGCAGCACCAGGGGAAGCGTGACCAGTGCACGGACTATCTGGATGCCGGGAAACGAGGTCCGCGCGAGCACCCATGCCAGTGGCACTCCCACCGCGAGCGAGATGGCCGTCGCCGCGGTGGCACATTCCAGCGACAGCCGCAGGGCCGTCAGCACCTGGCTGTCGGAGAGCAACTTCCCCATGCCGCGCCACGGCGCCCGCACCAGCAGCGCGACCAGCGGCAGGAACAGGAACGCGAAGCCCACGAGGGCCGGCGCGGCGATCAGGGCGGGAGCACCCCGCCTCCCGGTCTTGCGCGCCCGGGAGGCGGATGCCGTCAGGCTCAGGGCTGCTCGAAACCGTCGGCGGACAGCACGCTCGAACCCGCGGAGGAGAGCACGTAGTCCACGAAGGCCTTCGCGGCTGGCGCGTTCGGGGCCTTCTTGAGGGCGGCAATCGGATACTCCGTCGACGCGTTCACGTCGGCTGGGATGACGATGCCCTTGACCTTCGAGCCGGCGGAGCGCACGTCGGTGACGTAGACGACGCCGGCGTCGACCTCGTTGCTCTCGACCTTGGCGAGCGTCGACTTCACGTCGGCCTCGAGGGTCACCGGCTTGACCGTGACCTTGGCGTTCGTGAACACCTTCTCGGCCGTGGCGCCGCAGGGCACCTGCGCCTGGCACAGTGCCACCTTCACGCCGCTCTTCGCGAGGTCCGCGACGGTGGTCACATGGGCCGGATTGCTCGGCGGCACCGCGATTTCCATGACGTTCTTGACGAAGTTCGTCGAGGAGTCAGCGAGCTTGGCATCCGTCACCTGCTTCATGTTCTTGGCTGACGCAGAGGCGAAGACGTCGGCCGGAGCGCCCTGGGTGATCTGCAGCGCTAGCGCCGAACTCGCGCCGTAGGAGATCTTCACCGTGACGCTGGGGTTCGCCGCTTCGAACTGCTTGGCGAGGGTGTTGAACGCCTCGGTCAGCGAGGCAGCGGCCAGCACGGTGACCGTTCCGGTGACGCCCGAAGCGCTGGACGCTGCGGACGACGGCGCCGAGCTCGAAGGCGAGGTGCCGGTCGATGCGCCGGTGCTCGACGAGGCACAGCCTGCCGTGACGGACGCAGCAGCAATAGCGACCAGGGCCGCCGCGGTGCGGGCGGAACGTGGCATGGACCTCTCCTTGATGTGGTGGTGCGGCGGCCAGGAATCAGCCCGACGCGTCAGCGCGGCCAGGAACCTCGACGACGACGTTGGTGGCCTTCACGGCAGCGACGGCCAGGCTGCCGGGCTCGAGTCCGAGCTCATCGGCGGCTTCGCGGCTCATCAGCGAGACGATGCGAAATGGCCCTGCCTGGATCTCGACCTGCGCCATGACGGTGTCGCGGGTGACGCGGGTGACCAGCCCGCGCATCCGGTTGCGCGCGGATTCGCGTACGACCGGGCTCTGGTCCGCGCGTTCGTCGTTGCGGGCGAGCTCTTCGGAAAATCGCGCCAGTGCCGCGCCGTCGATGGCCCGGCGGCCGCCGTTGATGGTGGTGGGCAGCTTTCCGGCGTCGGCCCAGCGGCGCACGGTGTCATCGCTGACGCCGAGCAGCTCGGCGGCTTCGCGGATCCGAAAGGAGGACACGAGTGCGAACTCTAGCCGCAGATACGGCACATCGACAGTGCGGAGTCCGCAAGTAAGGACTCCAGTCCCCGCTTTATAGGGGAATGCGGCAATCGCTGGGCGGCCGCCATCGTCCCGACGGCAGTGCGGCATGCTGGACCCGGACGCGAGGAGGCGTATGAACGACGACAAGCCGAGCGAGCTCGACGCCGCACGCGTGGCGATCGACGCGATCGACGCCGAGCTGATCCGCCTGCTGGCGCGGCGCGCCGAGCACGTGATTCAGGTGACGCAGTACAAGGAGCAGCACGGTCTGGCGGTCACCGACCCCGACCGCGAGAAGCGCATGCTCGTGCGGACCACCGAGCTCGCCGAGGCCGAAGGTCTGGACCCGGGGATCGCCCGGGCGGTGATCCGCACGATCATCGCGGAGTTCACCGGCGTGCAGCACGTGGCGCTCGGCCGCAGCTGATTTGGCTTACGGCGGCGGCTTTTAGTACTCCGGGCGGCGGCTGGGGACGATCTTGTCCAGCGCGGCCAGGTCGTCGAGCGTCGGGATCCATTCAGCGGCAGCAACGTTCGCCCTGACCTGCTCGGCGCTGGTCGCTCCGGCGATCACCGAGCCCACAGCGGGCTGGGCGGCGAGCGCTCCTATGGCGACGTCAAGCAGCGTGAGTCCGCGCTCGGACGCGTAAGCCTGCAGCGCCTCGACGACGTCGAAACGCTCGTCGGTCAGGGTGCTCGCCATGCCCCACGCCGCGAGCCGGCTGGACGCGGGAACGTCGACCCCGCGCTTGTACTTGCCGGTGAGCACACCGCTCGCGAGGGGGAAGTAGGGCAGCACGCCGATGCCGTACTCCAGGCAGGCTGGGACGACGTCCGCCTCCATCTCGCGGTTCAGCAGGCTGTAGTCGTTCTGCACCGAGATGAAGCGCTCGTAGCCGCGGGTGGTGGCCTGCCATTCGGCATGAGCGACCTGAAAGCCGCTGAAGTTCGAGCAGCCGATGTAGCGCACCTTGCCGTCGTTCACCAGCTCGGTGAGGGCGGCGAGGGTCTCCTCGATCGGCGTCAGCGGGTCGGGCTTGTGCAGCTGGTAGAGGTCGATGTAGTCGGTACGCAAGCGCCGCAGTGAGCGCTCGACCGCGCGCCGGATGTAGCGCCGCGAACCGCGGGCCTCCCAGTCGGCGCCGTTGGCTCCGCGGACGCTCGAGCCGAACTTGGTCGCCAGGATGACGTCGTCGCGCTTGCCCTGGAGCAGCTCGCCGAGGAACTCCTCGGAAGCCCCGTAGCTGTCGGACGTGTCGAACATCGTGATGCCGGCCTCGAGCGCGGCGTCGACCACCGGACGGGCGGCATCGAGGTCGATGCGCATGCCGAAGTTGTTGCAGCCGAGCCCGACCCGGGAGACGGCCAGACCGCAATTGCCGAGCCTGCGAAACTTTGCGTCAGCCATGACTGGCACGCTACCCAGCTCGGTTGTACGGCCGCGCAGTGCCCCTCACCTATCCTCGGGCAGGTGACCAGTGCGAACCGGCGCCGCCCGACGCCGGATACCGATGGCCGCCGCCTGCGCTGGCAGGCGCACCGCGAGGAGCGTCGCAAGGCGCTGATCGACGCGGCCGTGCGCGCGGTCCGGCGCCATGGCGCGGGTGCCGGGATGGATCAGATCGCCGCCGAGGCCGGCACGAGTAAGCCGGTGGTGTACCGCTACTTCACCGACAAGGCCGACCTCTATCTGGCCGTCGGCCAGCGGGTCGCGCAGGGTCTGGTGGACCGGATCACGGCGGCGATCGACGGCCAGCCCGACGGCCGTTCGATGCTCGCGGCCGGGGTCGACGCGTACCTGCACGTGATCGAGGAAGAGCCGGAGCTGTATCGCTTCGTCGTCCATCACACGCTCCTGGACCGTCCGGTCGAGAACGATCCCGTCACCGACTACAGCTCGATGCTCGGCAGCTACATCTCACGCCGGCTCGGCGATCTCATGCGCGAGGTGGGGCTGGACTCCGGTGCCGCGGAGCCGTGGGGCTTCGGCGTCGTGGGGCTGGTGCGCGCGGCGGGGGAGTGGTGGCTGGAGCGCCAGTCGATGAGTCGCCAGGCGCTCGCCGATTACCTCACGTCGCTCGTGTGGAGCGGGTTCGCCGGGGCTTATGCGGCCGCTGGGGTCGAAGTCGACGACGCGCCGCCGGTGCGCCTGCTGCGTCCCACCGGCACGCAGTCTCCCGAATAGGCGCGGGCTACCCGCCAGCCGCTGCCGCGTCGATCTCGCGGGCGAGCGCGAAGTCCAGCTCGCTGACGCCACCGGCATCGTGCGTGCTGAGCGTGAAATGCAAGGTGCGCCAGCGGATATCGATGTCCGGATGGTGATCGGCGTTCTCGGCGGCGATCGCAACCGTGTCGACGACAGCGATGGCCGCGGGGAAGCTGGAGCACTCGACGGAGCGCTTGATGGCCGTGGTGTCGCCGGACCAGCCGGGCAGCTTGGCAAGCTCGGCGGCGACCTGGTCGGGGGTCAGAGCAGTCGGCCTGGGCATGCTGCCAGCATGGCAGGTCCCGGCGTTCCCGCGCTCGTTGTCGTGGGAGCCGCGATTTTCGACGGCTCCGGCCGCCTCCTCGCCGCGCAGCGGTCGGCACCGGCGCGCTACGCCGGGCTGTGGGAGTTTCCCGGCGGCAAGGTCGAAGCCGGGGAGACGCCTTCCGAAGCGCTCGTCCGCGAGTGCCGCGAAGAGTTGGGTGTCGAGATCGAGGTCGGCTCTCTCGTCGGCCAGGCCGATATCGACATCGGCGTGCTGAAGGTCTACCGCGCCTCGATCGTGAGCGGACAGCTTGCGTCGAGCGAACACCAGGCGCTGCGCTGGCTGGCGCCCCGCGAGCTGGACGACGTCCCCTGGATCGCCGCCGACCGCCCCCTCGTCGCCCGCCTTCATGACCCCCCGCATTCGAGGAGATCGCCATGACCGCTACGTACACGTTCGACGTCTTCTGCACCCTGGACGGCTTCGGCTCGCACGACGGCGACTGGGGCGGCTATTGGGGCAAGCAGGGCCCCGAGTTGCTCGCCCACCGCCTGTCCGTCTACGACGCTGAGCCCCGAATGGTCTTTGGTGCCAACACTTTTCGGGAGTTCGTCTCGATGCTCGCTGCGACCGATGAGGACCCCGAGGTGCTCGATCCCTGGGTCACCCGCATGAGGCACCTGCCGACGACGGTGGTGTCGTCGACGCTGCAAGGACCCCTCGACTGGCCGGACGCGACCGTGGCGGGCGGCGATGCCGTGGAGATCGTCGCCCGGCTCAAGGAGGAGTCCGACACACCGTTGCGCTCGCACGGCAGCCTGGCGCTGAACCGATCCCTGATGGCCGCGGGTCTCGTCGACCGCGTGCAGGTGACGCTTTTCCCGGTGATCAGCGGCCAGACCGGGCTGGGCCCGATCTTCGCCGGCGCGGCCGACTTCGACCTCGAACTGCTCGAGCAGCGGACCCTCGATGGCCGCACCCAAGAGCTCAGCTACCGACCCACCCGGCACCGCTGAGCCGGCTACTTGACCTGACCGGAGTTGGGTGAGGCCATCAGGCTGGATTCGTCGATGGCTTCGAAGGCACTCACGGGGACGGCCTTGAGCTGGTTGAGCAGGGCGTCGGGCCAGCGTGAGTCGGTCGCGCCCTGGAAGTAGAAGTTGCTGCCGTTGTCGGCGGCGATCATGCCGTACTTCTTCATCGCGTTCAGCACGGCGACGGTGTCGGGACGCAGGCCGCGGGTCGAGTAGTTCGCCTTGAGCCGGAAGCGGGCGCCCATCGGCGGCAGCACATTTGCGCTGCCCGAACCGGCGTCGTGGCGGGCCGGCCAGAGGTGCGCGGCAGCGGAACGCGAGACGGTGAAGCGGATCGCGTGGTCGACCTTGCCGGCCTCGACCTCGTCGTAGCGCAGCAGCCCCGGCAGGATCGGCAGGCCCGCGGCGTCGGCGGAGGTCCACCCGTTCGGCCGGAGCGCGTCGGACTTCAGGTCGTAGACGGCGCCGCTACCGGCGGTCCATCCGCTACGCGAGCTCCCGGTGTCCCAGGTCTCGTAGAGCTTGCACGTGGAACTGTCGACCACCAGGGCGTGGGCGTCGCTGCCGTCTTCGATACGCGTGTCGCCGCCCAGCGGGTAGGGCACCTGGTCGCTCTCGCCCGCGTAGTCGAAGCTCACCTTCACCTTGGGGTGGCTGGCCGAGACAGTGTTGAAGGGGATGCCGTAAGGGCCGCCGAAGTCGGGGTGGATGTGCAGGCTCGTGGTCCCGCCGGCGGAGGCCATCCAAGCCGCGTTATGGGCATTGACCGGCAGCTTGGAGACGTCGGCGTGCCACACGTTGTTGTCCGGCAGCAGGTAGCAGTTGGGCGCTCCGGGAACCGGGGTACAGGCGGCCGTGACCGGGGCGACGACAGCCACCACGGCGACCAGCGTGACGGCAAGACGACGAGACTTCATGCGTCTTCTATCGGCAGCCGGAGACGGCATCTGCCGCTTTCGTGCGAAGTGGCCACTCGGGATCGCGCTCGACGGCGTCGCTGAGGGCCAGCCTGGCTCGGTCGCACATGCCGCGCGCGCCAAGCGCCCAGGCCTGAACATAACGGGCAGTGATGGAGTCGGCCTCGGCCTTCAGTACGCGTTTCGCGGCCCCTGCGGCACGACGGAAATTGCCCTGCCGGCAGTAGCCGAGCGCGAGGACTTCCCACACGGCGAGCGACTTCGGGGCGAGCGTCCGAGCCTGTGCGGCCAGCTTCATCGCCTCGCCGATCCGCTCGTCGCCGGCGTGCAGGAGCAGCGTCCGCGCCGCCCCGAGAGCCGCGACGGCGCGGAATCGCTCCGGCAGGTCACGGTCGGCGGCCATCTCGCGGGTGGTCTCGACCAGCTCGTCGTGACGCCCGGCGGCGGTCAGTTCGCGGGCGAGCGCGAGCCGTAGCCAGTACTCGTCGGGATGCTCGGCGGCGGCCGCGCGCAGGGAGCCGGCTGGGTCCAGCGGGTCGCGCAGCGCGATCTCCGCCTCGGGGGAGCGCCAGGCCTCCGCCTGCTCGCGGGCGAGCTCCAACCACTCGCGTCCGGCCGCGCGATCACCGGCCCGGGCCTCCACGACGGCGAGGTAGGCAGCGGCCTCCTGCGCCTGGTGGTCATCGCTGTAGGAGCGCCGAAGCAGGTCACGCGCCTCGACCAGACGGTCCTCGCGCAGGGCGAGCATCCCGAGGGTGAACGTCCACTCCCGCTCTGGTGCGCCGAGCGCGTGAGCACGCTCCAGGGCCGCTCGAGCGCCGGCAGTGTCGATCACCGTGGGCGGATCGCGCAGGAGCATTTCGGCCTGCAGTACAAGGGCAAGTGCCCGCAGGTGCGCCTTGTCGCCGGCGCTCGCGAGCTTGCCGTACTCGGCTGCCGCCTCGACCAGCTGACCGGACCGGGAGAAGCGCGCAGCCTTGGAGAACGCGTACTGCATGAGCACGTTCGTCTCCAGGTCGCGGGAGATCTTCTCGCGTACCGGATCGGGTGTTTCGACGTGCTGGCCCGGCGCCGGCATTGGGTCGCTGGTCACGCTTGCCGCCCTTCGTGAGCCGGTTCCCGTACCGTTGACGTACGTGCCTGTGCGTTCAGATCTCCGCAACCTCGCCATCATCGCTCACGTCGACCACGGAAAGACCACGCTGGTCGATGCCATGCTCTGGCAATCCGGTGCTTTCCGGGAGGGTCAGGACGTCGCCGAGCGGGTCATGGATTCCATGGATCTCGAGCGCGAGAAGGGCATCACGATCCTCGCCAAGAACATGGCGATCAAGTACGGCCACGGTGATGACGCCGTCATTCTCAACGTGGTCGACACCCCGGGCCACGCCGACTTCGGCGGCGAGGTCGAGCGCGGGCTCTCCATGGTCGACGGCGTCCTGCTGCTCGTCGATGCCAGTGAGGGACCGCTGCCGCAGACCCGCTTCGTGCTCCGCAAGGCGCTCGAGGCGAAGCTGCCCGTCGTCCTGGTGATCAACAAGGTCGACCGGCCTGATGCGCGCATCGCCGAGGTCGTCGACGAGACGTACGAGCTCTTCCTCGACCTCGACGCCGACGAGCACCAGATCGACTTCCCGATCGTCTACGCCAGCGCCAAGGCCGGCCGCGCCTCGACCAACCGTCCGGACGACGGCGGAATGCCTGACGCGGACAACCTCGAGCCGCTCTTCAAGGTCCTGCTCGACACGATCCCGCCTCCGAGCTACGTCGAAGGCGCGCCGCTGCAGGCGCTCGTCACCAACCTCGACGCCTCGCCCTACCTCGGCCGCCTCGCGCTCGTGCGCGTCGTCGGCGGCGAGCTGCGCCGGGGCCAGCAGGTCGCCTGGTGCCGGGTCGACGGGACCGTCGAGCGCGCGAAGATCTCCGAGCTGCTGGTGGCCCATGCGCTCGAACGCCGGCCGACCGATTCGGTGTACGCCGGCGACATCGCTGCCGTCGCCGGGATCGCGGAGATCACCATCGGCGAGACGCTGGCCGACGTGGAGGATCCGAAAGCGCTGCCGGTCATCCACGTCGACGACCCCTCGATCTCCATGACGGTCGGCATCAACACGTCCCCGTTGGCGGGGCAGTCCGGCAGCAAGCTGACCGCCCGAATGGTGAGGAACCGGCTGGAGCAGGAGCTGGTCGGCAACGTCTCGCTGCGGGTCGATCCGACCGAGCGTCCCGACACCTGGGAGGTGCAGGGGCGCGGTGAGCTGCAGCTGGCCATCCTCGTCGAAATGATGCGGCGCGAGGGCTTCGAGCTGACCGTCGGCAAGCCGCAGGTCGTCACCCGCGAGATCGACGGCAAGGTGCACGAGCCGGTCGAGCGGCTCACCATCGACGTGCCGGAGGACTACCTCGGAGTCGTGACCCAGCTGCTCGGGATGCGCAAGGGGCGCCTGGAGCAGATGGTCAACCACGGCACCGGCTGGGTGCGGCTGGAATTCCTGGTACCGGCCCGCGCACTGATCGGCTTCCGCACCGAGTTCCTCACCGAGACCCGCGGCACCGGGCTGCTGCACCACGTCTTCGAACGCTACGAGCCGTGGGCCGGCGAGGTGCGGTTACGCCCGACCGGGTCACTGGTTGCCGACCGCAAGGGACCGGTCACCGGCTACGCGCTGACGTCCTTGCAGGAGCGCGGAACGATGTTCGTCGGCCCCGGCACCGAGGTGTACGAGGGCATGATCGTCGGCGAGAACTCGCGGTCGAATGACATGGACGTCAATCCGACCAAGGAGAAGAAGCTCACCAACACACGATCCTCCACGAGCGACGTGCTCGAACGGCTCGTACCCCACCGGGTGCTCTCGCTGGAGCAGGCGCTGGAGTTCTGCCGCGAGGACGAGTGCGTCGAGGTGACCCCGGCGTTCGTGCGGATCCGCAAGGTCCAGCTGTCGATGCAGGACCGCGAGAAAACCCGCTCGCGCTCGCGTCATCGGGGCTGAGCGCGGATCAGGCGCGGCGGCGATCAGCCATCTAGGCTCGTGACATGACTTCCTCGCCCGCCGAACCCTCCGGAACGGCGGCCCCTCCCCAGGGTGACACGCTGGGGGACCTGATCGCTGACGTCGAGGAGGCCGTCGATCCGCAGCACGAGGGCATCGACATGACCCCACTCGACCATCCCCACCGGATGCTGCTGGTCCACGCCCACCCCGACGACGAGGTGATCTCGACCGGCGGCACGATGGCGCGCTACGCGAGCGAGCACTCGCTCGTCACGCTCATCACGTGCACGCTCGGCGAGGAAGGCGAGATCGTCGTCCCGCATCTGGAGCACCTCGCCGCGGGCCGCGAGGACGGGCTCGGCTGGCACCGGATCGAGGAGCTGGCGGCCGCCTGCGAGGCCCTCGGGGTCGAGGATCACCGGTTCCTCGGCGGCCCCGGCCGCTGGCGGGACAGCGGAATGATGGGCGAGCCGACGAACGACAATCCCGCGTCGTTCTGGCGGGCCGATCTCACGGAGGCGGCCGCCGATCTGGTCGCGATCATGCGTGAGGTGCGGCCGCAGGTCGTCATCACCTATGACGAGAACGGCGGCTACGGCCACCCCGATCACATCCAGGCGCACAACGTCACCGTTGCGGCGTTCGACCTCTCCGGTGATCCGTCCTACGAGCCGGATCTCGGCGTGCCGTGGGCGCCCGCGAAGCTGTACTACCAGGCCATCCCGCGTACCCAATTCCTCGAGGGCATGGCGGCGCTGAAGGAGCGCGGGGTCCAGACCCCCGAGTTCGACGAGGAACCGTCCTTCATCGTCGATGACGACCTCATCACCACCGTCATCGACACCAGCGACTACCTGCAGGCGAAGGTCGCGGCGATGCGCGCACACGAGTCGCAGATCGCGATGGACGACTTCTTCTACGCGATGGCCGACGGCGGCGGCCGCATGATGTTCGCGCAGGAGACCTTCCGCCTGGTGCGCGGTGAGGTCGGGCCCAGCGGCGCCGACGGCAAAGAGGACGACGTGTTCGCCGGGATCGGCGAGTAGCCCCAGTAGAGCAGCACGCAAGGGTTCCGCTCATGCGCATTTGTCGGCTATTGGACCCCACCTCAGACGCCAGATGGCGTAACTGTGTAGCCCGTACGGGTGGTCTGCATAACGCAGCGCCTACAGGCCTGGTTAGTTGGGTAACGCTGAGCAGCGAGGGAGGCCACAAATGAGTAGCGCACCGCCGGCAGATTCGGCCGAAGTTGTCATGACGTCCGCACACCCGGCTGCGCTACCCGCCTTCGGCGGCGGGCTGTCCGTCCTCGCTGCCCGAGGAGCGGATGTCGGCTCCGATCGCGAGCAGCGGCGGCGGCGCTTGCTGGCGAAGATCGCGCTCATCTTGGCGATCCCCGCTGCGTTCCTCTGGTACCGCGTCGCGATCGGCCAGCCGTTCAACGTCTTCGCGCTGCCGCACATCGACATGCTCACGCTCTTCCCGATCATCGTGCCGGTCGCGATCGTGGGTGCGGTCGCGATCCCGCCGATGCTGATGGGCCGCTCGACCCACACGACGTTCCGCCCGGAGCAGATCGACGTGCGGCTGGCCGATGTCGTCGGTATCGACGGGGTGCGCGAGGAAGTCGTGCGCTCGCTGAACCTCTTCCTCTCCCACCGCGAGTACACCGAGAAAATGGGTGGGCGTCCGCGGCGGGGCCTGCTCTTCGAAGGTCCTCCCGGCACCGGTAAGACGCATCTGGCCCGGGCGATGGCCGCCGAGGCCGGTGTTCCGTTCCTGTTCATCTCCTCGACGGCGTGGCAGTCGATGATGTACGGCGCGACGGCCCGCAAGATCCGCTCCTACTTCAAGGCCCTGCGCAAGACTGCTATCCGTGAAGGCGGCGCGATCGGCTTCATCGAGGAGATCGACGCCGTCGCGGGCGCCCGCAGCAACATGTCGGCCATGACGGGGGCCGGCAGGTTCGCCTCCCACCCGTTGATCCGCAACGGCATGGTCTCGAACGCGACGGAGGGCGTCGTCAACGAGCTCCTGGTCCAGATGCAGTCGTTCGAGGAGCCCACCGCGATGCAGAAGGTCGCGGGTGGGGTGGTCGACTCGATCAACCGCCTGCTGCCGGCCTCGCGTCAAATCCCGAAGCCGCGGCCGCCGAAGCCGAACGTGCTGATCGTCGCCGCGACGAACCGTGCTGCCGCTCTCGACCCCGCCCTGCTGCGGCCCGGCCGCTTCGACCGCCAGCTGAAGTTCGACCTCCCGGCCAAGGCGTCGCGCCGGCAGCTGGTCGATCACTTCCTGAAGAGCCGCTCGTACGGCCCGGAGCTCGCCGATTCCGAGCACCGCGATGCCCTCGCTGCGGTCACGTCCGGATGGTCTCCCGCGAAGTTGGAGAACCTGCTGGACGAGGCGCTGATCAACGCGATGCGGCGCGGCGCGGACCAGATCAACTGGAAGGACGTCGAATCGGCGCGTCTGACGGCCGAAGTCGGTGTCGGCGCGCCGGTCGAATACACCCAGCACGAGCGGGAGCTCATCGCCACCCACGAGGCCGGTCACGCTACGATGGCGTGGCTCGTCGCCCCGCACCGCCGGCTCGAGGTGCTGACCATCGTCAAGCGCGGTGACGCGCTCGGCATGCTCGCCCACGGCGATCGCGAGGACGTCTTCACTCGCGCCCGCGCCGAGCTGCGGGCTCTGATGCAGATCGCTTTCGGTGGCCAGGTGGCCGAGGAGCTCTTCTTCGGAGACGTGTCCACGGGTCCCGCCGGCGACCTGGCGTACGCCACGCAGGTCGCTGCGCAGATGGTCGGCGCGGCCGGCATGGCGGGCTCGTCCGTCTCGTTCGCCGCCGTCCACGACACCGGATTCGCCGGGACCGACCTGGTCGGCAAGGTGCTTTCCGACGCGCACTGCCGGGAGCGGGTCGAGGCGCTGCTCGATGAGCAGAAGGCCGTCACCCAGCACCTGCTCGCCAGCAACCGCCACCTCGTCATCGCCTTGCGCGATGCGCTGCTGGCGCGCGAGGAGCTGGTCGGCTCGGAGATCACCGCGGTCCTCGAGGCTGCTGGTGAGAAGCACCAGCCGGTGTTCGACCTGACGGACGTGCACGCCGAGGTGCTCTAGCCCGGCTGGTCCCGCGGGTGGCTCCGTAGTCTTTCGGGCGTGGCGGGTCAGCGCGCTCGGGAGGCGTCGGGCGAGCAGGAGGCGGCTGACGAGCCGACCCGGCTCTTCCTTGCCGCGAGTTACGCGACGCTCGTGGTCGGTGGCGTGGTGCTGGCGATCTTCGGGGCGTTCCTGCTGCCGTACTCGGTTTCACCCGCGGCCCGCGCGGTCACGTCGGTCGGGGGAACCGTCAGCAGCAGCCGCGTCGTCGCGGCGGGCAGCGGCGGCGGTCTCGGCCAGCTCCTGTCCGTCGGGCTGCTCTTCGTCATCATTGCGAACCCGCTGCTCAGCCTCGCCGGCTATTGGATGGCCGGCACCCGGCTCGCCGCGGCCGCGCCGCTGCTCGGCTGGCTACCCGTCGTGCTGATCCTGGGGTCCACGCAGTCGACGGGCAGCACCGTGCTGTCGAGCGATTTGCGTAGCTCGGCGTTCCTGCTGCTCGGGGTCATTTCCTGCGGTGCCGTCGCCGCGCTCGGCCGGCCCACCCGGGGGATGGGGGCCTCCGCCGACCGCACCTCGGCGAGCACCCCGGCTGCCGGCACGACGCCGCCGCGCCCGGCTGCCGCCAAGCGTCCGGCAAAGAGTGCAGCCCGCAGGACTGCACCCAAGGGCGGTCGCCGCCGATAAGACGGGAGTGAGCGCAACCGGAGGGCAGGGCGGGCAGGTGATGCTGCTCGGCATCGGCGGCTCGACGTACGCCATGCCGGTCGCCGCGGTGCGGGAAATCGTGCGCCTTCCTGAGGTGACGCGGGTGCCGGGCCTGCCAGCGTTCGTGACCGGGCTGGCGAATGTCCGTGGCCGGGTGCTCGCCGTCCTGGACCTGCGCCCGCTGCTGCACTTGCAGGCTCCGAAGGGTGAGCGGCTCGTCATCCTCGATCGGGCCGACGCCACCGCTTCTCCTGCTTCCACCGCAGCAGGCCGCGGCGTCGTCGGGCTGATTGTCGATTCGGCGCTCGATTTGGTCTCCCTTCCCGAGGGTGGCCTGGAACCGCTCCCACCAGGCGTTCCTGCCGAAGCTGCGGCCGTTCTCGACGGCATCACCGTGGTCGACGGTGCTCCCGTCGCCGTACTTTCACCGCCCGGATTGCTCGGATTGCGGGCCCGGCTGCCCGGTGCAGCCTGAGAGTTCGCTGGTCACTCGCTGGTCATCAGCCGACGAGTACGGGCAAATGCTGTAGCCGCGCCTCCAAAAAGCCGAGAAGTACTCCAACCGGCGGAACGGAGGTGGCCCGAATGCAGTCTGCACGGATGGAGTCTCACGACTCCACGCGGCGGCTTTCGCGTGCGGCGGGGATGGCGACATGGGGCAGCCTGATCCTGACCGTGATGGCCGCGCTCGTGCTGCGCCACTCGGGCGACGGGCACGACATCGTGCTCAACAATGTCTACGCGTGGAGCGCCGTCGGAGCTGTCGTCGCGTCGGTGCTGACCTGGCTTTCCGGCGGTGGACGCGCTGCCGCGGCCGCCCGTGAGCGCGCTCCGATGCTCGCCGTCCTGCTGCTGCTGGCCGACCTCGCTGCCGTCACCGGTGTCGTCGCGTCGACCGGCGGCGTCGGCGGTTCCTTCTGGCTGCTCTACCTGCCACCGGTGCTTTTCGCGGCCATCGCACTTCCGCCGGTCGCCGCGGTCCCCGGCTCGCTGCTGCCGTGCGCCGGCGTGGTGCTCGGTACCTGGGCTTCGGGTCACGGGCTCGGTGATTCGGCCGGCCTCCTGCTCCTCGTGACGCCCGTCTTCCCGGCCCTGGCTGCCTTCGGCGCCGCGCTGGCCGGGGTCGCCAACCGGCTCACGCTCGCCGCCGTCGCCCAGCGCGACGGGCTGGAGGACGCCGTGAGCGAACTGTCGGCCGCCCTCGAACGGGCCGCGGCCGGCGACCTTGCGGTCGAAGCTCCGGCGCCGCACGCCGACGTCGAGCCGGTGCTCGCTCAGCTCAACGACTCCTTCACCAACACGCTCGCCAATCTGCGCCACCTGGTCGGGCAGATCCGGCTGGGCGGCGAGCAGATCTCGGCGGCCGCCACCGACCTGCTGAACACCGCGGAAGATTCGGCTGTCAGCGCGTCCCAGCAGTCGAGCGCCGTCGCGGAGACCACGTCGACGATCGAGGAGCTCGCCGCCACCGCCGCGCAGATTGCGGATACGGCGGGGCAGGTCGCCCAGTACGCGGCGGACACTCTGCACTACGCCGAGCAGGGGCGCGACGCCGTCGCCGCGTCCGTGCAGTCGATGGACACGATCGCGAATCGGGTCGACACGATCGCCACCCGGGCGCTGTCACTCGGCGAGAAGAGCCAGGAGATCGGGCGGATCGTCGAGGTCATCGACGACCTGTCGGACCAGACCAACCTGCTCGCGCTCAACGCGGCGATCGAAGCCGCCCGCGCCGGTGAGCACGGCCGCGGATTCGCCGTCGTGGCCAGTGAGGTGCGCAAGCTCGCCGAGCGCGCTCAGCTCTCGACCAAGCAGATCCGCGAGATCGTCGGGCAGATCCAGGGCGAGACGCACTCCACGATCGTGGCTAGCGAGGAGGGCGCGAAGGATGTGCGCGCCGGATCCTCGCTCGCCCGCGGGGTCGTCGAGGCATTGGAGCGGATCTCCGGGATGGTCGACGAGACGACCGTGGCGGCGAAGGAGATCTCCATCGCGACCCAGCAGCAGCGGTCGGCCTCGGATCAGGTCGTGGCGGCCATGACCTCGGTCAGTGACGTCAGCCGCCAGTACGCCTCCGGGTCACGGGCTGCGGCTGCCGCTGCCGCTCAGCTGACGACGCTTGCCTCGGATCTGCGCTCGTCCATCGCGCAGTTCTCCGGCGTCGGGTGAGCGTGCGAGCACTCGCCCGACCATGAACATCACCGACAACCCGGAGCTGCTTGCCACCTTCGACGAGGAGGCACGCGAGCGGCTCGCGTCACTCGCGTCAGGGCTGCTGGCGCTGGAATCCGGGCCGCCCTCGCGCAGCGCGATCGCCGCCCTCTTCCGCGACGCCCACACCATCAAGGGCTCCGCCCGGATGATGGGGCTCACCTCGATCGTCGAGCTGGCGCATGTTGCAGAGGACCTGCTCGCTGCCGTACGTGACCGGCGCCTGACGGCCGGGCGGGAGCTCATCGACCTCCTGCTGGCGTCGGTCGACGGGATGACGCGCAGCCTGCCCGCTGCCGCCGATCCGCTCAGCGACGACGACCGCGGCGCCATTCGCGAGGCGCTGCTGGCCGCGCTGGCCGGTAAGCCGGTCGTGCCGCTGCCCCGCAGCGATCCTGCCCCGCGCGCCGCGGTCGAGCCCGCGAAGCTCCCCGAGCCGGAAGCCGCGAACCCAGAGGCCTCGGCAGCCCCGGTCGCGGTTCCCATGTCGGTCGAAACCGTGCGCGTCGCCGTCCCGCGTATCCACGATCTGCTGAACGTCGTGGGTGAGGCGGAGGTCGACGCCCGGCGCGTGGAACGCGCGACCAACGAGCTTTCCAGCGCGCTGGCGGCGATTGCGCGCGGCGGCGACAAGCACCTCGGCGGGCTCGAGGCGCTGCTGCCGGCGGCAGCGGCATTGCGCGAGCTCGTGGAGGATCACGCCGCGCGCGTCGCCCGGCTGCGCGGCGAGGCGATGAACCTGGCGATGGTGCCGTTGGCACGCCTGGTCGCCGGCTTCCCCCGGCTCGTCCGCGACCTCGCCGGACGCACCGGAAAGCAGGTCCACCTCGAACTCGAAGGCGAGGACGTCGAGCTCGACAAGCGCGTCCTCGACACCATCGGCGAGGCATTGGGCCATCTCGTCACCAATGCCGTCGACCATGGTTGCGAGACCTCCGAACAGCGCGTCGCCGCCGGCAAGCCGGAGGCGGCGACCGTCTGGGTGCGGGCCCGGGCCGCTGGCGCGTCGGTGATCATCGAGGTCGCTGATGACGGCGGCGGCATCGACCGCGCCGCCGTGCATCGGGCTGCCGTGGCGGCAGGCCTCGTCGCTCCCGATGCGCTTTCTCCCGCCGACCTGGAACGCCGCGAAGGCGCCGGCTTCGACGCCTCCAGCGGACTCGACCACATCTTCGCGCAGGCGCTGTCGACCCGCTCGACGGTCAGTGAGAGCTCCGGCCGCGGGGTCGGGCTCGACGTTGTGCGGGCCACGGTCGAAGGCCTCGGCGGGCAGATCGCCGTGACGAGCACGCCCGGTGCCGGCACCCGTTTCGTGCTGACGCTCCCGGTGTCGCTCGGCATCCTGCGCTGCCTGCTGTGCCGGGTCGGCGGCGAGCGCTACGCGATCCCGCTGCCCTCAGTGAGCGAGACCTGCTCGCTGGGCGGGGGAGCAGCCGCGGAGGTGAGTCACTTCGCCGGGTCGGACCTGCTGATCCGTGACGGCTCGGCGATCCCACTGCTGGACCTCGCCGAGATCCTCGGTTCGTTCAACGGCTCCCGCGCGCGCCGCTCGGCACGCAAGCCGAGCGCTGCGTTGCTGACGAGCACCGCCGGTCGCCGGCCGCTCGCCTGGGCTGTCGACGGTCTCGAGGGCGAAGCCGACCTCGTCGTTACGGATCTCGGGCCCTTCCTCTCCGGCGCGGCATCGACGGGGCGCCACGCGGGTGGCGCCGGAGTCACGGGGGCATCGGGGCTTGCCTCCGCGGTTACCGGGGCGAGCATTCTCGACGACGGCAGCGTCGTCTGCCTGCTCGACCTGCGGGCGCTCGGGAGTGCTGTCGGGGTCTCGGCGCGCGTGCGAGCTGCCTCATCGGTGCCGCCGGGAGGTGTCGAGCGTCGCGCCGCGGCGCCTGTCCCGGAGCCCGAGGAAGAGCCGCGCGAGCTGCGGATCCTGGTGGTCGAGGACTCGGTCGGGGTACGCGAACTCGAGCGCAGCTTGCTCGCCTCCGCGGGCTATGCCGTGGATGCGGCTGTCGACGGCCTCGACGGCGTGGCGCACCTGACCGGTGAGCCGTATGACCTGATCGTCACTGACGTCGAGATGCCGGGCATGGACGGCCTGGCGCTCACCCGCACCGTGCGCGCGACCCCCGGATGGCAGGCCGTTCCCGTCGTGGTCATGACCAGCCGCGACAGCGAGGCCGACCGGCGCGCCGGGATGGACGCCGGCGCCGACGCCTACCTGCACAAGAGCGACTTCTCGGCTTCAGACCTGCTCGGCACCGTTGCACGCCTGCTCGGAGGTATCGCATGACCAGTTCACCGGCCCCGCGCGTCGTTGTCGCCGACGACAGCCCGACCTTGCGCAAGGTCGTCGCGAGCGTCCTCACCCGGGAGGGCTTCGACGTCGTCGCGGCTGCCGAGGACGGGCTCGAAGCGGTGCAGTTCGCCCATCTGCACCAGCCGGACGCCATCGTGATGGACGTGCAGATGCCGCGGCTGTCGGGGTACGTCGCGGCCCGGTTGCTGAAGGAGGACTGGGCCACCGCCGACATCCCGGTCGTGCTCCTGACGTCCCTGGACGCGGCAAGCGATCGCTACTGGGGCGCTCAGGCCGGTGCGGATCGTTATCTCACCAAGGACTTCCAGGCCGAGGAACTCGGGCAGGCACTGCGCGAGGTGCTCGCCGCCGCCGAGGAGTCGCGGGGCGGGCGCCGGCTCTACCCGGACCCGGCCGAGCTCGACGCGGACGAGGTGTGGGAGCGCACGTGCGAGGTCTTCGACCGCACGCTCTTCCAGACCTCGCTCGCCGCCTCGATGACCGCTCTGGCAGCGACCTGCCCCGATCTGGAATCCACCGTCGCCGGCGTCCTCGGCGTCATCGGTGCCGTGGTCGAGAGCTCGCTCGCCGGCGTCCTGCTGGTGGGGGAGCGGACCGCATACGTGACCGTGAATCACGGCGTCTCCCAGTCGCACTACCGCGAGTTCCTGCGCCGCTCGGCGGAGGTCGTCTCGGCCTCGACCGGCGGGCACTTCGCGATGGAGGACCTGACCATGCGGCTCGCCGACCCGGCTGGGCTGCTCGGCCAGGTCGATGACCCGGCCGAGGCCGACCTCGCGACGTACCTGTCGATGCCGCTGCGCGGCGTCGGCGCCGCAGGGCCGGGCAGCGTCATCGGTGTCCTCGCGCTGTCATCCGCGGTGCCGGACGCCTTCGGCGACGCCGCGATGACCACGCTCAGGCTCCTGGAGGCTTCGGCCGGACTCGTCGTCGACAACGGGCGGCTGCGTGAGCACACCTTGCACGCTGCCGCGGCCGGCGCGCTGCCGAGGCCGAGCTCGCCGTACCCGACGCTGCGCTGAGCATCCCGTCGCGAGGGATCGCGAAACTAGAACACGTTGCTGTTTTTGGACCGCCGTGCTTGACTGACCTCCGCTAAGCCAGACCCAGTCACCAGCGTCAAAGCGGAGGTTCCTGTGGAGTTCGGGCTCTTCATCCAGAACTACGTTCCGAACAGCCGGCGGGCAGTGGATCCGCTCGCCGAGCACCACGCGATCATGGAAGATCTGCAGGCCGTTATCGCGGCGGACAAGGCCGGCTTCAAGTACGTCTGGGTGACCGAGCACCACTTCCTCGACGAGTACTCGCACCTGTCGGCCAACGACGTCGTGCTCTCCTACCTCGCCGCCAAGACCGAGCGCATCCACCTCGGATCCGGCATCTTCAACCCGCTTCCGCAGGTGAACCATCCGGCGAAGGTGGCTGAGCGCGTCGCGTATCTGGATCACATCTCCGACGGCCGCTTCGAGTTCGGCACCGGCCGCGGCGCCGGCAGCCACGAGATCCTCGGCTTCCTGCCGGGCATCGAGAGCACCGATCAGACCAAGGAGATCTGGGAAGACGTCATCGGCGAGTTCGCCAAGATGTGGACGCAGGATGAATATGCCGGGTACCAGGGCAAGTACTGGAGCCTGCCGCCGCGCAAGATCCTGCCCAAGCCGCTCCACAAGCCACACCCGCCGATGTGGTATGCCGCGGGTAACCCGTCGAGCTATGAGATGGCGGGCCGAAAAGGCCTGGGAGTGCTGGGCTTTTCGCTCGATGAGGTCGAGAAGGTCGACCGGGTGCTCGCCCCGTACCGCAAGGCCGTCGCCAACGCCGACCCGGTAGGCGCGTTCGTCAACGACAACATCATGGGCGTCATCGCCGCGTACGTCGCCGAGGACACCGAGGCCGCGCGCAAGAGCTACATGGATTGCGACCCGAACTACCTCATCAGCAATGTCTTCCGCTACCACGACACCATGCCGCGGCCCGAGGGCATCCCGTACTGGCCCGAGCGGATCCCGGCGCCGACGCCTGAGATGGTGGACGACCAGATCAAGGCCGGTCAGGTCATCATCGGCAACCCGGACGAGGCGCTGGCCCAGCTCAAGCGCTGGGAGGCCACCGGCATCGACCAGGTGTGCTTCGGCATCGGGCCGGCGCCGATCGAGGACACGCTCACCACGATCCGGCTCATCGGTGAGCACGTGATCCCGAAGATCGACACCGACCCCGGCTTCAAGAGCGACCGCAACCGCGCCTCCGCCCGCTGACTTCAAGATCAACACACCCATGATCATGAAAAAGGCGTGATCAACCGGCTCTAGCCATGATCATGGGCGACGTTCGGGTGCGCTCAGCGGTCAGCGCAGCGGCGGGCGCCTGCTGCTCCAGGGCAGGGCCTGCTCGAGCTGGCCGGAAAGCCGGAAGAGCAGGTCCTCCCGGCCGTAGCCGGCGACGAGCTGAACCCCGATCGGGAGCCCGGATGCGCTGGTGTGCAGTGGCAGTGAGATGGCCGGCTGGCCGCTGACGTCGAAGGGCAGCGCGTAGCCGCACATGGCGCCCCAGCCGGCGAAGCACTGCTCGAGTGGCTGATCGCCCGACAGCCTTCCGAGCAGTGGCGGCAGGCAGGCCATGGTCGGGCTGAGCAGGACGTCAAAAACACCTGTCAGCGCAGCGATTTCCCGGCTCCAGGCGGCGAAGGCGTCGGTGGCCTGCACCAGATCGAGCGCGGACGCAGCGCGCCCCGCGGCGACCATGGCCGTCGGCATCGGTTCCAGATCGTCCATCGTGATCCCCAGGCGCTGCTCCCACCTGACGACCTCGGAGGCCAGGCCGACGCCGATGAGCGTCGACATGCCCGCCGAGCCCTGCTCGTTAGTGAGCGAGGCGCCCGAGAACGGGTCGACGCTGTGCCCCAGCTCCTCCAGCAGCGTCGCGGTGGCGGTAGCCGCGGCCGCGCATTCGGGGTCGACGGGTGCGCCGTTGGGCAGGTCGAGCATCAGGCCGATCCGCAGTTTGCCCGGATCGGCGCCGACCTCCTGGAGCCATGGACGCGCGGGCGAAGGCGCCGACTGCAGGTCGCCGGGCACAGAGCCGGCAGTGGCGTCGAGCACGGCGGCGCTGTCGCGAACGGTCCGGGTGATGACGTGCTCATGGGTGAGCGGTCCCCAGTACTCGCCGTAGTCCGGTGCGAAGCTGGTGCGCCAGCGCGACGGCTTGAGCCCGACCGCCCCGCAGCACGACGCGGGAATGCGGATCGAGCCGCCCATGTCGTTGCCGTGGGCCACCGGCACGATCCCGGCGGCGACGGCAGCGGCCGACCCGCCGCTCGAGCCCCCCGTCGAACGATCCAGCGCCCAGGGGTTGTGCGCCGGGCCGTACGCCAGCGGCTCGGTGGTGGATGACATCGTCAGCTCCGGCACCTTCGTGCGTCCGAGCAGGACCAGGCCGGACTGGCGGTAGCGGCGGGCCAGCTCGGTGTCGTGCGGCGAGCGCCAGCTGATCCCCTTGAGTGACGCCAGGCCGTGCCCGTACGGGTCGCCCTCGGAGTGCTGGACCGCGTCCTTGAGCAGGAACGGCACCCCGCGAAAGGGTCCTTCCGGCAGCCCGCCGGCGGCTTCCTTGCGGGCCCGTTCGAAGCTGTCGGAGACCAGCAGCTGGAGCTGCGGTTCGAGGGCTTCCAGCCGTTCGATCGCCGCGTCGACGAGTTCGGACGGCGAGGCGGCGCCGCTGCGCACCAGTTCGGCCATACCGACCGCGTCGCTCCAGTGCAGGTCATCGGATGAGGCAGTGACAGTCATGGCCAGCAGCATGCCAACCGGTAGCGTTCTTCCCAGCACGGGGCCCAGTACCAGGCCAGCAGGCGAAGGAGCATCCAGTGGAACGCATCGGACATTGGATCGACGGCCAGCATCGCCAGGGCACGAGCGGGCGCAGCCAGCCGGTGTGGAATCCGACGACCGGTGAGGCGCAGGCCGCCGTCGACCTGGCCTCGGCCACCGAGGTGGATGCGGCTGTCGCGTCGGCGATGGCGGCCTTTCCCGAGTGGAGTGCCAAATCACTGGCGGCGCGCACCCAGGTGATGTTCCGGTTCCGCGAACTGCTCGACGGCAACCGCAAAGCACTCGCTGAGCTGGTCTCGCGCGAGCACGGCAAGACCGCCGCCGACGCCGACGGTGAGATCGCCCGCGGTCTGGACAATGTCGACTTCGCCTGCGGCCTCGCGCAGCTGCTCAAGGGCAGCTACTCCGACAGCGTCTCCAGCGGAATCGACGTCTACTCGCTGCGCCAGCCGCTCGGCGTCGTCGCCGGAATCACGCCCTTCAACTTCCCGGCGATGGTGCCGCTCTGGATGATCCCGACAGCGATCGCGTGCGGTAACGCGTTCATCCTCAAGCCGTCCGAGCGCGACCCGTCGGCGTCGCTCATGCTCGCTGATCTGCTGCGCCAAGCCGGTGTGCCCGGCGGTGTCGTCAACGTCGTGCAGGGCGATCGTGAGGCGGTCGAGCGGCTGCTCGCCCACCCCGATGTGCAGGCGGTCAGCTTCGTCGGGTCCACCGATATCGCCCGCCACATCTACGCGACGGGTACCTCGCACGGCAAGCGCGTGCAGGCGCTGGGAGGCGCCAAGAACCACATGGTGGTGCTGCCCGACGCCGACCTCGAACTCGCTGCAGATGCAGCGGTTTCGGCCGGCTACGGCTCGGCCGGCGAGCGGTGCATGGCGATCTCGGTCGTCGTCGCGGTCGGGGCTGTCGGCGACCCGCTCGTGGAGGCGATTGCCCAGCGATTGCCGAACATTCAGGTCGGTACGGGCACCGGCGGCGCCAGCGAGATGGGTCCGCTCATCACCGCGCAGCATCGCGATCGCGTCGCGGGCTACCTTGCACAGGCGCCCGAGGACGGCGGCGACGTGGTGGTGGACGGACGCGAGGTGCCGGCCGCGTCAGGGCCGGGCTTCTATCTCGGGGCGTCGCTCATCGATCACGTGCAGCCGGGCAGCCGGGCGCATCAGGACGAGATCTTCGGGCCGGTGCTGTCGGTCGTCCGGGTCGAGACCTACGAGCAGGCGATGGCGGTGGTCGGCAATTCCCCGTACGGCAACGGCGCGGCCATCTTCACCCGTGACGGGGGAGTGGCGCGCCGCTTCATGCGCGAGGTGCAGGCCGGCATGGTCGGCGTGAATGTCCCGATTCCGGTGCCCGTGGCGCAGCAGAGCTTCGGCGGCTGGAAGGGCTCGCTGTTCGGGGATCTGCACATGTACGGCCCGGAAGGGATGCAGTTCTACACGCGAGGCAAGGTGGTCACCTCACGGTGGCCGGAGATCGACGGAACACCGGCGGGCGTGCAGCTCGGCTTCCCCCAGAACAACGACGGTTGAGGGACATGACTAGTTCGATCTACGACGCCGACCGAGAGTTCGTCTTCCACTCGTGGTCGGCACAGGCTGCCATCGATCCGATGGTGGTCGCGGGCGGCGAGGGTAGCTGGTTCTGGGATGAGCAGGGCCGGCGGTATCTGGACTTCGCCAGCCAGCTCGTCAATCTCAACCTCGGCCACCAGCACCCGGCGATTGTGGCTGCCATTGCGGAAAAAGCGGGCCAGCTCTGCACGATCGCGCCGGTCTTCGCCGAAGAGAGCCGCAGCCGCGCCGCCGCGATGATTGCCGCCCGCGCACCGGAAGGACTCAACCGGGTCTTCTTCACCAACGGCGGCGCGGATGCCAACGAGCACGCCGTCCGGCTCGCGAGACTGACGACCGGGCGGCCGAAAGTGCTGTCCGCCTACCGCTCCTACCATGGCGCGACGTCGACCGCGATGGCGCTGACCGGCGAGCCGCGGCGCTGGGCCAGCGACGCCGGAAACGCTGGGGCTGTTCACTTTTTCGGGCCCTACCCGTACCGCAGCGCCTTCTACGCGACGAGCGAAGCCGAGGAGTGCGAGCGTGCCCTCCAGCATCTGGCCGACGTCATCACGCTCGAGGGCTCGCAGACCATCGCCGCGATCATCCTGGAGACCGTCGTCGGCACGAACGGCATCCTGGTGCCGCCGCCGGGCTACCTCGCCGGCGTGCGCGAACTGTGCGACCGGTTCGGGATCGTCTTCATCGCCGATGAGGTGATGTGCGGATTCGCCCGCTGCGGCGAATGGTTTGCCATCGATCATTGGGATGTCGCGCCCGACCTCATCACCTTCGCCAAAGGGGTGAACTCCGGCTACATCCCGCTCGGCGGCGTCGTCATCAATGACCCGATCGCGGATGCTTTCGCGCACAAGCCGTACCCGGGCGGCCTGACCTACTCCGGCCACGTCCTCGCGTGTGCGGCAGCCGTGGCGAGCATGGAGGCCTTCGAGGCCGAGGGCACGATGGAGTACGTGCGCCGGACGGGCGAAGAGGTCGTACGCCCCGCGCTGGAGGCCATCGCCAAGGCGCATCCGAGCGTCGGAGAAGTCCGCGGGCTCGGCATGTTCTGGGCAATCGAACTCGTCCGCGATCCGCAGACCCGCGAGCCGCTGGTGCCTTTCAACGCCTCCGGCGCTGACGCGGCACCCATGGCGGAGCTGGCCTCTGCGGCCAAGCAGCGCGGCCTGTATCCCTTCACCCACTTCAACCGGATGCACGTGGTGCCGCCCTGCAACACCAGCGCAGAGGACCTGCGCCACGGCCTCGGCATCATCGACGAGGTCCTCGAGCTCGCCGACCGTCATGTGACTGATCAGGCTCGATGATCGTGTCTCGGCTGTCCGGATAGGCGGCCAGCGCGGGACTTTGTTCCCGCCGGGTCGGTGGCTATGAGCCTGGAATCACGGATCGTTTCTGGCACGAACGCGGGACTGCTCACCAGCCTCGCCCTCGCCGCCGGTCTGACGGTCACGGTGGCTGCCTGCGGGAGCAGCTCGAAGAAGGCGTCATCGCCGAAGGCACGGGCCTCCACCGCGCCGGCGCCGAAGGTCAATCGCGTCGTGGTCACCGAGAGCGATTTCAAGCTCTCGCTCAGCTCGACGACGTTCCACGCCTAGCTGAGCCGGCCAACCTTCACAATCGTCACTGCCCGGAGCGCCACTCCCCGCCCCGGGCAGTGGCAAGTCAGGCTCCGGAGAGCTTGGACCGGGCTTCGGCGGCGTGCTCTTCGAATTCCTGGCTGAATGTGCGGACGTGGCTCGACACGTCGTCGATCGATGCAGACGTGACCTCGCCTGAGAAAAGCGTGTCGACGTGGGTCTGCAACGTAGTGATCGCCTTGGCGGCATCAGCGGTCGGGTCATCAGGGGCAGGGCGGGGGACTGTCCAGTGCGGCATGGCGCGATCCTAGAGCCCTCCCCATGGAATGTTCGAGTCGCTGTCGCGCCAAAGACACTCCCCATACACAGCGATGTGTTTGGGTAGCCAAGCGATGACGCTTCGAAACGTGTGTTCGCCGGTGGCCGGATGAGCGACGCCGCCCTCCGTGCCGGTGGGCACGCCCTGAAACGGGCGCCCGGCGAAGCGGATTCGTCGGGCGGAGTCCGGCGGCGGTGGGATCGCCCGGCAGTCGTGGTGCTCCTCGCGGCCGGGCTCAGCGCCGCCATCGCCGTCACGCTCGCGCTGACGGTCTTCCGGCGGCTGTCGGTCAATGGCGATGAGTCGGTCTACCTGTTGCAGGCTCGGTCTCTCGCCCACGGGCACCTTTTCCCACCGGTGACCCAGCCCGCCGATTCCTTCACGCCGTGGCTGGGAGTCATTCACGGCGGGCACTACGTGCTGAAGTACACGCCGGTGGTGGCGGCATTCTTTGCGTTCAGCCTGGTGCTCACTGGTGGGTACGTCACCGGTCTCGCGGTGCTCGCCGCCGCCTTGGTGGGCGCGACGTTCCTGCTCGGCAAGGAGGTCACCGGTAGCCGATCGGTCGCGGCGACGGCAGCCGTATTCATGGCTGCATCGCCGGTTGTTCTCGTGCAGAGCGCGCTGATTCTGCCGTACGTGCTTTTCCTCGTACTGGGCGAATTGGCCATGTGGGCGCTCATCGCCGGTTGCCGTCGCGCCAGCCCTTCGATGCTCGCACTGGCGGGCTTATGCACCGGACTCGCGTTCGCCGCGAGGACGTTCGACGCGATCCTGGCGCTTGCTCCGGCAGTTCTCTGGCTGGCCTGGCGTACCCGCACCGGACGCCTGAGGCTCGTCTCCGGTTTCGTCGCGGGCCTCGCAGCGCCAGTGGCCGGCCTGCTCTGGTTCGACGACGCGGCGACGGGTTCGCCGTTGCGGCTGCCCTTCTCGCTCTTCCAGTCCGGCGACACGTTGGGCTTCGGGACGCACCGCCTCTATCCCGGTGAGGCGGGACGGCATTTCGGGCTCGCGCAGGGGTGGCAAGGACTGAGCCGCCACCTCGAACTGCTCGGCGGCGGCTGGGCATTCGGCGGCGTGATTCTCGTCGCGCTGGCGGTGGTGGCGCTCGTGCGCCGGCGCGTCTCGCCAGCCGCGCTGGCGGTCCTCGCCGGCGGGCTGCTGCTGACCTTCGGCTACCTGTTCTTCTGGGGTATCTGGAACGCGGCGGTCGTCTGGGGAGCCGTGCGCTACCTCGGGCCGTATTACCTGATGCCGCTGCTCGTTCCACTGAGCATGCTGGGCGCACTCGGGCTGCACGAGGTTGCCAAGGCCGGCCTCTGGAGAGCGGTGTCAGCGGTGACGATGGCCGCGATCGTGAGTGGGGTCGCGCTCGTTCCCGCGCTGCGTTCGGATCTCGCGCTCACCGCGGACAACGTGCGACTGGCCCGGGCGATCTCCGCGCAGGGGCACTCGCTCGTATTCGTCGACACCTATCCCAGCTATCTGCAGCATCCGACGCCGGTGATCTCCAACCGCGTCCCGGCCGGCGGAAAGACGGTCTACGCACTGGCCCGGGGTGGCGCGGATTTCCAGGTGTTGCAGGCCTTTCCGGGACGGCCGGTGTACCGGCTGCGGCTGGTGGGGGAGTACGGCAAGCTCCCGCACGCCAGATACGGCGCCCAGCTCGAACGCGTTGCGATTGTCCGGGGCCGGGATCTGACGTTCTCGCTGACCGTGACGCCGCCCGCGAACCTCACCGATGCACGGCTCGACGTGATCGCCGGCCGGCTGCACCGGCACTGGTCGCTCGCCTCGTCGCGAGCGGCCCATCTCCAGTTCCAGCTGGACCCGGCCGCGGGCCTGCAGCCGGGGAGCACTGACTCCCTCACGGTCTACCTGACGTCCGCATCGCGACCCGACCGGGTGCTGGATCACCTCACGGTGGGGCTCCGCGTCGGAACTGACGGCACCATCTCCGCCCTGGTCCCGAGCGGAGTGGTGGCTGAGCTCGGCCCGTCGCCGGCTCCGGCCCTGTCGGTGGCCGCCCGCTGATCGCCGGAAACGGCCGGGTCTAACGTCGAGGTTCGACGGCACGCCGGGCGGGCAGCACTCCTGCGCGGGCGCCTCGCCCGGAAAGGAGTGCGATGACTGCCACAGCCGTCGAGGCGCCTTCCGATTCCGCCCAGCCCCAGCCCGCGAAACCGATCTGGCTCATCTTCACCGGCCTGATGCTGGCGATGGTGCTGGCGAGCCTGGACCAGACGATCGTCTCGACCGCGCTGCCGACGATCGTCGGCGACCTCGGCGGGCTGAACTCGCTGTCCTGGGTGGTCACCGCGTACCTGCTGACCAGCACCGTCTCGACCCCGCTCTACGGCAAGCTCGGCGATCAGTTCGG
>DATAVO010000126.1:0-1720 GCA_036267695.1 Frankiaceae bacterium
GACGCGGCTAGCGCTCGGGGAGCCCGAGGTACCCACCCTGCGGCGCCCGGAGGCCGCGGTACCGCGAAGGTTGCGATCGTCGGGGCCGGGCGGGTGGGCACCACGCTGGCCTACACATGTCTGGTGAGGGGCGTCGGCAAGACCATCGCCCTCTACGGCCGCGATCCGGAGCGGCTCCGCGCCGAGGTGCTCGACTTCCATCATGGGCTGCAGTTCGTGCCCACGGCCACCGTCATCGGGTCGGCGGACCTCGAGGTCTGCCGCGGCGCCGACGTCGTAGCCGTGACCGCCAGTGCCCCGATGGTGCCCGGCCGGTCCCGCCTGGATCTGGCCGAGGCCAACGTGGCGATCTGCCGCGAACTGGTCCCGCGCCTGGTCGAGGTCGCGCCGTCAGCGATCTTCCTGTTCGTCACCAACCCCGTCGACGTCGTCACCTACGCGGCGCTGCGCATCTCCGGCCTTCCCCAGTCACAGGTCTTCGGCGCCGGAACCGTGCTGGACAGCTCGCGGCTGCGGCAGCTCGTGGCCGGGCACTGCGGCGTGGCCGTGCAGAACGTGCACGCCTACATCGTCGGCGAGCACGGCGACTCGGAGGTGCCGCTGTGGAGTTCGGCAACGATCGGCGGCGTACCGCTGTCGCAGTGGAAGAACGCTGGCCTTCTGCCACTGGACACCACGGCGAGGGCCGACATCTTCCGGCGAGTCGTGGGCGGCGGAGGTGAGGTCATCGCCGGCAAGGGCTTCACCAACTACGCGATCAGCCTCGCGACCGCCCGCATCATCGAGTCGGTGCTCTACGACGAGCACCAGGTGCTGCCGGTCAGCTCGCTGATCGACGACTTCATCGGCATCAAGGATGTGTGTCTGTCTGTGCCGTCGGTCGTCAACCGGAACGGCGTGCAACGCACCCTGCCGGTTCCGCTGTCGGCTTGCGAAGCCGAGGCCTTGCAGCGCTCAGCGAAGGCGGTCCGAACTGTCATTCAGCGATGCGGCCTGTGAGGGTACCTTCGGCCCCCGGGCTGACCCTGTACGCGGCGCTCCTGCTGCCCACCTGACCCGGGCCCGCGGCGCCTTTTCGGACGACGCCGGACGCCCACCAGGCCGCGGCAGCTGCCGCGGCGCGATGAACCCGAAGCACTGTCCACGACTGGTGACACAGCCCGACCGGTCTCCGCGTTGACCTCTGCGCGTGAGCTTCCAGGGGTTCGAGAACGCGTTTCTCAGCGCTGACGTGCCGACGGTGCGAGCAGGCCCAGGGCGCGGGCCCGCGCGACGGTCTCCGCGCGTTTGTGTGTCCCGAGCTTGGCGTAGATGTGGTACGTGTGTGACTTGACGGTGTGCACGGACAGGTAGAGCTCGCCGGCGATCTCGGGTGCGGACAGATGGGTCGGCAGGTAGCGCAGGATGCGCTTCTCGCTGTCGCTGAGCGACTCGCGCAGCGGTTCCGGTTCGCCCGGCGATGGCGCTGGGCTCTTGCCGGCCAGCAGGTTCAGGATCTCGGCGACCAGAGAGGCGTGCGACGTGTGGCGCCGGGAATGGCGCTCGAGCAGCCCGGGCGCGGGGTGGAACAGGAACGGGTAGAGGACGCCGTCGGGCTCGGCGAGATCCAGCGCGCGCTCGAGGGCGCTCTCGGCGGTCCGCGTCTCGCCGAGGGCATCGCGCGCGATGGCCTCGAGCAGGAAGGCCTGCACCAGCCAGTGCGGGATCGCAACAGGGGCGG
>DATAVO010000127.1:0-25177 GCA_036267695.1 Frankiaceae bacterium
GAAGGTGGGCTCCACCGATCTGGTGCTGCGGATGATCGAAGCGGGCGTCGTGATGCGCGACCTGACGCTGGAGAATCCGATCCGGGCCATCCGCGAGGTCAGCCACGACATCACCTGCCAGCGCAAGGTCAAGCTCGCCAACGGCCGGGAGGCTACGGCGCTGGAGATCCAGCGCGAGTACCACAAGAAGGCTGCCGACTTCGTCGACCGGCGGGGCGGTGACGCCGTCGCCAAGCAGGTGATCGACCTGTGGGGGCGCACGCTCGAAGCGGTCGAGACGGAGAACTTCGGGCTCGTCGACCGCGAGATCGACTGGATCACCAAGTACGTGCTGATCGATCGCTTCCGGGCTCGCCACCAGCTGCCGCTGTCCTCGCCGCGAGTTGCCGAGGTCGATCTGAAGTACCACGACATCCACCGCGAGCGCGGCCTCTACTACAAGCTCGAACGCGCCGGTGCCGTCGACCGGGTCTGCCGGGACCTCGACATCTTCGCCGCCAAATCGATCCCGCCGCAGACCACCCGGGCGCGGCTGCGCGGCGAGTTCATCCGGCGGGCCCAGGAGCGCCGGCGCGACTTCACCGTCGACTGGGTGCACCTGAAGCTGAACGACCAGGCGCAGCGCACGGTCCTGTGCAAGGACCCCTTCCGCTCGATCGATGAGCGGGTCGACAAGCTGATCGCGAGTATGTAGCGCCGTTACTTCTTGCAGGTGAGGTTGGCCTTGTTGAACGTCAGGGTCAGGGTGTTGTCGCCGTTGGTGAGGTCTCCGGTGATGCCCTTCAGGTCACCGCTGCTGAAGGTCACCTTGCTGCCGCTCTTGGCGAACTTGCCTCCGGTGCCGCCCTCGTTGAGCGTGTAATTGTCACCGCTCTTGAAGGTGATGACGCCGGTCCCGGCCTGGCCGGCAGCGGTGCACGAGTAGGCGCCGCTGACGTTTTTCTTGCTGCTGCCGCCAAGGGCGACGACGAGAATGACGACCACGGCCGCGATGAGGATCACGCCGACGATGGCGATGATCAACGGCTTGCGGGACTTGCCCTGCGACTGCGGCGGGATGCCGTAACCGGGAGTCTGCCCGTAGCCCTGCTGTTCATAGCCCGGCGCCTGCCCGTAGCCCTGCTGTTCATAGCCCGGGGTCTGCCCGTAGCCCGGTGCCTGCCCATAACCCGGTGACTGCCCATAGCCCGGTGCCTGCTGCCCGTAGCCCGGTGGCTGCTGCCCGTAGCCGGGCGCCTGCCCGTACTCGGTCGGGGGAGTCCCGCTCGGCGGCGCAGCACCTGGGGCACCGCTCTGGAACGGCGACTGGACGATCATGGTGGCACCGACGTCAGCCGCCGGAGCGGGGCCGCCCGCCTCAGCCTCGGGCTCCGCCGGGCCGCCGGCCGCAGGCACCCACTCGGTGCCATTCCACGCCCACTGGCCATCGTCGGAGAGCGGTCGGCCCTGACTGTCGGTACTCATTGACGTCCTCTCGCGAATCCTTCATCCGTATCCAATCCTGACAGCTCGCGGGAGCGACCGCGCGGTTTGACAGCACTAGTCGGAAAATCAGATCCGGCCGGGACAGCGGGAGCGCGGCGCTGGCCGAGCGTCACCGCGACACAGGCGACAATGACGCAGGCGACTCCGCCCCACTGCCGGGCGGTCAGCGTCTCACCCAGGATCGCCATCCCGGCGAGCGCGGCGACGGCCGGCTCCATGCTCATCAGCACCCCGAACATGCGCGCCGGCAGCCGCCTGAGGGCCTCGAGCTCCAGGGTGTACGGCAGGACGCTGGACAGAATCCCGATGGCGGCGCCGAGCAGCAGCGAGCGGGTATCGGCATGCCAGCCGCGGGCGGCTCCGAACGGCAGGCTGATGACCGCCGCGACGGCCATCGCGAGGGCGAGCGGCGTCGAGTCCGAATGGACCCGTCCGACCGCCGCCGACACCAGGATGTAGCCCGCCCAGCAGGCGCCCGCGAGTGCAGCGAAGAGGAGTCCGATCAGGCTCACCGACCCACCGCCGCGAGCGAGCAGCAGGATGCCCAGCCCCGCGAGGATCACGACACCGACGTCGCGGACGCGGCGCGACCCGGCGACCGCGACCCCGAGTGGGCCGAGGAATTCGACCGTGACGACTGCCCCCAACGGAGCCCGGGCGAGAGCCTCGTAGAAGAGCAGGTTCATTGCTGCGAGCGTGACGCCGTAGAGCAGGATGAGCGGCAGCCCCTGACGGGGGATCCGCGGGCGCCAGAGCAGCGCGAGCACGACGGCCGCGAAGAGCAAGCGTAGCGCTGTGGCGGCGGCGGGCCCCACGTCATCGATGACGTGTTTGGCGAGCGCCCCACCGATCTGGACGGAGACGACCGCTCCCACGACCAGCAAGGGAGCGGGAGTGCTCGACAAGCGAGGCGCCCGAACGGTCTTCAGTCCCTCGGCCCGTCGGGCAGGTGCAGGGCGGTGAGCCGCGCCGCGCCGCTGTCGGCGGCGAACCAGTCGTTGACGTCGAGGGTCAGTACGGCCAGTGCCGACGGCGGGAAGCCCGGCAGTTGCTCTCCGCCGGTGAGCTCCAGGACGAGCTGGTGCACGCCGGGATTGTGACCGACCAGCAGCACGGTGTCGGGCGGATTGTCGCGGGCCGACAGCCCCCGTACCGCGTCGAGCAACTCGTCGGCATCGCCCGCGTAGAGCGGTTCGAGATAGTCCACGGGCGCGTCGAGGGCAAGGCATTCGACGGTCTCGCGGGTACGCGTCGAGGGGGAGCTGAGCACCAGCCCCGGGGCAAGCGCCTGGACGGCGGGCGCCAGCGCTCCGAGGGCTCGCCGGCCGCGCGGGCGCAGCGAGCGGGCAGCATCGTCACCGCCAGGCGGCGGTTCTTGTTGGGCGTGTCCGTGGCGCAGGACCAGCAACTGCAGCGGCACCCCCGGAAGGTTATCGGGACAACGGCCGATCTATGCTCCGCGCATGGGTATGCCCACCGACATCGGGATCATTGACCTGGGGATCGGCTTTCCCCACACCAGCGTCGAGGAGAAGAAGGCGACCTACGACTTCTTCCGCCCGCTGTTGAAGGACGAGCAGAGCGCCAAGGACTTCGAGTTCCCCGCGCAGTACATGTTCAAGAACGTTCCGGATCTGGTGGAGCCCGGTACCGACGTCGTCGCCTGGACGCTGGCGAAGATGGACGAGTTCAACATTCAGGTGGGTATGACGGGCTACGGACCGAAGGGCATCGAGGCGAAGGAGCGCTTTCCCGACCGCTTCGTGCTGAACTGCTCGCTGAACCCCAATGAGGGCGTGGCGGCGCTGCGCAAGCTGCAGAAGGCCAAGGACGAGCACGACGTCTGCTCGGCGATGGTCTTTCCGAGCGGCCAGTTCCCGCAGGTCGCGATCGACGACAAGAAGATGTATCCGATCTACGCCAAGTGCGTGGAGCTCGACATCCCGATCTGCGTGAACGGCGGGATCGTCGGCCCGCGGATGCCCAGCTGGCCGCAGAAGGTCGAGCGCTTCGACGAGGTCTGCTACGACTTCCCTGACCTGACGATCGTGATCATGCACGGCGCCGAGCCGTGGACCGAGCTCGCGGTGAAGCTGATGCTCAAGTGGCCGGGCCTGCACTACATGACGAGCGCCTTCGCCCCCAAGCACTACCCGAAGGCGATCATCAATTACGCCAACACCCGCGGCGCCGACAAGATCATGTACTGCGGCTACTTCCCGGCGGGGTTGTCGCTCGAGCGCCAGTTCACCGACATGCCCAACGTCCCGTTCAAGGACGAGGTGTGGCCGAAGTTCCTGCGGGAGAACGCGTTGCGCGTGTTCAAGATCAACGAGCACATCGCGAAAGCCTCAGCCTGAGGCTCCGAAGAGGCCGGCGAGCCGGCTGAGCTCAGGGTCGCCGGCATCGTCGGCCTGGATCGTCAGCACCACGCGATCGGGCGAGGGCGACAGCGACCAGGCAAGGAACGAGCAGCAGCTCCGCTCGGCCTCGACGAGCCGCTGCAGCTCCGCCAGCGCGAGCGGCCGGTACGTGATGGCCAGCGTGTGACCGTCGCGATGAGCGTCGAGTTGGGCATGCTCGCCGAGGCGACGCCACTGCTCCATACGCCGCGCCCCGTCGGCGGCATCCAGGCTGCAGGCGATCGGCAACTCCCTCACGCCACTACCGTACGCAATACATCGACGATCCTCTATGTCTTTCCGCCCCCAGGGTTTGCCATGGATGATGAGCCGAGCAACCGACGGGGGAGGCCGCAAGCGTGAACGGATGGTTCACCAGGCGCGTGCTGGAGACCGGTCGGCTGCCGCTGTTCTGCTTCTTCGTCGCCTTCCTGGTGACGTTCCTTTTCATCCGCTTCTCGGTGCGCATGATCCGGCGCCAGGTGAAGTGGTGGCCCGGCAACGTCACGCCTGGCGGCTTGCACATCCACCACGCGGTGTTCGGCATCGTCTTCATGGTGATCGGCGGGCTCGCCGGCCTCGCCGCGCCGGACAACCCCGTCGGGATCCCCTCAGCGTGTGCGGCCATTTTCGGGCTCGGGACCGCGCTCGTCCTGGACGAATTTGCGCTGATCCTGCACCTGGACGATGTGTACTGGTCGAACGCCGGCCGGCTCTCGGTAGACGCCATCTTCGTAGCGACAGGCGTCACGGGGCTGCTCATCCTCGGGGTCACCCCGGACATCACCGGCGATGTCACCAGTGCCACCAAGGCCACCAGCCACGCCGGGGCGGTCATCGGCATCGCCTTGTCGCTCGCGCTCAACCTTGCGCTGGCTGCCATCTCCCTGCTGAAGGGCAAGGTCTGGACCGGCCTGTTCGGCCTCTTCCTGCCGATCCTGCTGCTGGTGGCGGCCATCCGGATCGGCCGCCCGGCCTCGCCCTGGGCCCGCAAGTTCTACCAGAACAGGCCCAAGAAGATCGAGAAGGCGAGACGGCGCGAGATCCGCTACCGGCGGCGCTTTGTGCAGATCAAGGACCGGATGCAGGACGTGCTCGCCGGCCGCCCCACCGCCGAAGTCAAGCTGGAGGTCCCTGACCAGCCGGTGCAATTGGAGTTCGAGACGGCCGAGCCGCCGTCTCATCCGTCCTAGCGGCTCTTCCTGACGGGCGTCTACAGCGGCAGCGTGTGTGCCAGGATGCCGTCGCCGTGGCCGCGTTCGGCAAGGATGCGGCAGAACTCGATGGCATCCAGGCTGCGGTGCTCGCCGCCGGTGCCGGCGGTGTAGCTGCCGCCGGCCGGGCCGGTGAGCTCGAGGCTGAACGGCTTGCCGTGAGTGCCCGCCCACTCGGCGACGATGTCGGCGATGATGCGTCCGTCATGCGCCGCATCGGCCCCAAAGTGTGTGCCGGCGGCCTGGGTGAGGTCGATGCGGTGCATCCAGACGTCGCGGGTGAAGCCGATGTCGAACAGGTACGCGAGCGGCTGACGTCCGACCGGCGCTGGGAGGTTGAGCAGCGGCAGACGCGCGATGGGGCGCGGCATTTTCGTACGCGCCCGCACGGCCTTCTGCGAACTGCTGTCCCACTCGGCCACGAGCTCGTCGGTGCTCAACGCGGCGCGCTCGCGCACCTGCAACTCGTTCATCCCGTCCCACCAGTACTGCGCCCCGATCTCGGCCACGATCGGCTTGCCGGTGCGCACCTGGCGGAAGAACTCGCGCGGCGACGCCTGTCCCGCCGCCGAACCCACGATGTGGGCGGCGAGTGCCTTGACGTCCCAGCGCGCACAGTCGGTGGGCTTGGACCAGTCTCCGGGGGCGAGGGCACGCATGGCGGCACCGAACCTGCGGTTCTCCTCGGCGGCGATCTGCATGGCCTCGGCATGCTTGATGCGGGGAATCGAGGTCGCGTCGATCGCTTTGCCGGCCGTCCTGGAAGTGCTCATCTCGTGCGTCCTTGCGATCGGGTGCTGGACCGGCGTCGGTCGACGTCGGCGAGGAACATGTCAACGACCCGGCCGGCCTGGCGGACCCACCGCTTGCCGCCGGGATCGTTCGCGATCTGCTGATGCGCGAGGCCGGATACGAGAGCGCTGAAGATGTCCACCTCGCCCTGCGCGTGAACGCCTGCTGCGGCAAGCCTTTCGACCGCCAGCGCATAGAAGTCCAAGGCGAGCGCGTACGACTCCGGCGACGGCTCGAAGCCGGGAATCGTGCGCTGGAAAAGGAGCTGATGGCGCACGACATCGTCGCTGGCGAACTGCACGAGGCTGCCGGCGAACCGGGCCAAGGCGCGTCGCGGATCGCTGGATGAAGGACTGGCGGCGATGTACTCGAGGAGCTGGCGGTAACCGTCGGCGAACATGGCGTCGTAGAGATCGCCCTTGGACGCGAAGTAGACATAGAGCGAGGGTTGGCGAAGGCCTACCCGTTCGGCGAGGTCGCGTAGCGAGATCACGGCGAGGCCGTCACGGCGGGCCAGGCCCCACGCCTCGGCAAGGATGTTCGCGCGCTTGGCACGTCGACGCACCTGCCGCGGATCCACGCTCGTGACCGTCACCGTCACTCCCACCTATCGGCGATAGGGGAACTATCAGTGATAGGTAGGACGGTGTCAAGCTTCGGCTCGGCGCCGGTTCTAAGGTGTGGCGCATGACGGGAGCACAATTCGACGGCAAGGTCGCCATCATCACCGGCGGCGCGCAGGGGATAGGTCAGGCCTACGCCGAAGCCTTCGCTTCGGAAGGCGCATCCGTGGTGATCGCCGACATCGCCGCGGAAGGCGCGCACAAGGTGGCGGGGCAGATCGAGGCGTCAGGTGGTCAGTCGCTCGGCGTCGGGGCTGACGTGGCCGACGAGGAATCGGTCGCTGCGATGATCGCCGCGGCGGTGGAACGATTCGGCGGCGTCGACATTCTCGTGAACAACGCCGGCCTGCACATGGGCAAGTACAACCTCTGCTCGACATTGCCGGTCGAGGACTGGCGCCGGCTGCTGGACGTCAATCTCCTCGGCCCGGTGCTCTGCGCCCGGCACTGCCGCAGCCCCATGGCCGCACGCGGGGGAGGAGTGATCCTCAACCAGTCCTCCAGCGCGGCCTACCTCGGCGTCGGTGCGTATGGCATCTCCAAGCTCGCGCTGAACGGTCTCACCATGAGCCTCGCCTCCGAGCTGGCCCCCGACCAGATCCGAGTCGTCGGGATCGCCCCCGGCATGGTCGCCTCCGACGCCGTGATCGAGCGGCTCGAAGAGGAAAACAAGGCGCTCGTGCTGAACGGTCAGCTCATCAAGCGCTTCGCCACGGTCGAGGATCTGCTCGGGATGGCGCTGACCCTGTGCTCTGATGCCTCGTCCTTCGTGACCGGGCAGACCTTCCTCGTGGACGGCGGCTTCGTCCGTCACGTCTGAGCGAGCGCCACACTGCGCCCCTTTTTCGGTGGCGCCACCAAATCCGAGCGTTCCAGCGCTCGCAAACGGTGGCGCCAGGCTCAGCTGCGCTCGAGCATCAGCATCTGCGCGGGGGCATGGTGGTCGCCGGCGGCGACGGGCAGTCCGGTGAGCCTGGCGACCTGCTCGGCAGACAGCATGACCGTGTCGGCGCCGATGTTCTCCTCGACCCGCGAGACCCGCTTGGTGCCCGGGATGGGGACGAGGTGCTCGCCTTGCGCGAGCAACCAGGCGAGGGCCACCTGACCCGGCGTGGCGCCGACCTCCGCCGCCACCGCCGCCACTTCGTCGGCGAGGCGCAGGTTGCCCTCGAAGTTTTCCTCGTTGAACCGCGGGTTGTTGCGACGGTTGTCGTCCTGCGGGATGTCCTCACGCGAACGCACGACCCCGGTCAGGAAGCCTCGCCCCAGCGGCGAGTAGGCGACGAAGCCGATGCCCAGCTCGCGTAGCACCGGCAGGACCGCGGCCTCCTGATCGCGCGTCCACAACGAGTATTCCGACTGCAGCGCGGTGATCGGATGCACCGCATGGGCCCGGCGGATCGTGGGCGTCCACGCCTCCGACAGACCGAGGTGGCGCACCTTGCCCGCGGCGACCAGCTCCGCCACCGCGCCGACGGTCTCTTCGATCGGCGTCGCGGGATCCACGCGGTGCTGGTAGAGCAGATCGATGTGATCGGTGTCGAGACGCTTGAGGGAACCCTCGACCGCGGCACGCACGCTCTCCGGGCTGCTGTCGAGTGTGCCGCGTTCACGGCCGCTGTGGGAGATGAAGCCGAACTTCGTGGCGATGACCACCGCGTCGCGGCGGCCCCTGACAGCGCGCCCCACGAGTTCCTCGTTGTTGAAAGGCCCGTACGCCTCGGCGGTGTCGATGAGCGTGACACCGAGCTCCAGCGCGCGATGGATAGTCCGGATCGACTCGGCCTCGTCGGTGGCGGCCCCGTAGGCGCCCGACATGCTCATGGCACCAAGGCCGATACGCGAAACCTCGAGCGTTCCCAGCGTGGTGTGCTTCATGACCCCATCGTCTCAAGCGCCCGGCGACTGGCCAGCGGCGGCCCGGCAATAATCGCCTTCATGCCCCGCGGCCCCGTTCCCACCATTGCTGACTTCCCGGTCCACTACGTCACCCGAATTCTGTTCAGCGATCTCGATGCGCAGATGCACGTCAACAACATTGCCTACATCCGCTGGTTCCAGGAGGGTCGCGCCGACTTCGACACCGGGGTGCTGAAGGCGGGTCTGAAGGGAGCGAAGCTGCGCCTCGTCCTGGCCCATCAGGAGATCGACTACTTCAGCCCGCTGCACTATCCGGGCTCGGTGACGGTGGCCACGGGCGTGCGGCGAATCGGCACCGCGTCGTACACCTTGGGTCACGCCGTCTATCGCGACGACGTCTGCCACGCGCTGGGGCAATCGGTGATGGTCAAGCTCGGGGAGGCCGGGGGAGGCTCGCTCTCCGACCTCGAACGTCAGATATTGAACGGCGGCCTGATCACCGGCCCCTGGTCAGCGTGAACCACGCTCCGGTGTGCGATAGGCGTCGATGAGGTCGAGGTACTCCTCGAGCAGATCGGCGAATAGCAACCTGCGGTCCGGCGCCATCGGAGCGAGCACGTGTTCCATCAGCTGCATCCGCTCCTTGCCGATGCGCTTGGCCGTACGCCGACCGGCTGCCGTGCATCGCAGGATGACGTAGCGCCGGTTATCCGGATCGGGCGCGCGCTCGAGCAGGCCCAGGTCGACGAGGGGCGCGACGGTGCGCGTAGCCGTCGAGGGATCGATCAGCAGCCGGGCGGCCAGTTCGTGCATCCGGATGTCGCCCGCCGCCACGGATTCCAGCGCATCGATCTGGCTCACAGAGAGCTCGATGCCGCCGACCGTGTAGAGCTCGTGCTGCAGGCGCTGCCGCCGGCTGCTGCGCGTCCAGCGGCGGGTGGCCTTCACGACCCGATCACCGAGCGCCTCGAAGCTGGCGCGCGACTCCTGCTGGGTCCAACCTGTCAATCGGCCATCGCTCTTGACCCTCACAAGAGTTGCACGATACAAGAGTCAGCGTGTCCGGGACATTGCACGAGGTAGCCATTCGAGGCGGTCTTGTCGTCGATGGCAGCGGGCGCGAGCCGCATCGGGCCGACATCGGCATCGACGGCGGCACCATCACTGCCATCGGCACGGACCTCGGTGGACAGGACGAGATCAACGCTGCCGGCTGCCTGGTCACCCCCGGCTTCATCGATCTGCATACCCACTACGACCCGCAGGTCCTGTGGGATCCGCTGCTGAGTCCCTCCAGCCAGCTCGGCGTAACCTCTGTGGTGGCCGGAAATTGCGGCTTCTCGATCGCACCCTGCCCGCCTGCCTGGCGCGACTCGATGATCGCGACTCTGGTCAATGTGGAGGACATGCGCTCGGCGACCCTGCACGCCGGCATCGACTGGTCATTCGAGAGCTACGGCGAGTACCTCGACGCGATCGCGGGCCGTGGCACGGCCATCAACTTCGGCGGCTACGTCGGCCATACCGCGGTCAGGATCTCGGTGATGGGGGACGACGCGTACGAACGTCAAGCGCGTCCCGAGGAGATCGCCCAGATGGCTTCGGTCGTCGCCGATTCCGTCGCGTCCGGCGCCCTCGGGTTCTCCAGCGACCGGTCACCTTTTCACCGCGGCGACGGCGGGCGTCCGGTGCCCTCGGCCGTCGCCACCCTCGAGGAGGTGGCCGCCCTGTGGCGCGCCGCCGACCACGCCGGGGCCGGGCTCATCCACGTCGCGCCGGGCGAGAACTACGAGTGGGTCTACGACTTGCAGCGCACCATCAGCACGCCTGTCACCTGGTCGGCCATCCTGGCCTATCCGCCGGGCGCCGTGTCGAAAGCGCCGTGGTCCACGAAGCTTGCGCACCACCGGTCGGGGACCGACGGCGGGTCCGATGTTCACCCACAGGTCACTTGCCGTCCCGTCACATTCCAGCTCTCGATGGCCGATCCTTCGAGCCTGTACATGGTTCCCGCCTTCGGCGCACTTTCCAGGCAGGATCGGGCCGGACGCATCGAGCTCTACCGCAGCGAGACGTGGCGCAGCCAAGCGGCCGCCGAGCTCGACTCGGGCAAGCACGTCGACATGCGCTGGGATCGCTGCACGGTCAGCGAGACGAAGCAGCCGGCGCTCGCGGGACGCGTCGTCGCGGACATTTCCCGCGAGCGCGAGGTGCACCCGCTCGATTGTGTGCTCGACATCGCGCTGGCCGACGATCTCACCAGCCGTTTCACCATCAATTTCGCCAACGACGATCCCGAGGCCGTCGCCCTCTTGCTACAGGAGCCCGGCTGCGTCCTCGGGCTGTCGGATGCGGGCGCCCACATCGGCCAGATCTGCGACGCCGTCATGCCGCTGGACTTCCTCGCCCATTGGGTACGCGACCGCGCCCTGATGGCGCCGGAGGCCGGAATCCACCGGCTCACCGGAGAGCTCGCCGACCTCATCGGCCTGCACGACCGGGGCCGCCTGGTCGAAGGCGCTGCCGCCGACGTCGTGGTGCTGGACTGGGAGGCATTGGATCCGGGTCCCATCCGCCGCCTCGTCGACTTCCCGGCGAACGGTGATCGGCTCGTTGCCGACGCGCCGTGCGGGCTGCGTCATGTGCTGGTGAATGGCACTGCTATTCGCCGTAACGACGAGCCCGTCGCTCCCGCGCCGCGCCCCGGCCAACTCCTCAGCAATCGTCGCGAAACCGTTCAACAGCAGGGAGTTTCATGACCACCACGGCGCCCGCCCTCACCGCTACCTACAGGCCGGGGCAGACCTGGCTGATCTCGTCCGATTCGCACATCGTGGAGCCACCGGACCTGTGGTCTGCGCGTACTGAGGACAGCCGGCTACCGCATGTCAAGCGCGAGGCCGATGGCGACTGGTGGTACATCGACGGGCGCAAGACGATGTCGTTCCTCGGCATCCAGACCGGCATGCGCTTCGAGAAGGACCCCAGCAAGTTACGCACCTCCGCCACGTTCGAGGAAGTGAGCCCGGCGGCGTACGACCCGGCGGCCTACCTCGAGGCGAACGAGGAGGACGGGGTCTGGGGCGCGGTCGTCTATCCCTCCGAGGGACTGGTCATTTTCAGCGTCCCGAACACCGAGGTCGTCACGGCCTCCATGGCCATCTACAACGACTGGATCGCCGAGTTCTGCCGCCACGACACCGGCCGGCTCAAGGGCATCGGGATGGTCAACGTCGACGAGCCGAAGGAAGCGACGGCCGAGCTGCGGCGCTGCCATTCCCTGGGCCTGGCGGGCGCGCTCATCACCGTTGCGCCGCCTTCGTGGCTGCCCTATCGCAGCCGGGAGTTCGACGAGTTCTGGACCACGGCGGAAGAGTTGAAGATGCCGCTCAGCCTGCACGTCGGCACCGACCGGGGTGATCCGCGCGCGGAAGAATTCGTGCTCGACGTGCAGAACGTGCCGCCGTCGGTCTTCGTCAACAAGGACTACCCGATCCGGCGCACGCTGGCCGACCTGATGTTCTCCGGAGTCTTCGAGCGCCACCCGGGGCTGCGCATCGGCACCGTGGAGCACGAGCTCGGCTGGATCCCGTTCTTCCTGCAGCAGCTGGACTACACGTACACGGAGAAGCCGCCGCGCGGCCCGGAATGGGCGCGCCTGTCTGACCCGAAGGCGCTGCCGTCACAGTTCTTTCGCTCCAACTGCTTTGCGAGCTTCCAGGAGGACTCGCTCGGCATGCGGCTGCGAGACATGATCGGGGTCGAGACGCTGATGTGGGGGAGCGACTATCCCCATACGGAGTCGACCTTTCCGCGTTCCCGCGAGGTACTCGCCGAGGTGCTCGAAGGAGTCCCCGCCGACGAAGCCGCCCGCATCGTGGCCGGCAATGCCGCCGAGCTGTACTCGTTCTCACTCCCGGACGGGCTGCAGCCGCCTCGCTAGCGCGGGCTTTCCCGGACGACCTCGCGGGGGCGCTTGTCGTCGCGTAGGCCGTGGAAGCGCGGCTGGCGCAGGCGTCCGTCGCGGGTCCACTCGGCGAAGCCGATCTGGGCGACGATCTGCGGCCGGGTCCAGTGCGTCCCGCGGGGAACTGGCCGGGCATCGGCGAAGGGCGACTTCTTGGACTCGAGCTTGCGCAGGCGCGCGCCGAGGGATTTCAACACGCCTGCGTTGTAGCCGGTGCCGACCTTTCCGGCGTAGCGCAATTCGTCACCGTCGTAGTAGCCGACGAGGAGTGCACCGAAATCGGTACGGCTGCCGGCCGGCTCGGTGAACCCGCCCACGACGAATTCCTGCTCCCAGGCGCACTTGAGCTTCAGCCAGTCGCGTGAACGCCCGGGGGAGTAAAGCGCGGCTGCCCTCTTGGCGATGAGCCCTTCCCAGCCGGCTCGGCAGGCATCCGCGAAACGGCGCTCGGAATCCCCTTGCCAGGCTTCGGTCAGCTGCAACGCCGGGCTAGAACGCACCGCCTTCGCCAATCGGGCGTGCCGCTCGGAGAAGGGCAGCTTGGCGGTGTCCTCGCCGTCGATCTCGAGCACGTCGAAAACGCAATAGACGACGGGGGTTTCGGCCAGCAGACCTGCCCCGGGATGGCTGTTGCCGAGACGCTGCTGGAGCCGGCTGAACGACGTCTGGTCACCGTCGAAGGCCACCACCTCCCCGTCCAGCACCAGGCGCTTGGGCCGCTGCCCGGCGACCGCGTCACGTACCTCGGGGTAGGTCCCGGTCAGGGCCTTGCCCGTGCGCGACTCCAGCTGGACGGAGTCGCCTTTCTTGCGGGCCACGCAGCGCTCGCCGTCCAGCTTGCGCTCCAGCAGCCAGCCGTCCCCGAACTCGCGCTGATCCGTCAGGGTCGCGAGCATGAGCGCCATCGCCATGTGGTGCAGTCTCTCGCAGCCGGCCGCTCAAGGCGACAGGGCGCCTAGCAGCCTGAACGCAAAACCCGTTGACAGGTCATTTACGTTGGAAACGTGGATCTTTTGCTAGCGCGACCGCGACCGCCGCGCGCCGCCGGGATTGCCGGCGGCGGTGTCAGCGGGCGCTGGCCCACGCTTGCCTGAGCCTGCTGACACCCGTGATCGACGGGGTGTAGCTCAGTAGGCAGAGCTCGCGGTTTGGGACCGCGCGGGCGCACGTTCGAGTCGTGCCACCCCGACCGTTCGGTATGTACGGGCAACGGTTTTACCCTGTGCGGGACAGCTGCCCATTTCTGCGGAGGCGACGCCATGAGCTACCCCTGCTGGCGAATAGGCGATCTCCGGGTGACCCGGATCGTGGAACTGGATGCCTCGAAGGCGCTTCAGGAGATCCTCGCGGCGGCGGACCGGGAGTCCATTTTGCGCGCGGAATGGTTGTCCCCGGACTACGTGGACGCGAACGGTCAGCTGACAGGCGTCGTCCAGTCGTTTCTGATCGAGGGGCCGGACGGGGCGACGATCATCGACACCTGTGTCGGCAACGGCAAGCCGCGCAGTGGACCTCCGTGGGATTGTCGCAACGGCGATTTCCTGGAGCGCTTGTCCAGGGACCTCATCGCTCCCGCTGACGTCACCCGCGTCGTCTGCACGCATATGCATTTCGACCACGTCGGCTGGAACACCTCGGTACGGGACGGCGTCTGGCATCCCACGTTTCCCCGCGCCCGCTACGTCATGTCGGCGCACGAGGTCGCGTACTGGAGGGGCGCTCCCGTCGACGAGGGCGAGGACCACCTCGCGGGGATGCGTGATTCCGTGGAGCCGCTCGACGAGGCGGGGCTGCTCGATCTCGTCGCCGACGACGAGGTCATCTGCGACACCATGCGGCTCATCCCATCGCCGGGACACACGCCGCACCACGTCAGCGTCCTGCTCGAATCGCGGGGGCAGCGAGCGCTCATCACAGGCGACTCGATACATCACCCTTGCCAGATCGCGTACCCGGAGTGGAGCACCATCTCCGACTACGATCCGGTACAGGCGCGTCGAACGCGGCGGGAAATGTTCGAACGTTTTGCTGACTCAGGCACCGCCGTCATCGGCACGCATTTCTCCGAACCCGCGATAGGAGTCCTGCGCGCCGATGACGGCGCCTACTACCTGTCGCCGTTCAGCCCGCCATGAGATGCGTCGGGCCGAACGGCTCGTCTTGCCATCAGCAGGTCGTGGTTGGCCGGTGCCCGGCGATCACCGTGTCGACGAAGTGCTCGGCATCGGCCAGCGAGGCACCGACGCTCCCGCGGTGATCCTGCCCCGGATAGACCTGGTAGCTGATCGCCGCGCCTTTGCTGCACAGGTTCTTCACGAGGGCGTCCGTAGCAGGCTGCGAGACGAGCGTGTCGGCGCCGCCCTGAGCGATGAACGTCGGCACCTTCGGATCGGTCGTGTTGGGATCCTGCTTGGCCAGGTAGGCGTCGAGCTCCGTCACATCGGCGCCGGCACGAAAGACGCTGGGACCGGGAACCGGTAGAACCGCCCGCAGCTGCGCGAGACAGCCGGTGCGGGCAGCGGTCAGGCTCGGTAGCGCCGCGTCACTCAGCAAGGCCTGCGGGTCGATCGCCGGGTCGGCTACCTGAGCTCCGAGAAGGATGATCGGCAGGAAGGCCTCGGCAGCTTCTGAACCCGGCAAACCGGCGCTGATGAACGGCACCAACTGGGCAATACCACTCCCTCCCGGCGCAATCGGAACCGCGCCGCGAAGGCGTAGCTCAGGCGCTCGCTTCTGCCCGATCGTCGCGGCGAACAGCGCCGCCTGCGCCCCCTGGCTGTGGCCCATGGCAATCCAATTGCGGCCGATGCCGGGGTTGAGCTCGCGGCCGGCGCGCACGATGTCGACCACGGTGTTGGATTCGCTGACCCCGTTGAGATACGGGTGGCCTCCGGGCGTGCCCAGGCCCTCGTAGTCGGTCTGGACAACGGCGTAGCCCCGCGCCACCCAGGCATTGAGGGTGGGGTCGATCACCGCGAAGTAGTCGTGGTCGAGGCCATCCGGGGTGTCGTTGGAAGGGGCGCAAGTGTCGGCATAGCCGCTCGTACCGTGGGCCCAGCTGATGACGGGCCACCCGTCGCGGGGCGCCCGGCCCTTGGGCACGGAGACCGTTCCGGACACGACGATGGGATGGCCTTGAGCGTCGTCGGAAACGTACGTGATCAGGTCGGTGCTCGCGGCCGCAGGTAACGCCGGGCTGCCTGTAATCGGCGCGGCGGTCAGCAGCGCGCCCGCACGCAGCGCAGGCGACCCACCGTGATGGGCGGGTTCCACGCCCCGGGCAGCGCTCCCGCCCGCAGCGAAAGCGGTGCCGCCGAGAAGCGCGCTGATCGCCACGCCGCCCCCTAGCATCCGAAGTGTCCGAGTGGTCCGCCGAGCTGCCATGCGTTCTCCAAGAGGGCGCGGAATTAAGATAGGCTTCTTAATACATGCCGAACGAAGCTGGGTCAATCGCGAAGCAGGCACTCGTGAGCGCCGCCGAACGGCTGGTGGCCGAGCGGGGCTTCCGTGGGGTGAACGCGTCGGAGGTCGTACGAGCGGCGGGGCAGAAGAACAACTCGGCAGTCGCCTACCACTTCGGCTCCTGGGACGGATTGCTCGAGGCCGTCTGGACCCGGCACACCGTCGGGATCAATCAGCGCCGCGTGGAACTCTTGACTGCGGCGCGCAGCGAAGGGCCGATCCCACTGGCGACGCTCGTCTCGATCTACATCGATCCGCTCGCGTCCGAGCTGGCCCGGAGCGCACCGAGCTATTGGGCGCGGTTCAACGAGCAGTGGCTGGCCGACGCCCCTTTGAACGTGTTCGATCCCCAATCGCCCTTGCCGCCCGCCGATCGACCCAACCCCGAGGTCGAAACCGTCTCCGTAGTGGCCGATCTGCTGAACCAGATCATCAAGCGCCTCAAGCACTTGCCTGTCGCTGACCGCTCCAGACGGGTAGCGCTGATGACCCGTTTCGTGATCGGCGCGCTGGCCGCGTGGGAACGCGATTCGCAGGGCGACGACCGCCAGGACCTCGATCAGCTCAACCAGGAGCTGCTGAATCTGGCGCTCGCCTTGCTGCTGGCGCCTGCCGCCAAGCGAGGTCGCCGTCAGGCGGGCGGGTCGGCGATCCCGTAGAGCTCGGCGGCATTGCCCCACAGCAGCTGGCGCCGCAAGTCGGCATCCATTCCGCCAAAGGCTTCTTCCACGCGCCCCGCCACGTCGTCGTAGAGGCACGTGGGGTGCGGGAAATCGGTCTCGAAAAGCAGCCTGTCTATGGGCAAATCGTCGAGCAACCTGCGTAGCGGGACCGTCTCGAACCAGTGCGTCGAGTAGACCTGCCGGCGAAAATACTCCGACGGCATGAGCTCCCATTCGCTCGTACGGTGCGGGCGGGCTTCGCGGTAGCTGTGGTCGACGGCTTCGAGCACGAAGGGGACCCAGCCGATGCCGCTCTCCACCGAGACGAATCGAAGGTTCGGGAAGCGGGGGAGGACCCCGCTCAGCAGCAGATCGGAGACCTGCAGGCCGTTCTTCAGGAAGAGATCGACGGAGCTGAGCGCGTACGTCGCCGCTGATCCGTGAGCCGCCACGCGCTCGGCGCTGAAGATGTTGCCGACATCGCCGCTGCCGATGTGCAGGTGGATCGCCAGCCCGGCGTCCTGCGCGGCGGACCACAACGGGTCCCAGTGCTTCTCGCCCAGGAAGGGAAGCCCGAAGCGCTGCGGTTCGCCGGTGAAGAGGATGCCGCGATGGCCGGCGGCCGCCCCACGCGCAATCTCGTTTACGCAGGCGTCCACGTCCCAGAACGGCATCGACATGATGGTGATGAGCCGGCGCGGATCGGCCGCAGCCCAATCGCGCAGGAAGTCGTTGTAGGCCTCGACGCACACCAGCTTCAGCGCATTGTCCTTGATTTGCAGGAACTTCTGGCTGCCGAAGCCGGCAACGTTCGGGTAGAGCACCTGGGCCCAGATGCGGTTGCCGTCCATCAGCTTCAGGCGCGCATGCGAGTCGTACGCGGCTGGATGCATGTCCTCATACGTCGGCGGCGCACTGGGAAACGGTGAGTGCCAGCCGGCCAGCGCGGTGATCCCGGCCGTATAGATCTGAGCGCCGTCGAGCAGCCAGACATCAACGCCCGAATCGTTTCGTACCACATGCGGGACGCGATCGCGATAGCGCTCGGGCACCCTGGCCGTCCAGACGTCACGAGGCTCCGTGATGTGCGTGTCGCAATCGATGATGTCGTAGCGCATGTCGCCTCCGGACTCGCCCGATGTCACTCAGTCATACCCGTAGCTGGAAAGTGCCCGTCGGGCCGGGTCGTCGGGGAGCGTCCGGCGGGTTCATCCGCCGGGAGTTGAGGCGCCCCTCAGCAGTTCCTGGCGCTCTTGCGGCGTGAACGAACCGGGCTCGGTGGTGCTGAGGAAATCGCGCAGGATCTCCACGAAGCGGATGGGCTCCTCAGCATGGGGGAAGTGCCCGACGCCAGGCATCACCTCCAGCCGGCTGTGGGCGATCGCTTCGTGTGCCTGGTAGGCGTGGGCTACCGGAATGATGCGGTCCTGCTCGCCCCAGACGATGAGCGTCGGCAGATGGGCCGCCAGATACATCCGGCTCATCGCGTTCACCGACTGACCTCCCGGGTCGATGACCGCGCGCATCGTGCGTACGAACGCCTTCCGATTTTCTTGCTGGGTGAGCGATCTGTAGGCACGCCACATCTCGATACCCCTGGCACTGCGAATCCCCTTGTCACCCAGGAACTTTGCCACCGGGTCTCCCCAATTGCGGACGAACTCCGGAAACAGCACGGGCATCGCGTATTCGACGGCGGGCAAGGTGATGAGCCTGAGCAGGATGCTCACCTCGCGGCCCAGGCCGCCGGCGTCGACAAGCACCAGCCTCTCGCAGAGCTCAGGGAACTGGTAAGCGAACTGCAGCGCGACCCCGCCGCCGAAGGATTGCCCGATGACGCTGACCCGTTCGATGCCCAACGTCTGCAGGAAGTCACGGATGCCGCTCGCATGATTGCCGAGCGAATAGTCGCCGAGTGGTTTGGATGACTTGCCGTGACCGAGAAAATCAGGGGCGATGACGGTGTAGTCGCGCTGCAAGAGGCGCATAGCGGCGATCCACGTCCCGGAGCTGCCGGCAATCCCGTGCAGCAGCAGGAGAACAGGGCCGTCGCCGCAGCGCCGGTAGGCAACGTCTTCGCCGTGAATGCGGACGTGCTGGATGGGAATTCCGTCACCCTGCTTCGACGCTTCCATGGGCCCAGTGTCCTCCCCGCAGCCCCCAGAACTGCCTCGACGTGACGGAGGCGACGGCCCCCTTAGTGCGCCGCTGCGGGCGACGCATGCTGGGGGAGCCGGAAGGCAAAGGCGAAAGCTGCTGCCAGCGGCACCAGACACACCCAGGCGGTGACGCGTAGCGCGTCTGCCGCGAGATGGTGGGGGAAGAGGGACAGGAAGATCGTGCCGAGGACGGCAACGCCTAGCGACGTGGACAGCTGCTGCGACGCTTCCATGACGCCGGACGCTGACCCGACCTCGTTCATGTTCACCGCGGCGAGAATGAACTGGATGAGCTGGCCGAGCACGGCGCCGACCCCCGCGCCGACCAGCAGCAGTCCCGGGACGAGGTCCCATGTCGAGGCGGCGTCGACACCGGTCAGCGTCAGCGCAAGCGTGGCCGTCCCGGCAGCGATGAGTGCGATGCCGATGTGCAGCAGGTGGCGTCCGAACCGCTCGACGAACATGCCCGACACGACCATTCCGGCGATCATCCCGACGACCATGGGTGTCAGGGTGAGCCCGGCGTGGATCGGCGACCACCCTTCGCCGAGCTGGCCATACAGCGACACGCAGAGCAGCAGGCCGCCGAACGCGCCGAACAGGCACAACATGACGGCAATCCCGCTGAGATACGTGCGGTTCGTCAGCAGCGTCGGCTCGATCAAGGCGTTGTGGCGGCGCCGTTGCTCGTGGCGCACGAAGGCGACAAGCAGGGCCGCGCCGGCCGCCAGCATCGCGAACGTCCAGGCCGGCCAGCCATCGGTCTGCCCCTGGATGAGCGGGTAGATGATCGCCACCAGTGCGAGGCCGACCAGCCACACGCCGCCGACGTCGAGCTTGAGGTCGGGGTGGCTGATACCGCTCGGCAGCGCACGGATCGCAAACGGCAGGGCGATCAGACCGATCGGCACGTTGATCAGAAAGACCAGCCGCCAGCCGATGTTCCAGAGGTTTGCGTCGATCAGCGCACCGGCGAGGATCGGGGCACCCAGCATGGCCAGGCCCGTCGTCGGGCCGAACAGTCGCGTGGCCCGACCGAGCTCCTCGTCGTCGAAGACCTCTTTTAGCAGGCCGAAGCCCTGGGGAATCATCAACGCCCCGAAGGCTCCTTGCAGCGCACGAAAGACGATGAGCATGCCGATGCCTTGGGAAACCGCGCACGCAGCCGAGAAGACCGTGAATCCCACAGAACCGAGCAGGAAAAGGCGACGCCGGCCAAAGATGTCGCCGAGCCGGGCACCTGCGATGAGAAAAACGGCGAACGCCAGCGTGTACCCCGCGCTCAACCACTGGATGGTGCTCGCACCGCCTCCGAGATCGCGGTGGATGGAGGGACCGGCGACGTTGACGATCGTCGCGTCAAGCAGGTCCATGGTGTTGGCGGCCAGCACGACGGCCGCGACGATCCAGCGCATGGGGTACGGCATCGCGGCGGCCGGGAGGGTGGATGCTGTGGTGCTCGGGGCGGCGGTCATGGTGTCCCCTTCAGCGAGGAGTGCGGAGTGAGCCACTGAACGGCGTTCGTCACGAACATCGTTCGTCACGAACACTGTATGTTTTTACCAGAGCACGCGTCAAGCCGGCAGGAGGCCCACCTCGATGACTCCCTCGACCCGCCCGCGCTCCACGCGTGATCGCCCGGCCAAGGCACCGCTCAGCCGGGACGCGATCGTGGAGGCAGCGCTCGCCATCCTCGAGTCAGAGGGCCTGGAGTCATTGTCGATGCGGCGCGTCGCGGCAGCCCTGGACACCGGCGCCGGATCGCTCTACGTCTACGTCGAAGGGCGAGAGGGTCTCCTGGAAGCGGTGTTCGACCGGATCGTCGCCACCATCAAGCTCGAGAAGCCCGACGCGAAGCGGTGGCGAGCACAAATCCACTCGTTGCTGACGCGCTCCCGCGACGCTCTCGTGGCGCACCCCGGCATGGCGGCGGCCACCATGGTCGACCCCCCGCGCACCGAAGTGTCGCTGCGGATGCTCGAAAACATGCTCGGCATTTTGCTGGCCGGCGGCCTCGACCCGCAGGACGCCGCGTGGGCCGCTGATGTCCTCGCCGCCCAGGTGACCTATGCCGCGATCGAGGCCGAGCTCCGGCGTACCGACCCCAACGCGCTTGCAGAGGAGGTCGAAGCCAACTTCTCCCGCCTGCCTGAGGGCAAGTTCCCGCTCATCACCGCCTACACCGCGCAGCTCGTCGCCGGCGATGTCGACGAACGTTTCCGCTTCGCCATCGACGTCGTCCTGGACGGCGTGCTCGCGAGAACCGCTCGCCGCTAGGCCGGTTCGCGCTGTTCGTTCAAATCACTTAGATGAGATATAACCGTTGCTATGACTACAACTAGCCTGATGGATGATCAGGCCCCGTCCGCTGCTCGACGGGTCTTGTTGATCGGCGCCTCACGTGGGCTTGGGTTGGCACTTGCCGAGCAGTGGCTGCGCACCAACCGGCAGGTCACCGCAACGGTTCGTGGCCCAGCACGAACACCACTCCACGAGCTTGCCGATCGCCATCATGAGTCGATCGAAATCGAGTCCGTCGACGTCACGGAGCCCGACCAGATCGCTGCGCTGAAAGGGCGGCTGAGCACCAGGACGTTCGATCTCCTTTTCGTGAACGCGGGTGTCACGAACGAACCCGAGGGCACGGTGGCCGAAACCTCGACCGACGAGTTCGTGCGGGTCATGGTCACCAACGCACTCGCGCCTTTGCGCGTCATTGAGGCGCTCGCGGATCACGTGGAGCCGAGCGGGATGATCGGGGTCATGTCGTCGGGGCAGGGCAGCGTAGCCAACAACGAGCGCGGCGGCCATGAGGTCTACCGTGGCAGCAAGGCTGCCTTGAACACGTTCATGCGTAGCTACGCGGCCCGTCACCGCGGCGAGCGGCGAAGTCTGGTGCTCATGGCGCCGGGCTGGGTGAAGACCGACCTCGGCGGCAAAGGCGCACGGTTGGGCATTGACGAGAGCATCCCCAACGTCGTCCGCACACTGGACAGCCTGCGTACCAAACCCGGACTGCATTACGTCGACTATCTGGGACGGACCGTGCCGTGGTGAACATTCACGCGGCGGGGGAGAGCGCGGGGAAGGTCTGGGCTCTGATGCGCGAGTTCGTCGAGGCGCACAACCGCCACGGCGAGCTCGCCGATGCCCTCGGCTTCAGGTTGGGCGCCGGTAGAGGCAAGGTGCTCTTTCAGCTCCGCGAGGGGCCCATGACTCTGCGGGAAATCGCGGAGGCCAACAAGGTCGACGCTCCCTACGCCACGCTGATCGTCGACAAGCTCGAAGCCCACGGCCTCGTCGTGCGGCGGCCTCATCCGGACGATCGCAGGCGCAAGTTGGTGGCCCTCACCGATGCTGGCCGCGAAGCTATTGCCACCGCCGAAGCGATCCTCCAGCGGTCGCCGGCAGCGATGAATGTCCTTACCGCCAAGGAGCGAAAGCAGATCGCGGCACTGATGCAGCGGCTTCTCGAGGCGGACGCCGCCGTGGTCGCTGCAGACTGAGCTGGACACCGACAGCGTCGCCGCGAACGGGCACCGGATCACAGCAGGACGCATGCCCTGAGCTCGGTGGGCGGAAGTGATGCGAGCCGCTAGGGGAGATCGCAGGGAACTTTCGGGCCCGATCCATGCACCTATCTGGTGTGAGTTTCCTTCGACGACCACGGTCCGTAGCCCTGCGTCCCATAGGACCTTCGCCGGTGCGGCTCCGGCGACGCTGGCGGGTTGATACCGCAACGGCAGTCATTGGTGGAATGTGCTTGAGCGCGATCCTGGCGGGGTGCGGGTCATCGTCGAGTTCGTCGCATCCGGTGCCCAAGAACGGCACCACGGTCGATCTCACGGTCCCGACCAACGTCGAAGACATGGCGCTGTCGGATGAGAACGGCAATGCGGTCACGCTAGCGAGCCTGCGCGGCAAGACCGTCGTGCTGTCACCGTCGTTGACGCTCTGCCAGGAGATCTGCCCATTGATCAGCGCCAACTTTGGGGTCGCGGACCGCGACACCCGCTCGGCCGGCCTCACCAGCAGCATCGAATTCGTAGAGGTGACGGTCGACCCACAACGCGATGATCAGGCCCACCTCAAGGCGTACCAGGGTTTGTATGGGGCGCAGCCCAACTGGGAGTTTCTGGGCGGCAGCTCAGCACAGATTGCCAGCTTCTGGAACGCCTTTCATCTCAGCTACGGTCGCGTCGCAGAGGATCCTGGCCCGCGCCCACACGACTGGCTCACCGGCGCACCGCTCACCTACGACGTCGATCATGAGAACGTCGTCTACGTGATCCGGCCCAACGGCCACATTGCCTGGCTGGTAGACGCGACGCCATGGGTCAACGGAGCGCAAATACCCCTCAAGCTGGAGAAGTTCCTGAGCGACACCGGGCACCACAACCAAACGATCGTGGCCTCCACGTCATGGGATGTCCCTGACGTTTTGCAGGCGATCCGCTACGTGACGGGCAAGACGATCTCCCCGAACGGCGCAGGATAGCGGCCTCCCGAAGTCCGGCACGCGATCCGCTCAACGACCCGCTGACACATTCCGGAGCAGCGCATCCAGACGGGTATCGGTGACTCGGTAACGGATGACTCTTCCATCCCGGCGGTCGCCGATCAGACCCGCTGAACGCAGGAGTCGCAGGGCCTGGCTGACCGTGCTGTCGTTCATGTTCGCGGCGACCGCGAGGTCGGTCACGCTGATGTCCGGAACGGTGTGCATGCACAGCAGGAGCGTCAGCCTGTTGGGGTCGCCCATCGCGGCGAAGACGGCAGCTCGTTCCCGAACGGTCTGGTCATCGGGCAGGCCGGCGAGCGCGTCGCAGACGGCGTGTTCGTCGAGCACCCGGCGATGCCGGCGGTCGGTCGGGATCAGATGCACCGCACCAGTCTCCACTCTTCAGCGTCGAATCGCTGCCACCTGATGCCTGTACATCTGCTCAGATGACGTAGCGTGGCGTTCGCCAAAGCAGGAACGGGAAGCCGGTGAGATTCCGGTGCGGTCGCGCCACTGTGACCAGCCCAGAGCTGGAAGTCAGACCCCGGCCTGCGCAAGATCCACGCAACGGGACGCGCAATCCCGAAGGAGCGACAGTGACTTCGCCAGTTTCCATGGCCGGCTCACCCGAGGGTCGAGGCGGCATGTTCCGCACCATGCTGACGACCTGGACCCGCCGCGATTGGATCGAGGCGGGCGCGCTGTTCGCCGTCATCCTCGTGATGCACGTGGTGGCGTTCGCCATCCTGCTCGGCGCCGTCGGGCCCGCGCACTACCGGCTCGGCACCAAGGTCTTCGGGGTGGGCCTCGGAATCACCGCCTACACCTACGGCCTACGACACGCATTCGACGCCGACCACATTGCCGCCATCGACAACACCACCCGAAAGCTGCGCGGCGACGGCCTGCGCCCCAAGTCGGTGGGCTTCTGGTTCGCCATGGGCCATTCGACGATGGTCGCCGGGATGGCTGCTCTGGTGGCTGCCGGCGCGCACATCGTCGGGGATCTGACCTCCGACCGCAGTACCGCCAACAAGACCTTGGGCATCATCGGCACAGGGCTGACCGGATCGTTCCTCTACCTGATCGCCTTCCTGAACCTGATCGCCCTCATCGGCATCATCCGCGTTTTCCGGGCGATGCGCGGCGGCGAATTGGACGAAGCTCAACTCGAAGCACACCTGCAGGCACGCGGTTTCATGGCTCGCATCCTCGGACGGCTGACCAGGACCATCACCCGCCCGGGCCAGATGTACCCGGTGGGCATCCTGTTCGGCTTGGGCTTCGACACCGCCACCGAGATCGCTCTGCTGGTGCTGGCCGGTACCGGCGCCGCCGGCGGCCTGCCCTGGTACGCCGTCATGGTGCTGCCGCTGCTGTTCGCCAGCGGGATGAGCTTGCTGGACTGGCTCGACGGGATGTTCATGAGCGTGGCCTACGACTGGGCGTTCCTCAACCCGGTGCGCAAGGTCTACTACAACATCTCGATCACCGGGCTGTCGGTGACCGTCGCCTTCCTGATCGGCAGTGTCGAACTGATCGGCGTGCTCCATGACAACGCCGGCTGGCACAACACCGTGACCAACTGGGTCGCCGGCATCAACCTCAACAACGTCGGGTTCGCCATCGTCGGCATTTTCGTCGCCACCTGGGTCGTGGCTATCGGCTACTGGCGCTGGGCCAACGTGGAGCATCGTTGGACGAAGCCGGCCGTCGATGTGGCAAATTCGGAGTCGGTGCGGTAGCCGAAGCCGCGCCTAGATGAGCGCCGCCAGTTGCGCCGCGTTCACCTGCGCGTAATCGCGATAGCAGTTGTGTAGGGCTGCCTCAGCGGTGTGCTAGGCCGCGTTCGACCTGCAAGCGGGGGAGCGGGATGCAGACAATTATCGTGACTTCGCAGGCCGAATCTGACGGGTCATCACGATCCCGACGTGTCGGCTGACGCTCACGGCAGGTGAGCTGGACTGTCCCTACGGCGCCGATAGCTCGTCAGGCAACGGGATGTCGAGGGCCTGGAGCAGTCCAACGACCTTCGGCTCGATGAACGGGT
>DATAVO010000128.1:0-5813 GCA_036267695.1 Frankiaceae bacterium
GCTTCCAACCACCCGACAACCGACCCGTGATCATCAGCAAGCGGCGGTCATTCCTCGACCGGGATCTCAACCGACGCCTCAACCCCGAACCCACCAGCCGCATCCAAACACCCTGCAGAACATGAGCATTTCGCTGGGCTCGGGTCAGCCGCTCACTATCGTCGTCCACCACCAATCCGACTCGATTAGGCATGTCGGCGCCTCGAGTCGGGCGGCAACCAGCCCTGAGACGCTCGTTTTCCCGGCTCCAGGCGGCCCGGTGATGATCACCAGTGGCCGCAGGGACATCGACGCAACGTACAGCGGCATCAGACAGTGGCAGGGTGAACGGCGTGACCGCGCCAGGACCGTTCTCCGACTTCCAGAACGAGATCTACCTCAAGGGCCTTTTCGGGGAGCAACCCGCGCTGCCATTCGACTGGCGCGAAATGCGTGATGCGGCCCTTGCCGTGATGACCGAGCAGGCCATCGGGTACGTCGAGGGCGCCGCAGGCGCGGAGGACACAGCAGCCGCAAACCGGGCGGCGTTTCAGCACTGGAAGCTCGTCCCCCGCATGCTCCGCGGCATCCCGGCGGCGCGCTCACATGCGACCACCATTCTCGGCACGGCCATGCCGGCGCCGGTGATGCTCGCTCCGGTAGGGGTGCTGTCGATCGTGCATCCGGACGCCGAGCCGGCGGTCGCGCGCGCGGCGGGCCGGCTCGGGGTGCCGTTTGTCGTCTCGACGGCTTCCTCGACCGCGATGGAGGAAGTGGCTGCGGCGGACGGCGGACCCAAGTGGTACCAGCTGTACTGGCCGACGGAGCGAGAGCTGGCGGCCTCTTTCGTGGCGCGCGCGGAGGCCGCCGGATTCCAGGCGATCGTGGTCACGCTCGACACCTGGCAGCTGGGGTGGCGGCCGCGCGACCTGAAGACCGCTTACCTGCCGTTCCTGCAGTCGATCGGGATCGCCAATTACGTCAGCGATCCCGTCTTCACGGCGGATCTGGATCCGAACGATCCAACTGCCGCGGTGCTGAAGTTCACCCGGGTGTTCAACAATCCGACGCTCACCTGGTCGGATCTGGCGTGGCTGCGCGAGATCACGTCGCTGCCCATCGTGCTGAAGGGCATCCAGCATTCCGGCGACATGCGCCGCGCAGCAGACGCCGGGGTGCAGGGCGTGATCTGCAGCAATCACGGTGGGCGCCAGGTCGACGGCGCCGTCGCATCGCTCGAGGCACTGCCCGCCATTGTCGCCGCGGCGGACGGGCTGCCGGTCCTTTTCGACAGCGGGATCCGCACCGGCGCCGACATCGCGAAAGCCCTGGCCCTGGGCGCGAAAGCGGTCCTGATCGGGCGGCCTTACGTGCACGGGCTGGCCGTCGCGGGCGAGGAGGGCGTCCATCACGTCCTTCGCAGCCTGCTCGCCGACCTCGACCTGCAGGTCGGGCTCGCGGGCCACGCATCGGTCGCTGAACTGTCGCCGGAATCGCTGATACGCAACCCAGGCTGACACCCGCGCGGCGGTTCGCCTCTGCGTCCTTTGTGGTGTTAGGTCCCTGTCGTGAAGATGTCGCGCCGGTGGGGGCCTTGGGGCGCCCGGCGAGCCACCTCAGCCATTGCGGTCCTGGTCTCGACCGGGCTGCTCGCCGTCGCGTGCGTCCCTGTCCCGAAAGGCGGCGCCAACGCTGTACTCGCCCGCATGACCCTCGAGCAACGGGTCGGGCAGCTGTTCATGGTGGGGACACCGGCGACCTCGGCTGACCCGACGGTCGCCGCCGAGATCACCAGCCGCCACATCGGCAACATCGTGCTGACCTCCCGCAGCTTCTCCGGCATCGCGGCGGTAGCGAACGTCACCAATGCCCTGCAGATCAAGACGACTCCTGCTGCCACCGCCGGTGTGCCGCTCCTGGTGGCCGCCGACCAGGAGGGCGGGCAGGTGCAGGTCCTGAACGGGCCCGGCTTCTCCGCGATCCCGAGCGCGCTCTCCCAAGGCTCGTTGAGCTCGTCGGCCATGCGGCTGGATGCGGGAGCTTGGGGACGCCAGCTGCGCGCCGCAGGTGTGAACGTCGACCTCGCGCCGGTGATGGACACAGTGCCGAGCCCCTCGTCGTTCAACCCACCGATCGGCAATTTCCAGCGCGAATTCGGCTTCAATCCCGCCACGGTCGCGGCGCATGGAACGGCCTTCGTGCAAGGCATGTCCGGGGCCGACGTCTCCTCCACGTTGAAGCACTTCCCCGGACTCGGCCGGGTCACCGCGAACACCGATGACAGCAGCGGCGTCGTCGATTCGATCACCACCCGCGGCGATGCCTACCTGCAGCCGTTCGGCGCTGCGATCAATGCGGGCACGCAGCTGGTCATGATGTCGACCGCGATCTACTCGCGTATCGACCCGAACAATCCGGCCGCGTTCTCTCCCTTCATCATCAACACGGTCCTGCGCGGTGATCTGCACTTCGGCGGTGTCGTCATCAGTGACGACCTCGGCGCGGCACGCCAGGTGGCAGGCTATGCACCGGCCACGCGAGCCCTCCTGTTCATCGCGTCGGGCGGCGACATCGTCCTCACCGTCGACCCCCGGACCATCCCTGCGATGTATGACACGGTGCTCGCCTACGCCCGGGCCAACCCCACGTTTGCGGCGATCGTCAACAACGCCGCGCTACGGGTGCTGCGCGCCAAGCAGGCACGTGGATTGATTGCACCGTGAGCCGTTAACCTTCGGCAATGGCGACGCAGATCTTGCTGATTTGCGGCAGCACCCGGCGGGGGTCGACCAACCGGTCGACACTGGACACGGCGGCTGCCGTCGCTCCAGTGAACGTTATGGCCTCGGTCTACGACGTCATGACCTCGCTGCCGCACTTCAACCCGGATCTCGACGAGCTACCGTTGCCCGAGCCCGTTGCCCAGCTACGCCGGGCAGTCGAATCGGCTCACGCGGTGCTGTTCTGCACGCCGGAGTACGCCGGAGCCCTTCCCGGGTCATTGAAGAACCTGCTCGACTGGACCGTCGGCGGCGTCGAGATCTCGGCCAAGCCCTGCGGCTGGGTCAACATCTCGACCCGACCCAACGGCGCCGTGGGAGCTCACGCGGAACTCGCGACCGTCTTGCGTTACACCGACGCCCGGCTGGTGGACGCCGCTTGCGTACGGATCCCGGTGGGTCGCGCAGACATCGGAACCGACGGGCTCATCACCAGTCCCCAGACCCGGGAGGCCCTCACGGGCGTGCTGGCGGCACTCGCGGACGCCGCGTCCGGCACCTCGCCCGCGCAAACGATGTGATGCCCCCGGGTGCGTAGGCGTATTTCCGCTAGGCAAACGATGCGGTGCCGCCGGGTCGAGCGATGGCAGCGCACCGGATCGTTTGCTCAGCCGAAAAGTGACCGCGCTCCCTGGGGAATCGTTTTGTTTGCCGGCCGGCCGGCCGGCCGGCCGGCGGGCAGCAGAACGCGACGTTGCACTGCGTGAGCTATGCACCTAGTTTCATCGCATGGATCTGGACGCCGTCAACGACGCCATCGCCGAGCTCGCGCCCATGCTGCAGGCGGATGGTGCTGACCTCACGCTGGTCGAGGCCAACCCTGCCACCTCGCGTATCGAGGTAGAGCTGCACGTCACCGATGCGACGTGCGCGGAGTGCGTGCTCCCGGGCCCGCTGCTGGAGCAGGTCATCGGCGACGCGCTCTCGCGGCGCCTGTCCACCGAATACGAACTGGTGCTCCGGGACCCGCGGGTAGCCGGCGCCCATGGTCACTGACACCCGTACCACTCGCAGTGCTGGTTCGGCCAGCAGCTGGCGGATCCGCCTTCCCACCGCGCCGACCCCCGAGCAGACCGGCGCGCCCTCGTTCACGCTCTCGCGGCCGATCACCGGGCTTCGCGTGGGGCTGCGCCATGAGGGTTCGTGGCGCTCGTGGATGCTGATAGTCGAGCGATGGGAGAGTTTTCTGCGCCGTGACGGCGCCGAGCCGGTCGTGCTGAAAGCCGGCGGCAGGGTGGGCGCAGAAGGCGAACGCACGAAGGCCGACGTACGCGCGTGGGCTGCCGACATCGACTGCGGCGTCGCGGGTTTGGGCACCTGTGGGTCGTGCACGTCCAACAGCGTTCACGATGCCGTGGCGCTGGAAACGGCCGGTAAGCCTTCGGTCGTCGCGGTGTGCGACGAGTTCGCCCCGCACGGCACCAACATGGCGCGCTTCCTTGGCCACCCGGCATTGAAGATGCTGGTGCTCCCATATCCGCTGGAAGGCCGCGAGGACGCCGACCTGCGACAGATCGCCGCTGAGTACTACCCGCATTTCCTGCGGCTGCTCGGCGCTGCGTGAGTCCGGTGACCGAAGGGCTGACCCGGCCGGTCCTGGAGATTCCCGCCGATCCCGGCGCGCTGTACGAGCTGTCGATGGAGCAGGGCTGGGGCGACGGCGTCCCGCTACTGCCGCCCACGGATGAGCGGGTCGAGGCGTTGCTGGCCGAATGCGTGGCACGTCCGGGCGACGTGCTGGGCGAGCTGCCGCCGCGATTCGGTACGGCCACGGTCGAGCTGGCGGCCATCAATGCCGCGATGGCGGGCGTCGAACCGGCCGCGTTTCCCCTTGTGCTGTCGGCACTTTCGGCCATTCTCATTCCGGAGTGGAACGCGTTCGCCCTCACCACCACGACGTCCAGCGTCTTCCCGATGCTGATCGTCAACGGACCGAGCCGTGACCGGCTCGGTATCGACTACCGGGCCGGCTGCCTCGGCGGCGCGGCGGGGCGCGGCTCGATGACGATCGGGCGCGCGGTCTCGTTGTGCTTGCGCAACATCGGCGGCCAGCGCGCGGGCGAGACGTCGCGCACGGTCTTCGGCCAGCCGGCGCGCTTCGGGTTGTGCTTCGGCGAATGGGAGGAGCGCTCGCCATGGCCCTCGCTGGCCCAGCGCCGCGGCTTCGCCGCCGATCAGGAGGTCGTCACCGTTCATGGCGGCAAAGGGACCTACCCGCTCGCTGACGTGAACAACGACAATCCGCGAGATCTCGCGTACACGATTGCCAAGAGCGTCGCGTTTCCGATGAACAACTGGTTCCTGGAGCTCACCGGCGACAGCGGCCAGCTCGTGCTGCTGGTGAACCCGATGTGGGCGGCCCGGCTGAGCGAGGTCTTTCCGGCTGTCGAGGCGTTCCAGGAGTACGTCTGGGAGTACGCCTGGCAGCCGCTCGACCTGTTCCGCCCGCACAACCAGCAGGTGCTGCAGGACAAGGGACGCGTCGACGCGCGGGGCCGGGTACGCCTGTGCGGACGGCCCGATCAGTTCGTGCCGGTCGTCTGCGGCGGCCTTGGAGGGTTGCACGCCGTCGCCCTGACCAGCTTCGTGCAGAGCGAGATGCAGAGCGTCGCGGTGGCGCGCCCGGAGCGCTAGTTCGTGGGCGGCGGGTTGCGCAGCAGCGACGCGAACGCTCCGACGGCAGTCACGATGCCCAGCAACAGCAGGGCGCGGTGATAGCCGGCGGTGAAGGCGGGAAGCCGGTGTGCCGACAGCCGCGACAGGGTCCCCGCGTACGCCGCCGCCTGATCCGGCGGGTCGAGCGGACGGGTCACGATCGCCAGGCACACTGCAGTGCCGGTGACCGTTCCGACGTTCTGCATCATGGCCCGCAGCGCATTGGCCACACCGCGCCGGCCGGCGCTCACGCTCGCCATGATGGAGCTGGTGTTGGGCGTCATCACCAGACCGGTGCCGACCCCGATGACGCTCAGCACGACGATCAGGCTCGTCATGCCGGTCTGCGGGCTGAGCTCGTCGGCGATGTAGAAGAGCGCGGCGGCGGTCAACGCGAGC
>DATAVO010000129.1:0-28322 GCA_036267695.1 Frankiaceae bacterium
GCGACCTCGGTGTGAGCCGGATCTCCGTCGGGGGCTCGCTCGCCTACGCGGCCCTTGGCGCGCTGGTCGACACGGCGCGTGACCTGCGCAACGGCGCCCCCGACTTCTGGGATCTGGCCAAGCGCGGGCGCGATGCGGCGCGCGCTTCGTTCCAGCCCTGATCGGCGCTGACCAGGCAAGCGTCAGTTGATGCCGGCGTATCTGGCCATGACGGGGTTGACGGTCCTGGCTGCCAGCGCGCTCGCGGGAGACGCCAGCGGTGCCCTGATCCGGCGAGGCGACCTCGCTCGCCTCCATCGCTATCGCTGGGTGGAGCAGCCCTTCCTGCGCCGGCGTGAGCCTGCGACGGCGCGGGCGCCGCAGCTACAGTCGCACGATGAGCTCCGCCGGCGCACCGGCCCTCACGGTCTATGGGGCGCCATGGTGCCCGCACTGCAAGCGGGTGAAGAAATTCCTGGCGGCTCACCGGGTCGCGTATCAGCTCGTGGACATCGACCAGCATCCCGAGGCGATCGATCAGCTGAAGACGCTGCAGAACGGCGGCCAGATCATCCCGACGGTCGTCTACGACGACGCCACGTTCGAGGTCAATCCGAGTGACGAGGCCCTGGCTCATCGGATCGGTCTGACGCTGGAGGCCGACCGGAGCGCGTACGACCTCGTGATCGTCGGCGGCGGCCCGGCGGGACTGGCGGCCGCGATCTACGCAGCCCGTGAGGGCATCGATGCCATCGTCGTGGATGCCAGCGCGCTCGGTGGTCAGGCCGGCATCACCGACCGGATCGACAATTATCCGGGCTTCCCCGAGGGCATCTCCGGCGCGGAGCTCACCGAGAAGTTCGTCGCCCAATCGCGCCGCTACGGCGTCGAGATGCTGTCGGCCGTCTCGGTGACCAACATCGAACCCGACGGCGGCGACGTGATCACGACCCTCGCCTCGGGCCAGCTACTCACGTCGCATGCCGTGATAGTCGCGACGGGATCCACCTACCGCCGGCTCGGGGTGCCCGGAGAGGACGAGCTCATCGGAGCCGGCGTGCATTTCTGCGCCACCTGCGACGGTCCCTTCTACCAGGGCGCCGACGAAGTCGTCGTCATCGGTGGCGGGAATTCAGCGCTCGAGGAAGGCCTGCATCTGTCGGAATTCGCGAAGAAGGTCCGGGTGCTCGCGCATTCCCAGCTTTCCGCGTCGAGCGTGCTGCAGGCCCGGGTGCGGTCCGATCCGCAATTCTCGGTCCACACGGGCGTCGACATCGTCGAACTCGAGGGGGACCGGGGGCGTTTCACCGCCGTCGTGGCGCGCGATCGCCAGACCGGCGAGACGCTCCGGTTCCCTTCAGCCGCAGCGTTTGTCTTCATCGGACTCGATCCGAATACCGCCTTCCTGAGCGACGCCTTCAAGCGCGACGCCGGGGGTTTCCTGGTCACCAACCCGACCATGGAGACATCGACGACCGGGGTGTTTGCCGCGGGGGACGTACGCGCCGGGTCGACCAAGCAGCTCGGATCGGCGGTGGGTGACGGAATCGCCGCACTGCTGATGACCCGGCGCCGGCTCGAGGACCGCCGGCAGAAGGCCGTGGCGCTCGTCGACGCCTGAGATTAGGCCGCTCGGGGGAGACAAATCACCGCAATAACTCCCACGGGTCCGTCGAGCACCCCGGCGGTACATGATGGCGGCTAAGTAATTCGCACTGATCCGTGTGGTCATGGCGGTTTTGCGCAATGCATATGGGGAGTCTTCGCGATGTCTCGGTTGTCCGGTCTCAATCGTCTCGCCAGGCGGCCCCTGATCGCCGTCGCGGTCACGTCCGCGCTGCTCGCCGGGACCGCCCCGCTCGCCTGTGCAATTCCTGTGTCGGCAGGCGCGAAGCTGCAGAACGCGATGAACGCGTTCGTGGTCACGAAGGGCGGATCCCCGGGGATCGTCGTGGCCATCGGTCAGGGCAAGAAGTTCACGCTGCGAACTGCAGGCGTGGCCAATGTCGTGACGAAGGCGAAGCCGCTCGCCAACAGCCAGATGCGGATGGCGAGCGTCGCCAAGGCGTTCAGCGGTGCGGCGGCGTTGTCACTGGTCTCGCGCGGCAAGCTCAAACTGGCCGACACGGTCGGCAAGATCGTGCCGAAGATGCCGGCGGCGTGGAAGAACATCACGCTGGCCCAATTGCTCCAGCACACCAGCGGCATCCCTGACCTGATCACGTTCGACGCCTTCAAGATCGCGGTGGGCAAGTCGCCGCAGGTGCCACCCGCGCCTCGGGTGCTGCTGTCCTACGTCACCAATCCGACGCTGCTCTTCCCTGCGGGCACGAAGTACCACTACTCCAACTCCGACAACATGCTCGTCGCCCTGATGATCCAGAACGTCACGAACCGCAGCTACGCGGGCGTTCTCGCGAGCAACGTGTACGCGCCGCTGGGGCTCAAGGGAACCAGCCTGCCGGTGGGCTCCGCAATGGGTACCCCGACGCTGCGTGGCTACGACATCAGCACCAAGCCGCTCGAGGACGACACCAACTTGCTCGCCGCGGGATGGAGCTGGGCTTCCGGTGGCATCGTCTCCACTCCGGCTGACGCGCTTGCCTTCGTGCGCGGATACGTGCGTGGTGCACTCTTCAACAAGGCGACCCGGGCGGCGCAGTTCACCTTCCGGCCCGGTAACTCGGAGCCGACGGGGCCTGGCACGAACTATGCCGGCCTGGGGCTGTTCAAGTACGTGACGAGTTGCGGAACCTTCTACGGCCACACCGGAAACACTCCTGGCTACACGCAGTTCGTGGCCTCGACGGCAGACGGCAGCCGGGGAGCAACGGTGTCGATCAACGCGCAGATCACGCCGAACACCAACCCGGCGCAATTCCCGGCCCTGCGCAACATCTTCCAGCTCGCGGTCTGCGCGACCAAGTGAAGGCGTCCCGCCCGCGCCTGGTCGCTACAGCCGTCGTCGTTACCGGAGCGCTGGGCCTGACCCTGCTCGCCGGAAGCACCAGCCCCGCCGCTGCGACAAGCCCCGGTGCTCCCATCCTGAAGGTGCAGAACCAGCCGCTGTATGCCAATGGCCGCTGGGGAATGCTGACGCAGGACCTGTCGAGCAAGAAGTACCTGACGTCACAGAACGCGCAGCAGTTCTTCATCCCCGGCTCGAACGCCAAACTCTTCAGCACCGCAGCGCTCTGGGGCACGCTCGGGCCGAATTACCGCTTCCAGACCCCGGTTTTCCGGACCGGGCCGGCCACAAACGGCACGCTCAGCTCCAACCTCGTCCTCGTCGCTTCCGGAGACCTGACGATGGGGGGCCGCACGAAGCCCGATGGCACGGTCGACTTCGAGAACTTCGATCACGCTGACGCCAACGCGCTACCCGGCTTCGCCACCCTGACGCCGGAGAACCCGCTGGCCGGGCTGAACAAGCTGGCGCAGCAGGTGCGGGCGTCGGGCATCAAGAAGATCACCGGCAACGTGGTCATCGATGACCGGCTGTTCGACGTCGACACCGAGCAGAACGAAGAGGTGCCGACGTATCCGATCAGCATCAACGACAACCTCATCGACGTCATCGCGACACCCAAGGCCGTCGGGCAGAAGGCCGGGCTGGACTGGCGTCCGAAGACGGCGGCGTACACCGTCACGTCCAACGTCACCACCGGGGCGGCCGGTTCCGCTATCAAGCTGTCCAGCAAGGTCACCTCACCGGGACACTTGCTGCTGAGCGGTTCGGTCCCCGCCGGGCACGCGCCGGTGGTCTACGTGCATCAGATCGAGGACCCGCCCGCCTTTGCGCGTACCGCCTTCATCGAGGCGTTGCGCCGGGCCGGCGTCACCGTCACCACCACGAGCACCGGCGCGAACCCGGCGGCCCTGCTGCCGGCGAAAGGTTCGTACGCCCCCTCCAAGCAGGTGGCGGTCTTCGTCTCGCCGAAGCTGTCGGAGTACATCAAGCTCATCATGAAGGTGAGCTTGAACGTGGGAGCCAACCTCTCCGTCTGCCTGCTGGCCGTCCACGACCACGAGTCTGAGTGCCTGGACGGCCTGCCTGCCGAGCAGCGCTGGCTGTCGCAGACGGCGAAGGTCGACACCAAACAGCTTGTGCTCAATGACGGGCAAGGCGCTTCCCAGGCCGACCTCGTCACCCCGCAGGCGGTCGTTGATCTCTTGCGTTACATGCAAAGCCGGCCCGACTTCGCCCGCTACCGCAGCGTGCTCCCGATCCTGGGTGTGGACGGGTCGCTGGCCGGCGTGGTGCCGAAGTCCCCGGCGGCCGGGCACGTCTTCGCCAAGACCGGAACCCTCGCCGGGCCCGACTTCCTGAACGGGCGGCCCGTGCTGTCGACGAAGGCGCTCGGTGGGTACATCAAGACCAAGGACGGGCGGCTGCTAGCATTTTCGCTCCTGGTCAACAATGTGCCGATCCAGGATGTCAACGACGTGCTGACGATCAACACCGACCTGGGAAAGATCGCCGCGCTGCTATGGGCAGGTCAACGCTGAGCGACTTGCGGTTTACGCTCGGCAGGTGGACCCAGGGGAGGAAATAGCCGGCTGGGTCATCGAGCGGCAGCTCGGACAGGGCGGCATGGGCCAGGTTTACCTGGCCAGCCATCCGCGGCTGCCCCGGCTGGACGCCGTCAAGGTCCTCAACCGCGAGCTCGGCGGCGACGAGGAGTTCCGCCACCGGTTCTTTCGCGAGTCGGAGCTGGTGTGCGGCCTCGTCCATCCCCATGTGGTGACGGTCTACGACCGCGGCGAGTACGACGGCCTGCTCTACTTCACGATGCAGTACGTGAGCGGCGGCGACCTGCTCCAGCGCCTCGCCGAGGACGGCGCGATTCCCGTCCCGGTCGCCCTCGAGATCACCAGGCAGCTCGCCTCGGCGCTCGACGCTGCGCACCAGAGCGGCCTGGTGCACCGTGACATCAAGCCGGCGAACGTGCTGCTGATGCCCGGACCGGCCGACCGACCGTTCGCGGTGCTGGCGGACTTCGGAATCTCGCGGGCGGAGAGCGGCGGAACCCTCGTCACCAGCGACGGCCAGATCCTCGCCACCCCGGCGTACGCGGCTCCGGAGACGGCGCGCGGCGAGCACGTGGACGGCCGGGCGGACCAGTACGCGCTCGGGTGCATGCTCTTCGAGCTGCTCAGCGGCGAGGTGCCGTTCCGGCGCGATACCCCGATAGCGTCGCTCATCGCTCACGTCAACGACCCGGTGCCGGCGCTGGGCGGCGATCCGCAGCTTTCCCGAGCGCTGGCACCGGTATTCGAGCGCGTGCTCGCCAAGCAGCCCGGTGATCGCTATGCGAGCTGCCAGGATTTCGCCGATGCCGCGGCAGCAGCCGTCACGGCGGACACGACGCCGATCCAGGGCGGGAAGACCACCAACCTCGTCACGAGTCCCTCTACTCCCGCTGAACCCGCCGCGCCGACGATCCCGCCGGCGGCGCCACGCAGGCGTCGTCGCTGGGTCTGGGGTATGGCCCTGGTCGCGGTCGCTGCAATCGTCGCCGGGGTTCTCGTTGGCATCTCACAAGGCGGTTCGAAGCCGTCGACGCACGCCCTTCCGCCGGCCGCCGGGTACACGCCGCAGTTCGTCGCCGATACCTGCTCCAGCGAAGTGAACATCCCAGGAGCGAGCTGCGGCACGCTGACCGTGCCGCAGGACCGGTCGAAGCCGACCGGCGCCAAGGTCACGCTTGCGGTCACGCGCGCTCCTGCTCGGGGGAAGGTGACCAGCGCCCCGGTGGTCGACTTCGGTTCAGATGATCTGAGCGACTCGCTGGTGCGCGATCACGCCGAGGAGATCCAGGTGTCGCGCCGGGGATTCGCTCCGTCCACGCCGGTGCTCACCTGTCCCGAATACGCCAAGATCGCGCCTGCTTCGCTCTCCCAGAAGTCGGGTGCGACGGCTGTCGAAACGCAGCGCCGGAATGCCCTGCAGGCCTGCTTCGCACGCCTGCAGTCCAGTGGCGTCGATCCCAACATGTTCACCTACTACACCGACGCCGACGACATGCTCGATCTGCTGCGCGCACTCCGGCTGCCGCGGGTCAACGTCGCCGGCAGGCTCACCGACTCGGTGTCGATCCTGGAGCTCGATCGCCTTGCGCCGCAGGCGGTTGCGACGGTGTCGCTGCAGGACCCGGTAGTGGCCGGCGAGAGCTCCTCGACCGACCCGACCCAGTACTTGGCGACGGCGTTCGATAGCTACTCCAAGCTCTGCGCGGCCGATTCCGGCTGCCGAGCTTTTGGTGATCTGCGCGCGCTGTACGCGAAACTCTTCGCCTCCTACCAGGCTGCCCCGTCCTTCGCGCTGGGGGACAACAACGCGGGCACGACGCAGCGGGTGCTGGTCGACGGGGCTCGGGTGGCGCAGGGAATCGCCGCAGAAATGGATGATCCGCGGGCACTTCCGCTTCTCGCCAGCGCCATCGCACATCCGCGCAGCGCGATGCTCGACCGGCTGCTGGCCGACGGCGTGATCGCGTACGAACCTGGAGTGCTTGACCCCGATTATCCCTGGGGCGCCGTGCTTTCCGAGGAATGTAGCTACGACGTCTTCACGGTGAGCCAGGCTCACGGGCTCGCCTCTGATACCCGACTCGAGCTCAGCGGCGTCGATGAGACCGGCGCCTTCGACTGCGGCGCCTGGAAGGTCAGCCGGCTCCCGGCAACCGCCTTCAACGCCGCGCTCGCCATGAGTGCGCCGACGCTCATCGCCCAAGGCGCCCTGTCGCCGTTCACCACGCCGACCTGGGGTCCTCAGCTCGCCCGAGAGACCTTCAGCAACGCTTCCGTGGCGACCTTCCCGACGCTGGGTTCGCTCGTCGCGTCCAACGCCCCGCGCTGCCTTTCAGACCTTCGGCGCCAGCTGATCGCCCAGGGCAAGATCCCGGACGGGGTGAGCGCGTGCGCGGCCGCCAGCCGCCCGATCACTTTCGTGACCCCGGCGGGCTGACCCAGAACTGACAGCAAATACCTAGCTCGCAACGGTGGTCAGAGCGGGTCGCAAGTGCAATAGTCAGCCCACTCGCCTGCACGCCGCGGCTCGGCCTGGGAGGGTGCCTGGATGAGCGATCGACCGCTAGCACGCGGGGCGCACGGGACCTCGTCCGGCAAGGCCCGGCGACCCAGCACCGCTCCTGATCCGGCCGCGGACCGCTGCGCGCAGCAGTCGCCGTCGATCGTGGTGGGCGTGGACGGGTCGGAATGCTCGATGCGGGCGGTGTCGTACGCCGCCGGGCTGGCCCGCAGGCAGGGCGCTGCCCTCGTTGCCGTGTACGTCCGCAAATCGCCCTCGGGATTCGCTTACCTCGCTAACACGCCCGGTGCGCTGGCCGCGGTCGTCGAGGCCGAGAGCGTCGCCGAGATCAGGATCCGTGACGAGGTTGCCGAGGAATGCGCGGTGTGCGGTATCGAGGGCTCGCTGGTGGTGCGCATCGGGAGCAGCGTCCGGGCCGTCATCGAGACCGCCGACGAACTGCAGGCGCACGCCGTGATCGTCGGTTCGCGCCCGCGGCTCATTGCCCGCTTCCTGCCCTCGGGGATGGGTCGCCTGATCGGCCGCGCCGGCCGCCCCGTCGTTCTCGTTCCGTAGCCCGCCCTGCCGCGCCAGACCTCGCCGCCTGCGGGGTTTGTAGAGTTCGCCGCGTGTGCACAGTGGTGTGCCGCTGGTCGGCGGACGATGAGTTTCCCGTGCAGATGCTGGCCCTGCGGGACGAGCTGATCAGTCGCGCCTTCGATCTGCCGGCGGCCTGGTGGCCGGAGCAGCCCGACGTCATCGGCGGGCGTGACCGGCAGGCCGGTGGAAGCTGGTGCGTCACCGACGTCCGTACCGGCGTGACGGGTGTCGTCCTGAACCGCCCTGAGCGGCGGGAGGCGGCGCCGGGCGCACCAAGCCGTGGAGTGCTCCCGCTGCTGGCCGCCGGTCACGGTGCCCGGTGGCCGGAGCTCCTCGACGTCACCGGCATGGCGAGCTTCAATCTGGTGCTGGCCGGACCGTCCGGGCTGCGCTGGTGGTCCTTCGACGGTGAGCGGCTGGATGACAGGGAGCTCGCGGCCGGCACCTACATGTTCACCCCCGGCGGACTGCTGCGCTCCGGGCTTGATCCCCGCTTCGGACCGAAGGCTCTCGGATTCAGCGGCGATCCCGGTGCCCCGACCCGGCAGGCCTGGCCCGACTGGCTGTCCGTCGTCGAGGGGGCCACGCCGAGCGAGGACCCGGCGCAGCTGCTGGTGCGAAGGCCGATCGAGCAGGACACCTTCGCGACGGTCTTCGGGCAGTTCATCGCCTCGCGTCCTGGAACGCTGCGCCTGGATCATCAGCTCGATCCCGCCGCCCGCGGGGAGTGGACGACGCGGACCCTGCATCCCGGGCCCGAACTCAGCGGGGCGCCGGCCAGAACGTGAAGAGCGTCCGCAGGCCGGTGACGAGGGCCAGTGGCTGGTCGAGCATCGGATGATGGCCCGCTGCCGGCAGATCGACCACGGCGAACTGGTTGCCGGCGATCTGCGCCATTTCCTCCGCCATTTCAGGGGTGACGAGGCCGTGCTCGGAGCGAAAGAGCGCGGCCGGGCAGCCGAGCGTGGCCAGCAATTCGCGTAGCAGGATCCGTCGCCCGAAAAGGAGCGGGTCGAACTTCCAGGTCCAACCGCCCTCGACCGGACGCAGCGATTGCGGACCCATGTGGGCCTGCACGTACGGCAGCACCACGTCCTGCGGCGGGATCGTCTTGAACCGCAGCATCGCTTGCTCGATGCTCTCGTAGACCCGGGTCGGCTGGCGGCGCTCGTTCAGCCGGGCTTCCTCGGGCGGCTGGTCGTTCAGCGGCGAGTCCAGGATGGCGACGGCCGTGATCTGGTCGCCGTACATCCCGCCGAGCGTCGCCGATACCCAGCCGCCCATGCTGTGGCCGACGACGACCGGCTTGTCCAGGCCCTCGGCCGCCGCGACCGCGAGTACCTCGCGCGCCCACGTCGCGAGGTCGTATTCGGGACGCCGATCGCTATCGCCGTGGCCGCTGAGGTCGAGCGCGACCACGCGGTGCGACGTGAGCTGCGGCGCCACGTGGTCCCACCATCCGGAGTGGGCGGAGCCTCCGTGCACGAGGATCAGCCCGGGGCGGCCGCGCTCTCCCCAGACCCGGTAGCTGATCCGGGCCCCTTCTGATTCGACGCTGCGGATCTCGGGGCGCTTCGCGATGGCGCGCACGAACCAGCCGGGGGTGGGGTCGGCTTCACTGGCCATCAGCGGGTCGCTGGTCTCGGCGCTCATCGGACGAGCCGGAAGACGGGCAGCGATTCCTCAGTGTTTCCAGGGCGTTCGAAGCTGATCTGCAGCGGCGCATCGACCGTGAGCTCAGCCGGGTCGGCGCCGGGGATGCACGACCACCACCATGGTCCCTCCTCCAGCTCGCCGATGGCGAGCACGTTCGCCGTCGCCTCGCCCGAAGGTGTGACGCCATGCGTGACGGCCCAGGAGATCAGCCGCGCCCGCCCGCTGGCCGCGATCCATGACACGTCCGCGGACCCGCACGTGGTGCAGCAGACAGCAGCCGGTTCGCTGACATGACCGCGCTCGCAGCGGCGCACGAGAAACTCCCCGCGCGCTGCCGCGTCGAGGAATTCGGCCGTCTCGTCGCTGCGGGCAAAGTCCCCGACGGCTCCAACGGTTCCTACCGGCATTCGATCTCCCTGCCAATGGTGACGATGGTGCGGTTAACGGGGGGCCGGCTCACGGTGCGTGGCCAGACAGCAGGGTGGTCGAGTGGTGGTCGAGCACGCCGCCGTTGCCGGAGACGAGCACGACGTCGTGGCGCTCGACCTGGCGCTCACCGCCCTGCCCGCGCGCCTGGATGATCCCTTCCGACATCGGAGTCATGCCCCACAGGTAGTAGCCGGAAAGCTGGCCGCCGCCCGTGTTCACCTTGACGCTTCCATTGCGGCTGAGCGCGCCACTGGCAGCGAGGGGGCCGCCCTCGCCTTTGGCGCAGAGGCCGTAGTCCTCCAGCGAGACCAGCACGGTGTACGTGTAGCAGTCGTAGAGCTCGAAGACGTCGATGTCGCGCACGGTCAGCCCGGCCATCGAAAAGGCCGTCGCACTCGAACGTTTCGCCCCGGTCACCAGGCCGAAGTCGTCGGAGCGGCGCAGCGAATGACCCGGATGAGATTGCCCCCAGCCGAGGACGTGGACCGGCGGCTGCTGCAGCGACGCGGCCCGCTCGGCGCTCGTGACGATGACCGCGACGCCGCCGTTGGAGACCAGGCAGCAGTCGAAGAGGTGGAAAGGTTCGGCAACCCAGCGGGAGGACTGGTGGTCCTCGATGGTCATGGGTGTGCGCATCTGCGCCTGCGGGTTCGCCATCGCCCATTCGCGTTGCGCGACGGCGATGTGGGCGAACTGCTCGCTCGTCGTGCCGAAGGTGAGCATGTGGCGGCGCGCCGCGAGGGCGTACATGGAATTGGCGCCGTTGATGCCGGCCGCCGACATCATCCCGCGCCAGCCCCCCGGAGCATTGCGGCCGCCGCCGTACGCGGCGCCGGTCCGCCGGCCCTCGGTCAGCGGGGCGTCACCGAAGACGCACGCGACTACCTCCGCCATGCCTGACTGCACGGCCATGCAGGCGGTGGTCACCATCGCGCCCGCCGTCGCGCCATACGCCTGCATCTGCGACAGCAGGGCCAGATCCGTCAGGCCCAGCGCCTGCTGCAGTCCGATGGAGACGCCTCCCGTGACGCCGGAGGAGACCAGCAATCCATCGATGTCCGAAACAGAGAGCCCGGCGTCGGCCGCCGCCAGGCGGACGGCATCCGCTGCGAACTGTGCCGCGCTGCGCCCGTAGACCTTGCCCACCTCGGTGATACCCAGCCCGGCGATCGCAGCTCGCCTTCCGGCCGGGGCACTCATGAGGCCCAGTATTCCTGAGCGGCAGTGAGCTCGACTCGCCGGCGCGTTCCGCTGCCGCCCGACGCGGCTACGGCCAGGCCCTGGTCGTTATTCGAGGCGCATAGCGACCATGGCCTGGCTTTGGCCGCGTCGGGACGCCTTGCCTGAGGCGACTCCCCGGCGACTCCCCGGCGACTCGCCGGCGGCCGCCGACCTCAGACGCAGCGGAACCGGCCGCTCCTCCGGGGGAGAGCGACCGGTTCCTTTCTGCCGGCGGGCTGGCTTCGCGTCAGCCTGCCGTGGGCACCGGCGCGGTGTCGGCGGCTTGGGGGACCTGGGGGAGAGGCCGGCCGGCCGCGTCGGGATAGCTGTAATCGTCGGAGCCTTCATCGAGGCCGTCACTGGGCGCAGCCAGAGCCCCCGACTCGTGAGTCTTGCGGCCCGACTGGATCAGGAAGAACACGATGAGTGCGGCCAGCACCAGCACGCCCACCCCGACGGCGAACGCCGTGGTGAACCCGTGGGTGGTGGCCGCCTTGGACAAGCCACCGTGACTGACCGCGTAATGCGCCGTCGCGCTCGTGGCAATCGTGTTCAGGAACGCGATGCCGAGTGAACCGCCGACCTGCTGCATGGTGTTGACCAGCGCGCTGGCCACACCTGCGTCGTGGTTCGGGACGCCGAGCAGAGCGGTCGACGAAAGCGGCACGAAAACCTGTCCCATGCCGATGCTGATGAGCAGCTCGGACGGCACGATGTGGGTCAGGTAGGACGAGTCTGCCGAGAGCTGGGTCAGCCACAGCACGCCGAGCGCGCCGAGCAGGAACCCGGTCACGCCGAGCACCCGGGGGCCGAAAATCGGCAGGGTGCGTGACGCGATGCCCGAGGAGACGATGACGCCCACCGGGAAGGGCAGGAACGCGACGCCGGCCTTCAGCGCCGAGTAACCGAGCACGCCCTGGAAGTAGTACGTCAGGAACAGGAACACGGTGAACATGACGAGGGTCGCCAGCAGGAAGGCGAGGTAGGAACCCCCGCGGTTGCGGTTCAGCACGATCCTCATGGGCAGCAGCGGGTTTGCGGCCCGCGACTCCCAGGCCACGAACCCGGCCAGCAGCACGACCCCGGCGCCGATGAGCGTGAGGGTGAAGCCTGCGGTCCACGAGTGCAGCGATGCTTCGGTGAAGCCGTAGACCAGCGAGGCGAGGCCGAGCGTGGCGAGCAGCGCGCCGGGTGCGTCGTAGTGCCGGTCACCCTCGACGCGGCTTTCCTTGAGCAGCGGGACGGATGCGACGGCGACCGCCAGCGCGATCGGCACGTTGACCAGCAGAGTCCAGCGCCAGCTGAGGTATTCGGTCAGCGCGCCGCCGGCGATGAGGCCGATGGCGCCGCCGGCACCCGAGATCGCGCCGTAGACGCCGAACGCTTTGGCGCGCTCCTTCGGCTCGGTGAAGGTGGTGGTGATCAGCGAGAGCACGGCAGGAGCGAGGACGGCAGCAAAGACACCTTGCAGCGCGCGGGCGCCGAACAGCCAGCCGGCGTTCTGCGCAGCGCCGCCCAGGGCGGACGCGGCGGCGAAGCCGAAGAGCCCGACGAGGAAGGTGCGCTTGCGTCCGAGGTAGTCGGCGATACGGCCACCGAGGAGCAGCAACCCGCCGAACGTGAGCGTGTATGCGGTGAGCGCCCACTGCCGTGACGCGTCGCTGATGTGCAGCGCGGCCTGGGCGTGGGGCAGGGCGATGTTCACGATCGACGCGTCGAGAATGATCATCAGCTGAGCGACGCCGATGACGGCGAGCGCGAGCCAGCGACGGTCACGAGGAGCGTCGGCGCGAGCGGAGACCTGTTCGCGCAAGTCTGTGGTGGTCACGGTCTAACTCATCTCCGGTCTCCGCACCCGGCGGGTGCGGCCTGGAACGGAACTGCTCGGTCGTACGCCTGTCACCCAGTGAGACGGCGATCCGCTCCGGAAGTCATCGGCCGGCCGAGCCGAAGATCCCCCGAGACTTATCGCCTTGGGCGTCGTACAGTGGCACTAAGCGGAAGCTGCCTCCGGTAACATATCGGAGGGTCCCTCCGTTTGGCAAATGAATTTTAGGTGGAGGTGTGGATCGTGTCTCGGCCAATGCGGGCCGACGCGCGGCGTAACCGCGAGCAGCTGCTCGAGGTGGCCTCAGACGCGTTCAGCGAGCACGGCGTGGATGCCTCGCTCGAGGACATCGCCCGGCGAGCCGGCGTCGGAATCGGCACCTTGTACCGACACTTTCCCAGCCGTGATGCGCTTCTCGAAGCGGTTTTCCGGCGCAACATCGATCAGCTCGCCGACAGTGCCGACGACCTGCTCAGCGAGCTGCCTCCCGATCGCGCGCTCGATGAGTTCATGCGCCGCTTCGTCAACTACGTCGCGAGCAAGAAGGGCCTGGCCAGCCACCTGAAGTCGGTGCTGGCGGCCGACTCCCCGGTCTTCACGTACGCCCACGAGCGCATGAACGCCTCGATCCGCGGGCTGGTTCTGGCCGCTGCAGCCGCCGGATCCATCCGCGAAGATGTCGATCCGACGGACCTGCTGCGGGCCCTCAGCGGTGTGTGCCTCGCCGCCGACGAGCCCGGTTGGCAGGAGCAAGCCTGCCGGATCTGTTCGCTGCTGATGGATGGCCTGCGCTATCAGGCGGTGCCGGTAACGGGTTGAGGCGCTGCCTCTGGTCATCCGGAGGTCACCTGGCGGAAGATCTTGCACATGTCGCAGGACGCGATCGTCGGGCAGCTGGTCGCCCTGAATGTAGGGCTGCCGAAAGACGTCGACTGGCGCGGTCGCGTCGTGCACACCGGCGTCTACAAGAGCTCTGTCAAGGGCCCGCGGATGGTGCGCACGCTCAACATCGACGGCGACGGCCAGGGAGATGTCGCCGGGCATGGTGGGCCCCACCGGGCGGTGATGGTCTACCAGCTCGACTCCTACCGGCACTGGCAGGGCGAATTCGGCCTGGAGGGCTACGAGTACGGCCAGTTCGGGGAGAACTTCACCGTCGACGGCCTGGCGGACGACGAGGTCTGCATCGGTGACCAGCTCCAGGTGGGCGAGGCGCTTTTCGAGGTCAGCGCTCCGCGGGTCACCTGTTACCGGGTCGGGCTCCGGATGGGGCAGCCGCGGCTGCCGTCGTTGCTCGTCTCCCATCGACGGCCGGGGTTCTATCTCCGCGTGCTCCGGGAGGGTCACGTCGAGGCTGGGCAGCCGATCGAACGGGTCAGGCGGGGCGAGGGCGCGATGTCGGTCGCGGAGATCGACGGCCTGCTCTACCTGCCGGGCCACGACCCCGCCGACGTGGAGCGCGCCTCGAGGCTGCCCGCGCTCAGCCCAGGATGGGTGGCCTCCTTCGAAGCGATCCTGGCCGCCGGCCCGGGAAAGGCCGGCAATGCCGGGCTGAACGAGGAAGCGAAGGTGCCGCCGCCCACCTGGCCGGGCTTCCGGCGGGCGGTGGTCGCCGAGATCCAGCGGGAAACCGACACGGTTCTGTCGCTGCGTTTGACCACCACTGATGGGACGCCATTTCCGCCCGCGCTGCCTGGGCAGTTCCTCACCCTTAGGGTGCAGCTGACGCCCGGCGAGCCGCCCGTGGCGCGCAGCTATTCGTTGTCGAGCGCGCCCGGCTCGGCGGACTACCGGGTTAGTGTCAAGCGTGAGGAGCACGGGCTCGTCAGCGGGTACATCCACCGGCAGCTGAAGGTCGGCACGCAACTCGACATCGCTGCCGCGCGCGGGCAGTTCATTCTTGATTCCGGCGATTCGCCCGGAGCCGTCGACCGGCCCGCGATCCTGATCTCCGCCGGGATCGGCGCCACGCCGGTGCTGGCGATGCTGTACGCGCTCGCGCAGACCGGGCCGGCCCGCGAGGTGTGGTGGGTGCATGGTGCACGCAATTCGCGCGACCTGCCTTTTGCCTCTGAGGTGCACTCGCTGCTGGCCCAATTGCCCCACGCCCATCGGGTGATGTGCTTCAGCGCGCCCCTGCCCGAGGACGTGGTCGGACGCGATTTCGATATCTCCGGGCGGGTCACCGTCGACGTGCTGCGGGGGCAGGAACTCCCGTCGGGTGCGCAGTCCTACATTTGTGGGCCGTATGCGTTCATGTCCGACATGCGCGCCGCGCTGGCCGACGTCGGGGTCGATCCGGTGAGCGTGCACACCGAGGTCTTCGGCAGCGGACCGGCCTCGACGCCGGGCATTGCCGCGACTGCACCGAAGCCCCCGCACCAGCCGTCCGGCCAGGCGGGCACGGGCCCGCCGGTGACCTTCGCCCGCAGCGGACTGACGGTGCCCTGGCGCGCGGACTTTGCCAGCCTGCTCGAGCTCGCCGAAGCGTGTGATGTACCGACGAGATGGTCGTGCCGCACCGGGGTCTGCTACAGCTGCGAGGCCGGCCTGGTCGCCGGAGATGTGACGTATGACCCGCCGCCGGTGGACCTGCCGACGCAGGGAGCAGTGCTCATCTGCTGCGCGGCGCCGCAGGATGAGTTGGTTCTCGACCTGTAGGCGTCAGGACCCGCAGTGAGTGCTGCCTTTCCGCTCGCGAATACTGCGCATCATGACCGACTCCGACCTGCCGGCGCCGCCTATCCGCACGAGCCTGGCTGCCGTCTGCACCGAGCTGTCCGGCGAGGGCGGGATGACCTTGCAGCAGTGGCCGGTGCCGCCGCTCGGGCCCGCGATGGTCCGCATCACCGTGCATGCCGCCTCGGTGAACTTTCCCGATGTGCTGATTGTGCGCGGGCTCTATCAGGTCAGGCCCGATCCGCCGTTCGTGCCTGGGAGCGAATGCGCAGGCGTGATCTCCGAGGTCGGCGCTGACGTCGCCGACTTCGCGGTCGGCGACCGCGTGCTGACCTTGCTCGGGTCGGGGGCGTTCGCGTCGGAGGTCGTAGTGACCCCGAGAGTGCAGCAGGTGCACCGGTTGCCCGAGAGCATGCCGTTCGATGCGGCCGCGGCGTTCAACCTGGCCTACGGCACGGCCTACCACGGTCTGATCCCACGCGGCCGGCTGACGGCAGGCGAATCCGTCCTGGTGCTCGGCGCGGCCGGCGGCTGCGGTAGCGCCGCTGTCCAGATCGCCAAGGCTGCCGGGGCGACGGTCATCGCCGTCGCCGGCGGGCCCGCCAAGTGCGAGCTGGTCCGCACGCTCGGAGCCGATGTCGCGCTCGATCATCAGCAGCTGCCGTCACTTTCGGCAGCGGTGAAGGAGGCGACCGGCGGTCGCGGTGTCGACGTCGTGTTCGACGCGGTGGGCGGTGCCGACGCCCGCGAGCCCCTGCGCTGCCTGGCCTGGAACGGGCGCTACCTGATGATCGGGTTCGCCTCGGGTGAGATTCCGGCGGTGAAGCTGAACCAGACCATCCTGAAGGGGATCTCGATCGTCGGGGTCGGCTACGGGATGTCGGCGGTCCTCGATCCCGCAGCAAATGCTCAAGATTTCCAGCAACTTTTCGCCTGGTACGAGCAGGGGCTGGTGACCCCGTTCATCAACGATCGCTTCCCGCTGGCACAGGCGGCGGATGCGATGCGAGTGCTCTACGAACGGCGCGCCATGGGCAAGATCGTCATCCAGGTGCCGGGCTGATTCGCCGGGCCGGCGCGCAGCTGGACCGTGTCACAATGCCGCATGACCTCCGGCATCAATTCGGGAGCGGGTGGCGGCAGTGGCCGCTGACAATTCCAAGGCGTCAAAGGCAAAAGCCTCTTCCTCGACGCTCGTGGAGCGGGTGCCGTCCCGGTTGTACGAGCAGGAGCTGTTTCGGCTGCAGGCCGAGCTCGTCAAGGTGCAGGAGTGGGTGCGCATGGAAGGTAAGCGGCTCGCGATCGTCTTCGAAGGGCGCGACGCCGCCGGAAAAGGCAGCACCATCAAGCGGGTCAGCGCGTATCTCAACCCGCGCGTCGCGCGCATCGTCGCGCTCCCGGCGCCGACGGAACGTGAACGTACGCAGTGGTATTTCCAGCGTTACGTCGAGCATCTGCCCGCGGCCGGCGAGATCGTGCTCTTCGACCGCAGCTGGTACAACCGCGCCGGCGTCGAGCGCGTGATGGGTTTCTGCACCGACGCCGAGTACCGCCGCTTCATGCATCAGTGCCCCCTCTTCGAGCGCCTGCTCGCGGAGGACGGGATTCTGCTGCGCAAGTACTGGTTCTCGGTGAGCGATGAGGAGCAGGAGCGCCGCTTCCGCTCCCGCCTCACCGACCCGATGCGCAGCTGGAAGCTCTCGCCGATGGACTTGGAGTCGATCACCCGCTGGCAGGACTACTCGCGGGCGAAGGACGAGATGTTCGTCCAGACCGACATCCCGGAGGCACGCTGGAACGTCGTCGAGAGTGATGACAAGCGCCGGGCCAGGCTGAACATGATGGCGCACCTGCTATCCACGCTGGACTACCGCGAGGTCACCGCGCCCAAGCTCAAGCTGCCCCGGCGGCCCGCCTCCAAGGGCTACGTGCGACCGCCCCGCGAATCGCAGTCCTACGTGCCCGATCACGCCGCCGATCTACTGGCCGGTCGGGAGTCCAAGCAAGAACGGGCTCAGTCCAAGGCCAAGGCAGCGGTGCCGCGCAAGAGCAAGTCGGCCACCTCGGCGTCCTGATCGGCGACGGCGCCGGTGTTCTTGGCCCGATCCGCTGATCCGCAGGATCGGCGAGCAGACGTTGGCCGGCGATACGCGCGGCGTGGCAGCGACGTGTTGCGCCATCATCAGTCTCGACGGCGGCCAGTGGGAGACCGTGGAACGCGTGCGCCGCAGCGTGCGTTCACCGCTGGAAGGGCGTACCTCGCAGCTGCGCCCGGCCTGACGCGGAGCCCAGGCCCCTCGTTGCTGACGCTCCGCGTCAGGAGATGGCGACCAGATCGACGACGAAGACGAGCGTCTCGTTGGGTCCGATCGCCGGCGGGGCGCCGCGCGTGCCGTAGCCCATATCCGGCGGTACGACCAGGATGCGCCGACCGCCCTCACGCATGCCCGCGATCCCGTCACGGAAGCCGGCGATCACGCCGCTCAGCGGGAAGCTGGTGGGCTGGCCGCCGCGGCTCCAGGAAGAGTCGAACTCCTGGCCGTTCGTCACGTGGACACCGGCATAGTGCACGTTGACGGTGTGCGAAGTGGTCGCCTCACGCCCCTCGCCGATGACGAGGTCCTCGAGCTCCAGGGTCTGCGGAAGCGTGTCGGGAGTGACGCTGATCTGCGGTGCACTCGACGTGTCGGAGGCGTTGGAAACGGTGACTGGCATGTCCCGAGTCTGCCCGACGCGTTCGCTGGCTGTCGCATCGAGCCTTTCTCAACTCGCCTCGCGGGCCGCCGTCAGCTCGCTTCGTCTGGTGATCTCGAGCTTGCGGAAGACGTTGCCGAGGTGCCACTCGACGGTCTTGCTCGTGACGTAGAGGTCGTGGGCGATCTGCACGTTGTTGCGGCCGGCGGCGGCCAGCTGGGCGATCCGGCGCTCGGTGGGCGTGAGCGCGTCCCAGCCCGTCAAGGCGGCGCGGCGGGGACGGGCACCCGCGGCCGCGAGCTCCTCCCGGATCCGTTTCTCCAGCGGTTCGGCGCCGGCGCCCGCGGCGACGTCGAGTGCGTGGCGCAGTGGGATCCGTGCGGCGGTACGCCGGCCGCTGCTGCGCAGGGCCGCGCCGAGCTCCAGCTGTGAGCGGGCGAGCTCGAGGCGGCTGGGGGACCGTTGCAGGGCCGCGCATGAATCTGTCAACAGTTGCAGCCTTTTCTCGCCTTCGGTGGTCATCGCCTGGGTGCGCAGGGCCATGCCGACGACGCGGCCGACCCCGGTGCGGCGCGCGCGCTCCACTTCCTGCCTGGCGAGCTCACCCGCCAGCTCCAGATCTCCGAGCCGGACGGCCGATTGCACGGCGCCCGTCTGCCAGCTGACGAAGCCGGAGCTGCGCAGGCCCATCGCTTCGAGGGCCTGGCCCGCCGCGGTGAAGTGCTCCAGCGAGAGGGACGGATCGCCGCTGTCCAGGGCGAGCCGGCCGCGCGCTTCCAGCTGCAGGCAACGACCGATGGGATCGACGCCCGTGGCCGCAGCCGCGCCCAGCACCGCCCCGGCTCCCGCGAGATCGCCCCGTTCCAAGGCGACCATCGCGAGGTTCGCGTCGATCCAGGGCCCGTAGAGATCCCAATCCTCGGTGCCCATGCTGGCCAGCGCCCGCTGCCCGTGCGCCTTCGCGTCGACGAGCTCTCCGCGGCGGTAGTCGACCACCGATCGCCAGTGATGCGCGACGGTCAGCAGGATCAGTGAGCTCTGCGCGCGGTCAGAGGCAAAGGCGCGTTCGAGTGCCGCCCCGGCGAGGTCGAGCTCGTCGATCATCACCAACGCCACGATGGGGAATGCCAGCACGACGCCGTGGGCCGATCCGTCGACGAGGGGATGGCGGCTGAATGCAGCCTCAGCCACCGGGCGCACCAGCGCCGCCGGATCGCCCTGGATGGCCATGCGCGCGCACAGGTGCGCACAGATCAGCGGATCCGACGGCGGCCTGCCCTCGCGGGCAGGTTCCAGGTAGGGCGCGAGGCGATCGGTCACCCCGGGCCGCAGGCGGGTGTCGAAGGTCGAGGCCGTGAGCTGCGCCGAAATCAGCTGGCTCGCCAACGGATCCGCGGGCCCGAGTTCGTCCAGGCCGCGTTCTGCAGCCTCGGCGGATTGGGCGATCTCCCCCTTGAAGAACAGTAGCCGCGCGAGCTGGTTGTACGCGTCGGCCCGCTTCCCGGGGTCATGAACGCTTTCCAGCGCCTGAACGAGTCGGTTGACGGCGTGCGGCGAATCGTCCGCCGCCTCCGCCTGGGCCAGTTCGACAAGTATCGCCGCGTGAAGTTCCGGCGGTGGTGGTTCGTCCAGGGCGCGTCGCAGCAGCTTGACCGCGCTGCGATTCTCGGAGTGCAGCAAGCATTGCTGGCCGGCAGCGCGCAACGTTTCGCTGGCCCAGGGGTCGCCACTGGGCCGGGTGTTCAGCAGGTGGACGGCCACCCGGCCGACCTCCGCGCCCGAGGCGGAGAGCAACATCGCGGCCTGACGATGGGCTCGGGCGCGCGCTCGCTCCGGCAGGTCGGCCAGCACGGCAGCAGAAATGAGCGGATGGATCAGCGACAACGGTTCACCGGAGTTCAGTAGCTGCGCTGCGGTCAGCACATCCGCGGCGTCTTCGGCTTCGGCGATCCCGAGTCCGGCGAGCTCGGCGGCGATCGGCAACGCGCCCTCATCCAGGATGGCCACCGCTGAGGCGAGCCGCGCGGCCTGCTCCGGAAGCCGGCCCAGGCTGATCACGACGGCGTCCAAGACCGAATCGGGGACGAGTTCGCTGACCCGGTGCGCGGCCTCAGCAGTTGCGGTGATGCCGTCGGAGCGGAGCACCGCGAGCAGCTCGTGCAGCAGGAAGGGATTGCCGCCGGTGACGTGTGCGCACGCCTGGCAGAACTGCATATCCGCCGCGGGAAAGCCTCCCGCCCGCACGACTTCGGCGACGGCGGACTCGCTCAGCGCGGCCGGTCGCAGGCGTGCCGCACCGGGATGGGCACGCAGCCGGCCGAGCAGATCGGCGGGGGCGTCAGCCTCTCCCGTGCGAACGGCCAGCAGCACGCCGAGCGTCACTTCGGCGAGTTGTCCGACGGCTTGGATCAGAAAGCGCAACGACGAGCGATCGGCCCATTGGGCGTCGTCAACGATCAGGAGCAGCCCCGGCTGCCCCGAGCCCGGCACCTTTCGTGCTGCGGTGCGAGCGAGATTCGCCGCGAGCCAGTAGAGCCCCTCAACGAGCGCGCCCGCCTGGCCCTCACCCACCCCCTTGCCATTCGCCGGCGACTCCCCGAGCAGCAATCCAGCCGGTGCTGCCGGGCCCGAAAGAAGCTGCAAACGCTCATCTTCCGCAGCGCCCAACAGGCGCGGCAGGAAGAGCTGGCGCGCCAGGCCGAACGGCACGCCGCGCTCGAGCTCCAGACCGCGTCCGGCGAGCGTCAGGATCGCGAGCCCTTCGGCTTCTCGCCGGGCCGAGAGCAAGAGCTGCGATTTTCCAGCCCCCGCAGGGCCTTCGATCACCAGCAGCCGCCCGAAGCCCGTGGTCACATCCGAGAGGAGCTCGTGTAACGCGAGCAGCTCCTGCTCGCGTTCCCAGAGCCCGTCACGCATCCGTCGCAGCACCCCCCTCCGAGCGGTGGCCGTGGCGAAACCCCAGGGTGGCATGCGGCTAATCCCGGGGTCGATCCCCAGTGCTCGCAGCACCCCCGGCGCTGAACATACGACCGTGATCAAGCGTCCTGTCGCCGTTCTGACGATCGAGTTCGAACTCGGCGCCGCCCCGATTGCGGGCCGGCTGCCGGACGAGCGCTGCATCGCCCATCCCTTCACCGGATGGATCGGCCTCACCCACGCGGTGAGCGCCGCGCTCGCCGCAGCAGCCGTCACGTCCCCTCATCCCAACCAGCCAGGGAAAGAACGATGACAATGTTCAGCGCCCGGCGGCCGAGTATCGCCGCAGCCATGGCCGTCCTCACGGCCGCCCTCCTCACAACGGCGGTGACCACGGGTCCTGCCGTTGCCGCCGCCCGGTCAGCCACTGCAGCCACTGCAGCCCGGCCGGGTACTGGCACGGTCCTGCAGGGAAGCGGCTTCTCCCGCTACGGAAGTCCGGCCGCGTTCACAGCCGTGCTGTTTCCGGCGACGCCCATGGCCGGCCAGCCCGTCGCCACCGGGACCGTGACCTTCTTCAACGGCGCCAAGGTGCTCGGCACGGCACCCGTCGGGACCGCCGGCACTGCGACCTTCACCACCACCGTCCTGACGCCGGGTCTGCACAGCATCACGGCCACCTACAACGGCGACGCCTTCTATACCGGCAGCACCTCTGATCCCCTGACGCAGGAGGTCGCAGCGCCGACGCTGTTCACCAGCTCTCCGGCCCTGTCGGGCGTGGTCGGCTCTCCGCTGACCTTCCTGGTGACCTCCAGCGGGTTTCCGGCTCCGTTACTGAAGGCTGCCGGCAATCTCGATGGGCTGAAACTCACAGACCACGGTGACGGCGCTGCCACACTTGCCGGAACACCAATGATTGCAGGCACTTTCGCGTTCAGCATCTCCGCTGGGAGCCTCGTCAACACGGTGACGACCCAGTTCCTGACGCTCACCGTCACACCGGCCCCGCTGCTGGTGACGACGAACGTCCTGCCGGCGGCTTTCATCGGGCAGGCCTATTCCGCCACTCTGGCCCGCCAAGGCGGAACCCCCACCTTCACCTGGTCACTCGCCAGCGGGCAGCTACCCAAGGGCCTCACGCTGAATGCTTCGACGGGGGTGGTGAGCGGCACGCCGACGGCCTCAGGAACGTCGGCCTTCACCGTGAATGTCACCGATTCGACCAGCCCCACCAAGCGCACCGCGACCAAGGCTCTGAGCGTGACGAGCAACGCCGTCGTGCCGGCCGTCTACGCCGCCAACGGCGCCAACAACTCCGTTACCTCCTACCCCCTGGGCACCGGCAACCTGTCACCCGCGACCCGGCTCACCGGTACCGCCCAGGGCCTCAACGCTCCGGATGGCTTGGTGCTCAACGGCGCCGGACGGCTGTTCGTCGCGGACAGCGGAGCCGACGCCATCACCGAGTACGACCGCGGCGCCGCCAAGCCCACCGTCAGCATCGCCGGCGCGAACACCGGCCTTGCGGGGCCGGCGGGCCTCACGCTCGACGGCGCAGGGAAGATCTACGTCACCAACCGCACCGCGAACACCGTGACCATCTACGCCGCCGGCGCCAGCGGAAACGCGACGCCACTGTTCACGATCGGCGGGCCTGACACGGGGCTTTCCAGCCCGGCCGCGGTGGCCGTCGACGGCCAAGGCCGGATCTGGGTGGCGAATGCCAGCGCCAACAGCATCACCGCGTACGGCGTCGGCACCAAGGGCGACACCAAGCCGGTCGCCCGGATCGCCGGATCCGCCACCGGGCTCAACTTCCCGCAGGGCCTGGCCCTGGATGCCGGCGGCAATCTGCTGGCCGCCAACACCTTCGGCGAATCCGTCACCGCGTATCCGATTTCCTTCATCGGCATCGTCACCGACCCGAACGTCTTCCCGGTCCGGACCATCTCGGGATCCTCGACGGGATTGAGCTTCCCGGATGGCATCGACGTCGACGCCAGTGGACGGATCTACGTGGCGAACCAGTTCGACAACGACATCACCACCTATCCGGCGGCCGCCAACGGCAACGCGGTGCCGACGATGACGATCGCCGGGGGCAAGACGGGCCTTGCCGGGCCAGGGGCCATTGCGATCACGCCGCCGCTCTCGGTGCTGACCCATGCGGTTCCGGCGGGCCGGGCCGGCCGCGCCTATCGCGCCGTTCTGCAGGCCGGACAGGGCACCAGCCCCTACGTGTGGAGTCTCGCGCGGGGATGGTTGCCGCCGGGTGTCTGGCTGCAGCGAGATGGAACGATCGCCGGGACCCCGCGCCGCGGCGGTCGCTGGACTGCGGTGGTCCGCGTAACCGACGCCTCCCGTCCGCACGCCGTTGCCATCCAGTCCCTGAGGTTCGTGGTGGCCGGGCGATGACCGCCTACGCGCTGGACAACGGCTGGCATGCCGAGCGGGAGCGGCTCTCGAGCCTGACCCGGCTCTACGACGAGACAACCCTTGCGCTGTGCGACCGCTTCGCGCTCGCGCCCGGCGCCCGCTGCCTCGAACTCGGAGCGGGCACCGGAACGGTGGCCGAGGCGTTGGCCGCTCAGGTGGCCCCGGGCGGCCAGGTCCTGGCCATCGACACCGATATCCGCTTTCTCGAACCTCTCGCCGGCGATGTCCTCCGGGTGGGATCAGCAGATGTCACGGCTGGGCTGCCGGAGGGGTCCTTCGACCTCGTGCACGCCCGATTGCTGCTCGAGCACCTCCCGCAGCGGCTCGCTGTGCTGAACTCGATGGCAGGCGCCGCAGCCCCGGGCGGCTGGGTACTGGTCGAGGATTTTGACTGGTCCACCGCCGAGATGGTCGACCCGCCTTCACCGCTGCTGACGCGCGTCGCCGGCGCCTGCCGGGCCTTTATGCAATCCCTGAGCTACGACCCGGAGTTCGGCCGGCGGCTGCCACGAGCCCTGGCCGCCGCTGGTCTGGTTGACATCGGCACTCATGCGCGGGCCATGCCGGTACATGCCGATCCGGGTCGCGGGGTGCCGCAATGGGAATTGCTCGTCGCTCAACTCGCTCCCGCCCTGCTCGCCGCCGGGCTGGTCGAGCCGGCTGAGCTCGAGGCGTTCACCCGCCTGTGCCACGACGGGACCACGGTCTTTTTCGCTCCCGTCATGGTGAGTTGCTGGGGCCGGCGTCCGCCGGGCTGACCAGCTGGGCTGGACGACAAACATGCGGGCCGGGAATTCCCGGCCCGCATGTGGCGTAGACAAACTCGTGAGCTCTACCGTGCGAACACCTGAGGTGACCGACGACAAGGCCGCCGCGCCGCGCCTGCGCATCCGGCCCGCCGATGGCGAGACCGTCGCCGTCGCACTGGTGCTCCACGGGGGCAAGGCGCGCAGCATGCGTCCCGCGAGCCGGCGGCAGCTGAGCGCCGTGCGGATGATTCCCTTTGGCCGCGCGCTGCACCGGGCCGGATCCTCGGCCGGGCTGGCGGTCTGGATGCTCCAGTACCGCGATCGCGGCTGGAACGACAAGGGATCGCAGGTGCAGGACGCGATCTGGGCGCTGGGTGAGATCGCTCGCGAACACCCGGGGGTTCCGGTCTATCTCGTCGGTCACTCGCTCGGCGGGCGCACGGCTCTCGCCGCTGGAGGGCATCCTTCGGTGCGCGCCATCATGGCTCTCGCGCCGTGGCTGCCTGCCACCGAGTCGGTCGAGCATCTTCGCGGCGTCCAGGTGCTCATCGCCCATGGCACGCGCGACAAGTGGGTCGATCCGCGCGGGTCGCTGAATTTCGCGATTCGCGCGCGCGCCGCCGGGGTCGACGTCACGCGCGTCGAGGTGGCGGGTGTCGGTCATGCCATGCTGCGGCGCCTTTCGCTGTGGCATGGGTTGACGACTTTCTTCGTCATGACTCAGCTTGCGGGGGCCCGTCAGACCGACGGCCCGCCGCCGGAAGGCAGCCTGCGAGCACGTATCTGATCCGTCCCGCGTTACGGTGCCAGGACGAAGCGACGCTTTTCCTTGGCAAGGAGCGGGCCATGACCCTGACCGAAACAACGCACCTGCGCACCTGCCCGCTCTGCGAGGCGATGTGCGGGCTGGAGATCACGGTTCGCGGCGATGAGGTGACCCGCATCCGTCCGCACAAGGAAGACGTCTTCAGCAAGGGTCACATCTGCCCCAAGGGCACGACCCTGGGACAGCTGCATTCCGACCCCACCCGCCTGCGCGGGCCGGTTGTTCGTGACGGCGACGGCTTCCGCGAGGTCAGCTGGGAAGAGGCCTTCGAGACCTGCGAGCGGCTGATCCACGGCGTGGTCGCCGAGCACGGAAAGGAAGCTCTCACCGCATTCGTCGGCAATCCTGCGGCGCACGCGTTCTCGATCGGGCGCTACCTGGGGATCATGATCGGGATGGGCGGCATCCCGCACATCTACTCGTCGGGAACGGTCGACCAGTGGCCGAAGAACGTCACCGCTGCACTGATGTACGGGAACATGTGGACCATCCCGGTGCCCGACTTGCAGCGCGCCGACTTCATGATTCTCATGGGCGCGAATCCCCAAGCGTCGCAAGGGTCTTTGATGGCCTGTGCCGATGTACTGGGCGAGCTCGACCGCATCCGCGCCGAGGGCGGCAAGGTCATCGTGATCGACCCGCGGCGCACCGGCACTGTCCGTCACGCGTCCGAGTGGCTGCCCATCGCGCCCGGGACGGACGCGGCGCTCCTGCTGGCTGTCGTCAACGTCCTCTATGCCGACGGGCTCGTCGATCTCGGCGGCCTCGCCGACATCATTCTCGGCGAGGAGAAACTCCAAGCGCTGTCGGCACCTTTCACGCCCGAGCGGGTCGCCGACGCCTGCCAGATCCCGGCCGATCGCATCCGCGAGCTGGCTCACGAGATCGCCAGCGCCAAGCGCGGTGTCGTCTACGGCCGGATCGGCTTGTGCAACCAGGAGTTCGGGACCCTCGCCAGCTGGCTGATCGACGTCGTCAACATCCTCACCGGCAGCTTTGATGTGCCAGGCGGCCTGATGTTCCCGACTCCGGTCAACTGGACGGTCAACGTCCTGCCCGTTCCGGCCGCGCCCGGTACTCCGGGAAGCGAGACCGGCCCGGAGTTCGGCCGCTGGCACAGCCGGGTCCGCGGCGCGCCTGAGGTGCTCGGGCAGGTGCCCGTCTCCTGCCTGGCCGAGGAAATCGACACCCCGGGCCAGGGCCAAATCAAGGCGCTCATCACGGTGGCCGGGAACCCGGCATTGAGCGCGCCCGGCGCCGAACGCCTCCAGCAGGCGCTGCCCATGCTCGACGCCATGATTTCCGTGGACAACTGGATCAACGAGACGACCAAGCACGCTCACGTGATCCTGCCGGGGCTCAGCCCGCTGGAGCAGCCGCACTTCGATGACCTTCTGTGGCTGTTCGCCGTCCGCAGCGCCGGCAAGTGGTCGGAGGCGATTTTCCCGCCCACGGATGGCCGGCCCGGGGAGTGGGAGGTCCTGATTCGTCTCGGCGGGATCCTCATGGGCCAGAAAGCGTCGGAGGTCGACGTCGCCGCGCTTGACGACGGCTGGTTCGACTTCCTCGTCAGCGTCAACGGGCTCGACCCGGCGACAGTCAAATCGCACTACACCTCAGGCGGCCCAGAGCGGCTGCTCGACCTCTCGCTGCGCACCGGCCCGTGGGGCGATCGCTACGGCGAGAACCCGGAGGGGATCACCCTGCAGACGTTCAAGGACAACCCGGATGGCCTCGACTTCGGGCCGATGGTGCCCAAGGTGCGCAAGATCCTGCGCACTCCCTCCGGAAAGCTCGAGATTGCACCCGAGTACGTCACTAACGACATCCCGCGCCTGGTCGAACGGCTCGACCGCGGCGTCGATCAGCTCATCATGACCAGCCGGCGCCACCTGCGGTCCAAGAACTCCTGGATGCACCAGGTCGACGTGCTCGTAGGCGGGTCGAATCGCTGCACGCTCTTCATGAACCCGGCGGATGCGACGAGATGTGGTGTCAGGGACGGTGAATTCGTCCGCGTCAGTAGCGTTGCCGGCAGTGTCGATGTCGAACTCGAGGTGACCGACGAGATGATGGCGGGCGTCGTCTCGCTGCCGCATGGCTGGGGCCACACGATTGCCGGCGCGCAGGAAGGGGTCAACCGAGCGATGGCAGGTATCAACAACAACCTCCTGGCACCTGTCGACTTCGTGGACGTCCCCTCGGGCAACGCGGCCGTGAACGGCTTTCCGGTGACGGTCACCCGCGTCGAAGTTCCTGCAAATGCTGGGGTTTCAGGCCCGGCGACCGTCGGCGCCCGCACCTGAACCGGGGGCTGCTGCTGGCCGTCGCTGCCGGTGGTGCGGCCGGGGGAGCGGCCCGCGCAGCGATTGCTCTGGCGTGGCCCGCTGCGCGCGGGCAGTTCCCCTGGGCAATCCTGCTCATCAACGTGGTGGGTTCGTTGCTGATCGGCGCCCTCCTGGAACTGGTGGTGCTTCGCCGGCCCGGCCAGGCGCGTTGGCGGGCTCTCGCGACGACCGGCTTCTGCGGCGGCTTCACGACGTGGTCGACCTTCATGGTCGGTGCGGACGAGTTGATTGCCGCCCACCGGACCGACCTGGCGATCGGCTACCTCGCGCTGAGCGTCGTCATGGGCCTGGCGGCCGTCGTCGTGGGAGCGGGCGCTACCGCCCGGATCATGGGCCCGCTCGCTCCGGGAGGCGAGCCGTGAGCGGGCTTGCGTGGCTGCTCGTATGCCTCGGCGCTGGCGTGGGATCCGCTGCCCGGTTCGCGACCGACCAGTGGGTACAGGTGCGCTGGAATCGCCGCTCGGCCGTCGGCCGGTTCCCGGCGGGGATCTTGCTCATCAACGTCATCGGCTCCTTCGTCCTGGGGTTTCTGGCCGGGGCCGCCTCGCATGGGCTCGGCCCGCTGGTGCTCGCCTTTTTCGCGACCGGGATCTGCGGCGGTTTTACGACGTTCTCCACCTGGGCGTACGACACGGTCCGGGTAGCGGGTGAGGGCGATCGCGCGCTGGCACTGGCCAACGTGGCGCTGACCGTTGGTGCGGGGATGCTGGCCGCCGCGGCTGGGCTCGGGCTCGCGCTGGTCTGACCCGCTCTCAAGTCCGAAAAGCGCGGGCACGATCGCCCGGCACGGTGCAGGCTCGGGGACGATCCGGAAAGGGGAACGATGTCGCGGCGGGGTTGGGTGCTGTTTTCGGCCATGTCCGTGATCTGGGGGATTCCCTACCTGCTCATCAAGGTCGCCGTCAGCGAGCTCAGCCCCGTCGAT
>DATAVO010000130.1:0-18194 GCA_036267695.1 Frankiaceae bacterium
GAGCTGGCGCAGCAGCCGTTCCCGGACTCGAGCCGGGAGGCGTTGCAGGCCTACAACGACAACCATCGCCGCAACCGCTTCGGACGCGTGCGCTACGACCTCGCGTCCTTCGGCATCGATACGGCCGAGCGCGAGACGGCGCTGGCCGGCTACCGCGAACGTTTCGGGGTCTGAATTGCTGGTCCCTCACGCACCTTGCGCGACGGGCTGCAGGCGCCGAACCGCATCGGCGACCGCCGTGCCCTGGAAGAAGTCGGGGTTGGTGGCAGTGAACAGGCCCGCGGGGTTGGTGAAGGTGAAGTCTCGGAAGTCCTCCGGGGTCAGCACTTCCTTGCCCACCAGGCCCCAGGCTTCGGCGACGACGGCGGCCATGTCCTCGACGTCCCAGTGCGCGATGTCGGAGCTGAAAACCGGCTGCAGCCGGGCACCGAAGGCGTTGGCGCGGGAGAACGCGAACGACATCGTCCGGTCGTCCGCTTCACAGCCGAAGTAGAACCGCGGCACGAACAGATCCCGCAGCTCGGCCTTGGACGTGACGGCGAGATGGCGGAACTCGTCGGGTTCCGCGGGGGGGACGCCCACCGCCGGAATCGACTGCAGACTCTCGCGCAAGTTCTCGACCCCGTCGAGCAGCTTGCCGCCGTATTTCGTCATCAGCTGCTCGAACTGATCCCAGTCGACCAGCTGCGGATCGAGGTTCTCGTGCAGGGCGTCGAGGTTGCGCTTCTCCCAGTGCTCGACGATGTCGACCAGCAGCGAGCACGCCCAGCCGACCCCGCATTCGAGGAAGGCGATGGAAAGGTCAGGGAAGCGACGCGTCACTCCGCCGAGGAAAAGCGACTTGCACAGCCGGTGCATGCGTTCGGCGAAGAAGCCGATGTGGTTGAAGACGTAGCTGGTGATCGAGGTGAACGTGTACGGCGCGATATGCCCGATGCCGCCGTGGAAAACGGCGGCGAAGCCGCTGTCGGTCAACGCCTGCCACACGGGGTCGTAGTCGTGTGCGCTGTCGAGGCCGAACGTGTCGAACCAGTGGGCCTGGCCCGGCACCAGGAACGGTGACCGCGAGTCGGGATCGGGCTTGGGGATCGCTCGCGTGACACCCTCGGGCAAGCCGACGACCTTGAGCCCGAGTTCGCGGCAGTGCGCCAGCTCAGCGACGGCCTCCTCGGGGGTCACCATCGGCACGACGCCGGCGACGGTCATCCGATCGGCGAAGGGGGCGTAGGTCTCGGCGAAGAAGTTGTTCAGCCCCCGGCACAGGCCGATCCGCATGTCCTGGTCCTCGACCCCAGCAGTACCAAGGGTTTTCGTGGGATAGAGCACGCAGTAGTCGATCCCGAGCTCGGGAAGACGCTCGTGCAGCAGCGCGGGAATCGTGGCGGTGGCGAGATCGATGGTCTTGGCCGCGGGATTGCCCCACCACGCGCTCTGCGGCGCCCGGGTCTGCTCGCGTTCTGCCAGCGAGGCGCCGCCCATGATGCGGCCGATGGGCGAGGTGTTGCTGCGGTACCGCTCGAAGAGATTCGGCCCGAGCGCCTCACGCAGGTAGGGCAGCGCGGCCGGCATGAACTCGAGCACGTGTCCGTCGGCATCGATGACGGGGTGATCGAGACTCTCCCGTACCTCCTGGGATTGCGACACTCGTCCGGCCACGCTCAGACCCCTCCTCGAAGTACCCGTCCATGCCGGGCATCCGGCACGTCCTTGCCGTCCATCCGCGTCTGATGGCCGCCGACCCAGACGTGTTCGATGCCGGTGCTCGGCGCGACGAGACGGTCCGCCCCGCCCGGGAAATCGACGATCCGCTCCAGCGGGCCGGTGCCGACCGTCGCGGGGTCGAAGGCCACCAGGTCGGCGACGGCACCCGCAGCGACGTGGCCGCGTCCAATCAACCCGTAGACCTGGGCGGGCTGTCCGGTCAGCCGCCAGATCGCTTCCTCGAGCGTCAGGACGCCGAGCTCGCGTACCCAGCGCTGCAGCAGGTACGTGGCGAAGTTCGCGTCGCAGAGCTGGCTGGTGTGCGCGCCGGCATCAGAAAGGCCGAGCAGCATGGACTTGTTCTGGAGCAACCGGCCGACCTGTTCCTCGTCGTCGTTGATCATGACTATCCGGAAACGGGTGGCGAGGTCTTCGGCCAGCGCCAGCTCCACGGCGACGTCAAGTGCGGTGCCGCCGCGCTCGGCCGCGAGTTCGCCGAGGGTGGGACCGTCGCGCAGCCCGGCGTGCAGCTCGGTCTCCTGGACCGTCGCGTCGTCGAGCTTGTTGCCCCACTTCTCGCGCACCCCCGCATACGCCCGCTCGCGCCAGGCCGGGTCGGCGTAGAGCGCGGACCTTGCGGATCGCTCCAGCGAGAGGATCTCCCCGAAAGCCGGGACGTTCGCCAGCGGCGCCGGATCCGCCAGTGTCACCTGGGCGACGATGGGACGGCAGGCAACCTGAGGGAAGACGCCCGTCCCGGCACCGCCCGCGGCGGTCACTCGAGCCTCCAAATCCGCAGACATGGCAGCGTTTTCGCGCACCACCATGATGGCGGCCCAGGTGACCGGACGTCCGATGTCAGCGGCGAGCTGGGCGCATTCCTCGACGTGAAAGTCGGGCCCCCAGGTCGCTTCGACGGTGCCCTTGCCGGTCGCTGCCATACCGCCGGCGAGCGTCCAGATCTCGCTGAGCTCGGCGAGCCGGCTCGGCACCGGCCGCCCGTACGCTCCGCGATGAGACTCCGACCGCGAGGTCGAGAAACCGATAGCGCCGGCGCGCATGCCTTCGAGGAGCAGGTCGCGCATCCGGCCCACCTCGTCCGGCGTCGCAGCGCGCTCGGTCGCCTCTTCGCCCATCACGTAGAAGCGCAGCGGGGTGTGGCCGAAGAGGGCCGCGATATTGCAACGAGTTGGCTCGGCGTCGATGGCGTCCAGGTATTCGGGGAAGGACTCGAACGTCCACGGAATGCCGGCGCGCAAGGCATCCAATGGCATTCCCTCGACGTTTTCGAGGGTGCGCATGACGAGTTCGCGCCCTTCGGGTGACGCCGGCGCGATGCCGAAGCCGCAATTGCCCATGACGACGGTGGTCACCCCGTGCCACGACGTCGGGGAGAGGTCGCGGTCCCACAGCACCTGCGCGTCGTAGTGCGTGTGGGGGTCGATGAAGCCAGGCGCGAGGACGAGCCCGGTGAGGTCGACGTCCTCGTCCGCGGCTCCCTCCGGGATGTCGCCGACCCCTCTGATGAGGCCGTCCTCGATGAGCACGTCGGCATCGGTCCACGGGCTGCCGCTGCCGTCGACGACGATCGCGCCGCGCAAGGCGAGTCTCATCAGTGCCTCCGGTGTTGGGCTGGGGTGTGGCGGGTCATCGCGGGCTGACCACCTGACCGGGCGTGGCCGAGGTCGGTTTCCCGTCGTCCACGACCACCGTTCCGTTGACGATCGTGGCGCGGACCCCGATGGCGTTGCTGCGAAAGCGCGGCGTGCCGGTGAACCGGTCGACGTCCTTGCGCCGCCGTCCGAGGGCGAGTCGTTCGGGGTCGAAGATGAAGATGTCGGCCGCGCCGCCGGGCTGCAGCAGCCCGCGGTCAGAAAGTCCAAGCACCGCAGCGGGAATCGCGGTGATGCGGCGGATCGCTTCCTCCAGCCGCCACACCCGTTCCTCGCGCCACCAGGTCGAAAGAAAGTGGGTGGACCACTCGGCGCCGTCGTCGAAATCGAGATGGGCGCCGCCGTCGGACACCCCGACGATCATCTGGGGATGGCGCTGGACCTCGCGAAGAAGTTCGCGCCAGGCCGGCGTCTCGTTCGTCCAGTGAAAGACGGCATCGGGGTCGGCGAGCGCCAGGTCGAACATGATGTCGGCCGGGTGCGTCCCCCGCTCGCGCGCGAGCGCGCCAACGTCGCGACCGACGTGTGTGGCGTGCGCCGCAGAGCCGGTTTCTTCAACGGCGAGGACGTCCCAGATCGGCGGCGGGAGCGTAGATCCCACTGCCGGATCGGTGTTCGGGTGGTCGATTGCCTCCCGTAGGCGTTCCCGCCAGCCGGGATCGCTGATGCGCCGCCGCCGCTCGTCCCAATCCAGCGTCATCAGCTCGCGCCAGCGCGGGACACCGTCATAGCGCGAGGAGCCCTCGCGGAGCGTGAAAGTCCCGTTGAAAGCGCGGGTCATGAGCAGCGAGAAGACGGGAGCTCCGCGCTCGGCGGAGCCATCCAGAAAGGTGCGCGATTGCTCCCAGGCCTTGCTCGGCGCGTCGACCTTGCTACGCCCGCCCAGGCCCTGGGTGATGACCGGTACCCCGCCGCGGGCGGCCAGCTCTTCCAGTAGCGCACGGTCCGCAGCGTCGATCCCTTCGACCGCGCTGCCCGGTGCGTAAGCGATGGATCCGCGGCCGCGCCGGCCCACGGCATCGGCGAGCGCCCGCACCTCGTCCAGCGACGCGAGCCGGCTCGGCACCGGACGGTCGGCCAGATCGAGATGGGTCGGCGCGTGTGAGGAGGAGAAGCCGAGCGCGCCTGCATCCATCGCCTCATCGACCATCCCGGCCATCGTCCGGATCTCGGCGTCACTGGCGGCCCGCTCGTACGCCTCGTCGCCGAGCAGCCATCGCCGGATCGCGGAATGGCCGACGTACATGCCGAGATTGAGGCCGAGGTTGCCAGACCGCGTCGCCAGGAATTCGGCAAAAGTCGAGAAGTTCCAGCCGACTTGCGAGAGCGCGCGCAGCTCCATGCCCTCGACCCGGGCGAAGAGCTGGGCGAGGTAGTCGTGGTCGTCCATCCGGCACGGCGCCACGGAGAAGCCGCAGTTGCCGGCCGCGACGGTCGTCACGCCGTGCAGAGCAGAGGTGTCACACAGCGGGTCCCAGGTGATCTGCGGGTCGTAATGGGTGTGGGCGTCGACGATGCCGGGAGCGACGACCAACCCATCGGCGTCGATGATTTCTTGGGCGGCTTCGCCGGCGAGGCGCCCGATGGCGGTCACCTTGCCGTCGTTCACGGCCACGTCGGCCGGACGCCCGGGCAGCCCCGTCCCATCGACCACGAGGCCGCCGCGGATCAGCAGGTCATGCATGGGATAGCTGCCCCCTCGCCGATGCTTGGGCGGCGCCCTTGGGAACGGACGCGTAACGCTCGAAGTCGGCGGCGAAGCGGGTGAACAGCTCGCTGAAGCGGGCGATGTCCTCGCTGTCCCAGTCGGCGACGATCTCGCTCAGCATCAGCCGCCACCCCTTCTCCAGCGCGCTGAACATCTGCTGCCCCTCGGCGGTCAGCCGCAGGTACGAGGTGCGCCGGTCGGCGCCGGTGGTGCGCTCGACCAGCTGCCGGTCCTCCAGGACACGGACCCGGCGCGAGACGGTCGACAGCTCGAGGTTCAGCAGTCCGGCGAGCTCGGAAACCGTGACGGTGCCGGATGTTCCGAGCCGCGCCAGCGTCCCGTAGTAGGGCCCCTCGAGCGGATAGCCGACGCGCTGCCCGAGTTGCTCGTGGAGCGAAAGATCCTTGGCCCGGCGCGCCACGACGCCCAGCGCCTGCTGCACCGATGAGTCGATGAGACGGTCCGCGATGACCCCCTGTTCGCTCGTCACAGCAGGGCGATCGGGTTGATGGGGCTGCCGGTGCCGCCAGGGATGCGCAGCGGTGAGGCGCTGAACAGGAAGGCGTAGCGGTGCTCCTCGCGACAGGCGTCGAGCAGGGTGTCGAGCCGCACGTTGTCGATCAGGTGCAGCCCCATGCCGACGATCCCGATCTGGTGCACCGGGAACGACCAGTGGCCGGCGCGCGGGGGCAGCAGGTCAGAGATCCCGTCGCTGCAGAGCAGAGCAACCTCACGCTCGGAAAGCCAGCGCAGGCAATCCGGATGCAGGCCGGCTAGCCCTTTGACGAACGGGTTGAGCTGCCCGCTCGACTGCACGCGCCGGGCATCCCGGCCGGTCGAGATGAGCAGGATGTCGCCGGAGGTGACGGTGACCCCCTGCGCGCGCTCGGCTGCCTCGAGCTGATCCGGGGTGATGGCGTGGTCGGCGTCGAGGTAGGGCCGGTCCAGGGCGCCCGGCACGTCGAGCAGTACGCCGCGTCCGACGATGCCGTCGGCGAGCGTCATCACGGAATTGCGGGTGGCGCCGGAGCTCGGCACGTCCTCGGGGCGGCCACCGTTGTACATCTGGCCGCGCACGAACATGTGGCACAGCGCGTCCAAATGCGTCGTGCCGAGGCCGTGGACGTCGGTGCCGACGAAGTCGCGGGTGGCTTCATAGCCCGGGATGCCCGAGGTTTCCAGCGCATCACCGCTGGCCAGCATGTGGTGCTGCGACGGGAACGGCTGCTCGGCATTCGGCGCGAGCGCGAGGTCGTGCGCCAGGCTGATCGTGCGTCCGCTCTTCACCGTGGCGGCGGCTGCCGCGCGTTTCTCCGGCGTCAGGTACGCAAGGGTTCCGCCCTGGTCATCGGCCCCCCACCGGCCCCAGGTCTTGACTTCGTCGTACAGCGCGTCGAGTTCTGATTCGGTGGGCCAGGTGGCAGCGGTCACAGCGCCGCAAACTAACTGCTTGAGTGGAGCAAGTAAAGGGGGCCCTCCGGGAGTCCTCTCGGCCCAGCGCCGCCGATAACGCGCCGAGCACCTAGCAATGGCGGCAAATCGGCCGGATGATCAACCTCTACTAGGTGCTCGAGCGGCTTCCGCGCTGCAACGGGCGCTCGGGGGGTCAGGCGAGTTCGCTGGCAATGGCCTCGTGCAGGCGATGCAACCGGCTCACGAAGGCCTCGTCCCACCCGTGTTTCGCGGCGACCTCGGCCTCGACTGACACGTCGTCCCAGCCGCGGAAGAGGCCGTACAGGAAGGCGTCGTGCCGGTTCGCGGTCCAGTCCCGCGGATCCGCGCTCACGATCCGGTACGCGCTTGTCAGCGCCTCGATCAGGTCGCTGCTATGTGTGTCCGACACCCTGGCTCCCTCCGGTGAGCTCCAGACTCATCCTGCGATGGCACGCTCATGGTGTGCTCGAGCGGCTGCGGATGAGTCTGTTTGACGCGGACCGTCCGCGCGAGGCGGTCTTCGCCGTACTTGCTGTCGTCACTGTCGTAGCGGCACCAGGGGCCGCACGGACGTGGGCGACGGCTGGGGTCATGGTCGTCGCGTTCCTCGCCTACCTGACCCTCACCCGCGGTCGGCGGCGCTACGGCCAACCCGCGCTCGTGATCTGCACGGCAGCTGGGCTCGCCAGCATCTTGCTTGCACCCACCGGCGTCGGCGAGTGGCCGGTCCTGATGTGCGCCGTCTTCTTCCGGGTCACCTTCAAGGGGCGCGTGGGAGTGGTCGTGACGGGCGTCGTGGCGGTCGCCTTCGCTGCGGGCATCGTGCTGATCTCGCACAGCGCGGTGGGGGTGCTGGCGGGATTGGGCGTGCCGATCCTGGCGCAGCGCCGGCTCGATCAAGACGAATTGCATGCCGAACGCGACCGCGCGCTGGCCCTGCTGGCCGAGCTCGAGGCGGCCCGCGACGCTCAGGCGCAGGCGGCGGCGCTGGAGGAGCGCGGACGTATCGCTCGTGACATGCATGACGTGCTCGCCCACAGCCTGGCCGGACTTTCTCTGCAATTGCAGGCGATTCGCGCGGTCGCGGGACGCGAAGGGGTCGGTTCGAAGGTGCTCGATCCGTTGGATCGTGCAGCCGAGCTGGCGCGCACCGGGGTGGAGGAGGCGAAGGCGGCGGTCGGCGCGCTCCGGGACGCCCCGCCCCTCGGCATGCACGACCTTCCCCTGCTCATCGAACGATTCCCGGGTGAGGCAAGCTACCTCGTGACCGGATCGCCCTCGCCCGTCGAGCCCGCACTCGGCCATGCGCTTTATCGCGCGGTACAGGAATCGCTGACCAATGCGGCTCGTTACGCGCCCGGTTCCCCGGTGACTGTCGAGGTCTCCTGGCAGGCGCCAGGCGTCGAGGTCACGGTCACCGACGAGGGTCCGGCGCCCCGGCACCGGCCGGAACCGTCCGGCGGAGGCTACGGGTTGCAGGGGATGCAGGAGAGGTTGGCGGCGGTGGGAGCCGTCCAGTCGGCCGGTCCCTTCGGTACTGGTTGGCGGGTGCAGCTTCGCGCCGGCGAGGGCGGAGAGATCAGCATTACCGACCGAGCGGATGGATCGGTCTGATGGGAAGCCGCGTGCTTGTCGCGGACGACCAGGCCGTCGTACGGGACGGATTGGTCCTCCTGCTCTCGACGGCCGATGAGCTGGAGGTGGTGGGGGTCGCGGCGAACGGACGCGAGGCCCTCGCCCTCGCGCTCGAACTGCAGCCTGATGTGGCGCTCGTCGATCTGCGGATGCCCGAGCTGGACGGCGCGGGCGTCACCGCGGCGCTCGCCGAGCAAGCCCCGTCGGTACGGGTGCTCATCCTGACGACCTACGCCGACGACGACGCGGTGCTGCCGGCGCTGCGGGCGGGTGCGGCCGGCTACCTCACGAAGGACACCACGGGCGAGGCACTCATCGCTGCCGTCCGCGAGGTCGCCGCCGGACGCACGGTGCTCGATGCGGCGGTGCAGGCGCGGCTGGTCGAGCTGCTGCGCGCGCCGGTCCCGGCCTCCGAAGCCGCCGAAGCCGAATCGCTCCCCGAAGGCCTGACGCCGCGGGAGATCGACGTCGTGCGTCTGATCGCCGACGGCCTGTCGAACAAGCAGGTGGCACGCCAGCTTTTCGTCAGCGAAGCGACGGTCAAGACCCACCTGAACCACGTCCTCGCCAAGCTCGACGTCGAAGGCCGGCCAGGGCTGGTCGCCTGGGCTTGGCGACACGGCCTGGCCGGCCAATAGCACTGGCGCGTCAGGCGGACAGCTGCTCCATCACGCGTACCGGCGCGACCGGCGCGGCAGCCTTTTCGGTGGCCAGCGCCTGACGGCTGCGCAGCACCAGGACGCCGATCCGGGTGACGACCTCGGCGAGCGCCATCAGTACGAGCCCGTCGATCCACGCGTCACCTGTGGTGATGTGGTGCGCTGAGCTGAAGCTGGAGATCGTCGACTCGCCGCCGTGCTCGGTGTAGAGGACGAAAGCGATCCGGCTCCCGACGCCGGCGATCCACAGTGCCACCGCGAGCCCGCGCGCCCGGACGTAGGCGCGGCCGTTCTCGGCCTTGACGCTCGTGGCCATTGCGCTCAGGGCGCCGAACGTCACGCCCACCGCGATGAACGCGCCGATGAGCACGAGATCGTTGCCCGCCGCCGGGATGTGCTTGAGGTAGCTCGACACCGCCCAGCCCACCAGCGCGAGCGGGAGGATGACGAAGCGCCGGTCGACTGCGTTCCAGCGGATCTGGCGCAGCACGAGAGCGACAAGGGCGATGTTGATGAGCCAGTCGGTGAAGGTCATGACTCAAGGCTCGCCTCACCAGCCTTTCTTGCCGTCAACCTCAGGGTGGAGACGGGGTGGAGATCGGGTGGAGGCCTAGCCTGCGGCGGGCTGCGGTGCGAACTGCGGGTAGAGCGCCTCGACCCCTCCGGCGAGGCCCGCCTGCACCTGGCGGCTCACGTCATCGGCCAGGATCTCGACGGCGCCCGACTCCAGCGCGTCCAGCGCGAGCGCGGCGACGGAGGCCGGGTCGCTCTTGGGCGCAGTGACGCTCGCCGTCATGTCGGTGTCCATGTAGCCGACGTGCAGCGCGGCCACCTGCGTGCCGTGCTCGGCGAGCTGCTGGCGCAGCGCATTGGTGAGTGACCATTCGGCCGACTTCGCCGCGCAGTAGGCGCCGCTCTCGGGGAAGCTGATCCAGGAAAGTGCCGAGAGCACGTTCAGCACCGCGCCGCCGCCGTGTGCTGCCAGCTGCGGTGCGAAGGCCCGGGTGACGGCGAGCGTGCCGAAGTAGTGGGTGTCCATCTCGAGCCGGATGTCGGAGAGCTCTCCCTCGAGCAGGGACGCTCCGGTGGACGAGCCGGCGTTGTTGATGACGACCGAGACCCCGCCCTGGGTCTGCACGGTAGCTGCCGCTGCGGCCACCGACACCTCGTCGGTCACGTCGAGCCGGAGCGGGATGACGCCTGGCACATCGACGGCATCCGGCTGGCGAGCGCCCCCATAGACGGTGGCTCCGCGGGCGACGAGTTCCTCGGCGAAGCGTCGGCCCAGGCCACGGTTGGCGCCGGTGACGAGAACGGTAATTCCAGCGAGCTGCATGGCTTACCTCCTGAGTTGGTATTCGCAACTTAGCATTTAAGTTGGAAAAGGCAACTCAGGGGTAGACTCGTGCCATGTTGCTCGACTCGCCCTGTGCGATCGCCCGCTCTGTCGGACTGTTGGGCGAGCGCTGGACCTTCCTGATCCTTCGCGAGGCGGGCTTCGGCGTGACGCAATTCGCGCGCTTCCGCGAGCAGTTGGGGGTAGCCCCCGATGTGCTCTCGGACAGGTTGTCGACGCTGGTCGAGTATGGCGTGATGGAGCGCGTTCCGTATCAGGAGCCGGGCGCTCGCTCGCGGTATGCCTACGGGCTCACCGATGCCGGACGCGAGCTTGCCGTCGTGCTCGGCGCCCTTCAGCAGTGGGGCGATGAGCACTTGCCATGGCCCGAAGGACCGACCGTCTTGCGGCGGGTCCGCAAGACCGGCCGTCCCCTGCACGTAGGGTTCATCGACGACCGCGGCAAGGAAGTCCCGCTTGATGACGTGGCGTTCGAACGTACCGCCGCCTACCCCGCCTGACTGCTACCAGCGCATGTCAGGAGGAGGGCTCAGGCGCCCGCCGATGTCGTCGGTCGTCTTGGTGTAGCCGGCGAAAAGGAAAGCCACGATCGCCGCGACGAAGACCGAGGGCCAATGCCCGGCAGTGCGGTCGTAAGCGCCGTGCAGAACGGCGGCGAGGCCGAGCCCGCCGAGAACGAAGACCACCTGATTGCGCCGCGCCACCGTCGCCAGCCCGATGAACACGCCAACGATCCCGGCGAGCGCGGCGTGAAACAGTGAGTCGGTCAGCAGGCGCCAGATGATGCCCGTCACGAACCTGGTGTCGCCGGTGCGCTCGATGTTCGTGCTGTACAGCGCGCTGTAGGCCATCGACTCCACGGCTCCGAAGGTCAGGCCGCTCACCGCACCGAGATAGAGATATGTGCGCGGGGCGATCTGGTTTCGCATCAGCAGCAGAATCAGCAGTAGCGGCAGCGCTTTTGCGAGCTCCTCGGGAATGCCGATGGTGAAAATGCTGTGCGCGAGCGTGGTGGCGTCGGCGTTGATGTGGCGCTCGAGGGTGATCGCCACGCTCACCCCGATGACCGCCGTCATCGCGATGATGATCAGCAGGCGTGAGACGGCGACTTTCTCGGGCCGGATCAGCGCTCGGATGGCGATGAGCCAGATGATCGCGAAGTAGATCGTGAAGCCCCACGCGGCATAGCGGACGTCGGTGTCATTCTCCGTTGCTTGCAGGAGCAGGAACGGCGTGAGGGCACAGGCGAGGAAGAGCGCGATCCGGCCCTTCCAGAAGATGCCCGAGCGCATCCAGTCGCCGATCGGCAGCACGTTGCGCCAGGTCAGGTCGACAGAGCGGGGGCCGGGTTCCGCCCCGGGTGGGGCGAAGCGGGTCGGCCAGCCGCACTGGGGACAGAACGCCTGATCCCCAGCGGGATAGCCACATCGCGTGCAGCCGAACATGTGGGCCAATTGCCGCGGATCCATGGGCGCGCTCGTGGGCGGTGGGAGCGCTACTGGAGGGGAGGCCGCGTAGCCGCCTGCGTAGCTCTGCGGTGCTGGATAGCCCTGCAGTGCGGGATGAGCCTGCGGTGCGGGGTAAGTCTGCGGCGGGGGATACGCCTGCGGCGGCGCGTAGGACTGCGGCGGGGGATACGCCTGGGGCTGCGCCGGGATGGAGGGTGCCGGCTGCGGCGGTGGCGCGGTCACGAAGTAGGAATCCTGCTTCGGCGGGGCAGGTTGGCCGGCCGCAGGCCCGGGGCCATAAGCGGGGCCAGTTGGGCCCGTGAAGCCGTACTCCGGTTCCGTCATGCCAGCCGCCCCCGATTGTCCACCTACCTATTCCAGACGAATCGTCGGAAAGGTAACGGGGGAACTTCATCACCCGTCCGGAGTTATTCGCGAATTCCCCAAGGCGAGCCATAGGCGGTCAGCAGTTCCAGGAACGGCACCGCGTCGAAGGCCTCCGGCCCCAGCACGCCCGAACCCGACCAGGTGCCGGCCGCCAGCAGTTCCATGGCCACGATGGGGTTGATCGCCGTCTGCCACACCACCGCCTGGCTGCCGTACTCCTGCATCGTCCAGGCGTTCTCAACGACGTGGTAGAGGTACACCTCGCGCGGCACGCCGTCGACCCCGGTGCCGGTCACCCACGTACCTGCGCAGGTCTTGCCGGTCATCCGGTCGCCGAGGCCGGCGGGATCGGGCAGGCACGCGGCGACCACGTCACGCGGCGAGACGAACAGCGTCGAATCCGGGCCGCCGATCTGCACCGGCTTGGTCCGGTCGAGGCCGAGCTTGTGCAGCGTTTCCAGCACCCCGATGAACTCGGCACCAAGGCCGTACTTGAACGTGACGCGTCCGGCATTGACCCAGCGCGGGATCAGCAGGACTTCCTCGTGTTCGACGTTCACGCACTCGACCGGGCCGATGCCTGCTGGGAAGTCGAAGATCTCCGGCTCGCTGAACGGCGGGGTGGTGTACCAGCCGCGTCCCGATTCATAGACCACCGGCGGGTTCAGGCATTCTTCGATCGTGGTCCAGATCGAGAAGGACGGAGCGAAGGACGGGGTGCCATCAGGTCCGGCGACGACGAGGTTGGCCCCGTCGCGTACCCCAATTTCTTTGATTTCCGCGAAAAGGTGATCGCTGGCGTAGCGGGCGAAGACGTCGGAAAGCCCGGGCTCGACGCCCATACCGACGAGCGCCAGCTTTTCTGAGGCCTCCCATTCCGGCGCGGCGGCGAATTGCTCATCGCCGAGCTTCATGCCCGTCTCCTTGAAGGGTCGGGTCGGGTGCGGGGACGACAGCGACATCGCCATGTCCATGTAGTGACAGTTGGCCGCGAGAGCGCCGTTGAAGATGGGGAGCACGAAGCGCGGATCGACGGCGTTGAAGACGATGTCGCAGTGGGTCTGGCGGGCCAGGTGGGCCACGGCCTCGGCGTCGGACGCGTCGATGCGCTGCGCTGAAAACCGCGGATCGCCGGCTTCGCTCGCCGCGCGCTCGGCGCGAGCCAAGTCGTAATCCGCCACGACCCAGCTGTCGAAAAAGGGCCGCCGGGCGGCGATCTTTGCTGCCGCTGACCCCACGCCACCCGCGCCGACACTGAGTACCCGCATCGCTGCCCGCTCTCCGAAGGGTTGCGTCTGCCTGCGTATCGACGTGAACATAGATCACGAACGCGCGACGGCGCCCCGCAGTCGCCTGGGCAAGGAATCGGCCGGGGATCGAACAGCTGAGACTAGGCTTGGATGCGGTCGCAGTCGCCGGACGCACTCGGCGACTGCCGGCCCGCTGCTGACGGTGACGGTGGGAAGGGACTTCAATGACGGATCCGCTGGACCTGAGCAAGCCACTCGCGCCACCGGCAGGGGTCGCGCCCGTGGCGGCCGCCGCGTCGCCGGGCACGGCCCTCGAGCTCTCTCCTCCGCAGGCCGTTCCGGTGCTGGCTGACGATCAGGTCGACAGCATGGTGCCGATCGATGAGGCCACCCGCCTCGATCTGCAGCAGAAGGCCGCCGCCTTTGCCGACGATCTCGCCGCGCAGGATCCGCACAGCCCGGCGTTCCAGGACAAGGTCAACGACATCACCCGGATGGGCGAGCGCGAGATCGTCGCGAGCGCGCGGGTGTCCAACCGGATGCTGGAGCGTCCGGCTCAGGCACTCAGCAGCGCACGCGGTGGCAAGGGCGGTGACGCGCAGACCCGCGTCGCCGGCACGCTGCTCGAGCTGCGCCAGACCGTCACCGAGCTCGACCCGGCGAAGGCCGATCTCAAGGGCGCCCGCAAGCTGCTCGGGATGATCCCGTTCGGCAACAAGCTGGCCCGCTACTTCGAGAAGTACCAGTCCGCACAGAAGCAGCTCGACGCGATCATCAAGGCGCTCGACAGCGGGCAGGACGAGCTGCGCAAAGACAATGCCGCCATCGAGCAGGAGAAGGCCAACCTGTGGGCCGCCATGGGCAAGCTCACCGAGTACGCGACCCTGGCGAAGGCGCTCGACGGAGCGGTGTCGGCAAAGATCGACACGTTGAAGGTGACCGACCCGGCGTCGGCCAACGTCGTGACATCCGACGCGCTCTTCCCGATCCGCCAGCGCCAGCAGGATCTGCTGACTCAGCTGGCCGTGAGCGTGCAGGGCTACCTCGCCCTCGATCTGGTGCGCAAGAACAACATCGAGCTCATCAAGGGCGTCGACCGGGCGCAGACCACGACCGTCGCCGCCCTTCGTACCGCGGTCATCGTGGCACAGGCGCTGGCGAATCAGAAGCTGGTGCTCGATCAGATCAACGCGCTGAACGCGACGACCAACCAGATGATCCTTTCGACGTCGGAGATGCTGCGGCAGCAGTCGGGACAGATCCAGGAGCAGGCCGCCTCCAGCACCATCAGCGTCGAGACCCTGCAGAAGGCGTTCGACAACGTCTTCGCGACGATGGACGCGATCGACACCTACAAGCTGAAGGCTGTCGACAGCATGGCCACGACCGTCTCAGCGCTCGAGACTCAGGTGACCCGCTCGAAGTCCTACCTCGAGCGGGCCCGGGCCAACGAGGGCAGCGGCTCCAGCAGCAGCTGATTCCTCAATGGTTGCAGGGCTTTTCCTCGTAGTCGCAGCTGCCGCAGTCCGCACGATCAGGAGGGCTCGTGTTCTTCCGGCGGGGCCCTGACACCGACGAGCACGCGGCGCCTGCGTCTCCGGGCGCGGCCAAACCGACCGAAGCCGAAGCCCATCAGGCAGCGGTCGTCACGCAGGTGCGCACGCTTCGCGAGGAGCTCGCCGGCATCGTCACGAAGGCCAATGCCGACGGTGGCCGGCTCCCGGCCGGTGCCGTCCCGACCGTTCGCGACATCGACGATGTGCTTCGCCCGCTGCTCGATTACATCGAGGCGCGCTCGGCAAGTGAGGAGGAGATGCGCCACCTCACGGCGATCATCCACGACTACCTGCCGACGGCACTGAACGACTTCAGCGCCCTTCCCACGCAGTACGCCGAACGTCCGGGCGTCACCGGCACCACCCCGGCCGACGATCTCCTCCAGCAGCTGGTGCTGCTCGATGAGGGTGCGAACGATCTGCAAGATCTCGTCTACACCGGGGATGCGGCGCAGCTGGCGATCCAAGCCCGGTTCCTCGACGCCAAGTTCCGCCGTTCCGATCTCGATTCGTGACCGTCACCCTGCCCAAGGGCGGCAACCTGCTGCTTACGGACGAGGCACCGGGCATCACCCGGGTGCGCGTCGGTGTCGGATGGAACCCGGGTCCGGTAGCGGCCGGCGCCCCGCTCGAGATGGACGTGGTCGTCAGCATCATCACCGAAACGGCGCCGGGTGGCCGGCTGCTGCTCGGGCAGCAGGTGCCCAACCCCGAAGAGCCCGTCGGCACGCGTCCGGTGAGCGGCCCGATCGTCGGTGATGTCGAGAAGCTCGTGGTGAATCTCGAGGCCGCGCCGCGCAGCCTCACCCGTCTGGTCTTCGGAGTGGCGATCTACGACGCCGTCCAGCGCCGGCAGACCTTCCGGCCGGTGCGCGATGCGTACATCCGGGTCCTGAACGACGAGAACGGCGTGGAGGTCGCGCGTTACACGCTGGAGCCTGAGACCGGCGCCGAGACGGCGATGGTCTTCGGTGAGCTCTACCGCAACCCGAAGGGCTGGAAGTTTCGCGCCGTCGGGCAGGGCTACTCCGAGGGGCTGCGCGGGGTCGCCGGGTCAGGCGCGGCGGAGCCGGCCATCGCGCGTCCGGTCGACGTCACCGGCTTCCTTACCCGGGCGTCGGCCACTCGCAACCGGCGCAGCGCCGCCGATCATCTCCACCCGCCGCCGCTCCCGGCTGCGCCCCCGGCGAAGGCAGCGTCTCGTCCGCCGGCCACGGCAAGCCCGCCGGTGAAGGCAACGCCGCCGGTCAAGGCCGCTCAGCCATCGTCGTCCTCCTCCTCACCGTCGCCGCCCCGGCGCGGGCTCACCCCGCCGCCGCGTCCGGCCGCGGCGCCTCCCGCTCGTCCAACGCCCCCCAGCCCTCCGCAGTCTCGTCCGGCACCGCCGGCCAAGGCTTCACCGCCTCGCGCGCCGGCCCGTTCGTCGCTGGATCTGAGCGGCCCGGAACCGACGCCTGACGCCGGTGCTTCCGACGCGACGGTGCAGACGAGCCGGCCGTCGTCGCGGGTCGTGTTCGGGGAGCATTCGTCGCGCCACCGCCAGCGCCAGGAACGCGTCCCGACGCTCGACGACGACCATCCCGTCACGACCTGGACCGAGCAGGATCGCGGGGCCGGCGGGATGACGATCACCCTGCAATGGGAGCCGCTCACGACCGCCAGCCGGCTGCCGAGGCCGAGCGACATTCAGCTCGGTGGCTTCTGGCAGGCCGGCGATCGTGCGGCGGGCGTCATGCAGACGCTCGGCAATGCGATCAGCGCCCCTGGTCTGCTCGGCCCACGCCAGGTGCTGCGCCTCGGCCGGCGTGACGAGCGTGAGGGTCAGACGATTTTCGTGGATCTGGCGGCGCTGCAGGAGTTCCGCCGCTTCTTCGTCTTCGCGTACGGGCTGCACGGCTCGCCCGAGTGGGAGGCGCTGCGGCCGGAGTTGGTCGTGACGGCGCCGAGCGGGGAGACCCTGAGCATGCGCCTGGGCGCGGCCCCACCCAGCGCACGCATCTGCGTCATCGCGTCGTTCCACATCTCGGCCGACGACCTCGTCATCCGCCGCGAGAACGACTTCCTGGACGGCACCCAGTCCCACGCCGCCGCCCGCTACGGCTGGGCCCTGGAGTGGAACCCCGACGGCATGAGCCTGCGCACCTGACCGCCGCGTAAGCCTCTCTGCACGCCGGGGCGAGCCCAGGCGATTGTGCGGCGGCGGGCCGGCGCGTGGGTGGGCGCTGGCCGTCGATGGTGGCGATGAGGCCGCTCGTACTGAGATCGAGGGCCAACCGGCCGCTGATAACCCCGCGATCCCAGAAGCGCCCAACGGAGCCCGGCGAAGCCGGCGCCAGAGAGCCCGAAGGGAGCAAGGCGCCGAAGGCGACGAGCGGTGACGAGCGCCCCGACAAGGAGCACGGCGAAGCCGGCGCCAGAGAGCCCGAAGGGAGCAAGGCGCCGAAGGCGACGAGCGGCCCCAACACGCACGTCAACAACGGCGAAGCCGACGTGGGGGGTGCGGGGGGCTCGGGCCCCCCGCAAGACATTGCGGCCCGGGGCGCAGCCGCCGAAAGCGGCAAGCAGGCAAAGCCCGCTCGTGGGCAGGGGCGGGATCGAACCGCCGACCCTCCGCTTTTCAGGCGGATGCTCGTACCGACTGAGCTACCTGCCCGGGTAGCGCGCTCACGCGACTGGCGTGAGAAGCGGTCTCGACGGGATTCGAACCCGCGACCTCCGCCTTGACAGGGCGGCGTGAACTCCAGACTTCACCACGAGACCAAGCTTGTACTGCTCTTCAGTTGTACTGCGTGTCTTTAGTTGTACTGCGTGCCCCCAACGGGATTCGAACCCGCGCCGTCGCCTTGAAAGGGCGATGTCCTGGACCGCTAGACGATGGGGACGAGGGCTTCGCCGCGGTCGCGGCGCGTGGCCATCATCCGCAGCGTCCGCCGCCGGGAGCATCGCCGAGCATACGGGAGCGCAAGCAGGCACGACAACCGAACAGCCAGCCGGCCCGATCATCCCGAGCGGACACCCGAACTAGGCGCCTCGCTCCGAGGCCAGCGAATCAGGCCGGGCCGGTGCGAGGAGCGGCTCGAAAACGTCGGCGACTGTGGAGTTCGCGACCAGGCCATGGCGCAGGCTGCCCGACAGGTCGACCCGGTAGTGGTTGCGCCGACCGTCCTTGAAGCGCTGCAAATATCCGGCGTGAACCAGCTCGGACACGAGGGTGGCAGTGGCTCGCTCGGTCACGCCGACGGCACCCGCAATATCGCGAAGGCGAAGCGTGGGATCGCGCGCGAGGCTGAGCAGCACGTGCGCGTGGTGAGTAAAAAATGTCCATGGCCGCCCCGGCACTTCCTCCACGGCTAGCAAGTTATACGGATAGGGCGACTCCCGCTCGC
>DATAVO010000131.1:0-24491 GCA_036267695.1 Frankiaceae bacterium
AGGACGGGCGGCCGTTCGACTTCCTGCGCACCGTCGCGGCCGAACTGCCGATGCAGATGATCTGCATCCTTTTGGGGGTACCGGAGGACGACCGGCACTGGCTCTTCGAGGCGGTGGAGCCGGGCTTCGACTTCCGCGGCGGGCGCAAGTCTTTCGAACCCGATCCGGCGAGCGCCGACGATCGCCAGCGGATGCTGCAGTACGCCACCGGGCTGATCGCGGCGAAGAGAGCGGCGCCGACCGACGACATGCTGTCGATCGTCGTCAACGCCACCCTGGAGAACACCGAGCCGCCTTCGCTGACCGACGGCGAGCTGTACGCGTTCTTCTCGCTGCTGTTCAGTGCGGGCTCGGAGACCACCCGAAACTCCATAGCGGGCGGGCTTCTTGCGCTCATGGATCACGAGGATCAGCTAGGGAGGCTGCGCGCGGAGCCGGCGCTGATACCCACTGCGGTCGAGGAAATCATCCGCTGGACCACGCCGTCCCCGGCCAAGCGCCGCACCGCCACCCGCGACGTCGAACTCGGCGGTGCCCGCATCGCTGCCGGCGACAAGGTCCTCATCTGGGAAGGCTCGGCCAACCGCGACGAGACCGTCTTCGAGCGTCCCTTCGAGTTCGACATCACCCGCGATCCCAATCCGCACTTGGGATTCGGCAACGGCATGCACTACTGCCTGGGCGCCGCCCTGGCCCGGCTGGAAGTTCGCGTGGTCCTCGAGGAACTGCTGCCACGCTTCGAACGGTGCCGCCTCGTCGAACCGGTCGTCTGGACCCGGAGCAACCGGCACACCGGAATCCGCCACCTCATCGTCGCGATGGACCGCCACTGAGTTCCGCCAGCCGGGCGAGGAACGGGCGCTGCGAGCCGAAGAGCTTGGCCTCGGCGATGTCGAGCGGATACCAGGCGACGCGGTCGACCTCCGGAAACTCGGCGCTCTTGCCGGAGCGCGGCGGCCATTCCATGTCGAAGAGGTTGCTGTGCACCTCGAAGGGTCCCGGGTCGGCGTCGAGTGCCCAGATGACGTTGACCTTCGAACTGCTCTGCTTCACCTCTCCGAGCGGGACGGGGTCGCCCGGCGGGACAGGGATGCCGAGCTCCTCGCTGAACTCGCGGCGGGCCGCCTCGAGCTCGTCCTCGCCGGCTTCGCACTCACCCTTCGGGATCGTCCAGTGGGCGTCGTCCTTGCGGGCGAAGAGCGGCCCGCCGGGGTGGGCGAGCAAGACCTCGATCGCGTCACCTTCCGAGCGTCGCCACAGCAGGATTCCCGCGCTGCGCTTCATGAACGGCTCACGGGCGGACGACCTCGCCGCGATCCGCCGAACGGCGGGCGGCGTCGAGCACCCGCAGGGTCGCGACCGCGTCCTCGGGCTTGACCGGGAGCGGTCCGGCCAGGCGCAGCGCGTCGCGCACCTTGCCGTAGAACTCCGGGTACCGGCCGGGGCCGCGCGCAACGGCGTGGCTCTCCTCGCCCACGACCACCCGCCCCCACCGCTTGGGTGATTCCTTGCCCCAGTCGGGGTACGCCGGATCGGCCCCGGCGCGCAGCGCGTCTTCCTGGCAGTCCAGGCCATCGACGACGTAGGCGGCCCGCGAGCCCAGCACCCTCAGCCGGGGTCCGAGATGCGCCGCGACGGCGCTGACCCACAGCGTGCTGCGCACCCCGGATGCATGCGTGAGCTCGATGCAGGCGTCATCCTCGACGGCGACGCCCGGGCGGCGCTTGTCCATGGTGGCGTACACCCGCGTCACCGGCCCGAAGAGGACAAGGGCCTGATCGACGAGGTGACTGCCGAGGTCGGCGAGGATCCCGCCGCCGTCGCTCGGATCGCCCGACTCGCGCCAGCCCTGCTTGGGCTGCGGGCGCCAGCGCTCGAAGCGAGATTCGAAGCGCCACACGTTGCCGAGGTCGCCGTTGCTGATCAGGCGCTGCAACGTCAGGAAATCACTGTCCCAGCGGCGGTTCTGGAAGACGGTGAGCAGGAGGCCGGCGGCGCGAGCGTGCTCGACGATGCGCTGGGCCTCGGGCGCCGAGGTGGCGAGCGGTTTGTCGACCACCACCGCCAGCCGCGCATCGAGCGCACTCGTCGCGAGCGACACGTGAGTCGCGTTCGGCGTCGCGATGACGACGAGGTCATAGTCAGTCGCCGCGCCGAAGATCTCATACGGCCGGGGATGTACGACGGTGCCGGGATAGCGCGCTTGGGCCCTAGCAGCGCGTTCGGTGTTGGCCGTGACGATAGCCGCCAGCTGCATGCCGGGCGTCGCGTGAATGAGCGGCGCGTGGAACTGCTCACCGGCCACGCCATAGCCCAGCAACGCGACCCTCACCTGGCTCATGCCCCCAGCATCTCCCACTAGGGGGCGCGCCGGCTCAGCGGCTGAACGTGGCCATACTTCCGGCGAGCGTCGCGACCGTGACGGAGCTCCCGGCGGGCTGGCTCTCGATCGAACTCGACGCGGAGCGACTCGGGCAAGCGGATAGGCACAGGGCACATACAGCTAGGCATGCGTACCGTCTTCCGGACGCGAGCACGCGAACCAGGGAGAGCCATGGAGCCGGACGGGACGCCGCCCGACGCGCCGACCAACCCCGCCGCCCGGCCCGTTGTGGCCGGTGGCGGGGCGCAGGTCAGCGCGCCGGAAGCGCCTCAGGTGGCTGCACCGGTCCCTGCACCAGTTCCCCCGCCGCCGCCCGCAGAACCGCCGCTGATCGCGCCACCTGCCTGGCCGCCGGGCAATGAGCCGCTACCTCCAGAGCTGTCACCGCGAGGCACTCCCAAGCCGCCCCGCAAGAAGCGCCGTTTCGGCTGGGGTAAGCGGATCACGGCACTGCTCGTGGTCCTGCTGCTCACCGCGTTCGGCATCTTCTGGTCGTGGGACGCCGGGCTGCATCGGACTGACGCGCTGAAGTCGTATCCAGGACGGATCGGCAACACCGCCGGCACCAACTGGCTGATCGTCGGCTCCGACAGTCGCGCCGATCTCACCGAGGCCCAGAAGAAGGCGCTGGCCACCGGTGACGCGGCAGGTAGCCGCACCGACACGATCATGATCGTGCACACCGGCTCGAAGAAGACGACCCTGCTCTCGCTCCCCCGCGACACTTACGTGCCCATCCCGGGCCATGGCCGTAACAAGCTCAACGCCGCCTTCGCATTCGGTGGCGCCAGCCTGCTGGTGCAGACCGTCGAAGGGGTCACCGGCCTGCACATCGACCACTACGCCGAGATCGGCTTCGGCGGCTTCGCCTCGATGGTCGACGCGGTCGGCGGGGTGACCCTGTGCCTGTCGGCCCCGCTGTCGGACGGCAATGCCGGCATCAACCTGCCTGCCGGCTGCCAGAAGCTCAACGGCGCGCAGGCGCTGGGCTACGTACGCAGCCGTAAGTTCGCGACCGGCGACCTCGAACGCGTCCAGCACCAGCGCCAGTTCCTCTCGGCGCTGCTGTCAAAGGTCGCGAGCCCGGGCACGCTGATCAACCCGTTCAAGTCGATCCCACTCGGCTACGACGCCGTCGACGCGGTCACCGTCGACAAGGGCAGCCACATCTGGGACGTCATCTCCCTCGGGCTGGCATTGCGCGACGCCGGCGGCGGCAAGGGCTACACGCTGACCGTGCCGATCTCCGGCTTCGAGAACGTCTCGGGGGTGGGCAGCGTCGTGCTGTGGAACCGGACCCAGGCGCTGGAACTGTTCGCCGCACTGAAGAACGACCAGCCGATCCCCGCCGCCCTCGTCCCCAAGTCCTAGATCAACGGCCTACCTTGCGATGCCGGCGAACTGCTTGAGGACGGCGCGGGCGATCACGAGCTGCTGGATCTGGCTGGTGCCCTCGTAGATCCGGAAGAGGCGGACGTCGCGGTAGAAGCGCTCGGCGGCGACTCCGTGCATGTAGCCGGCGCCGCCGTGCACCTGCACCGCGCGGTCAGCGATCCGCCCGACGGCCTCGCTGGCGAAGTACTTGGCGCAGGCGGGGCCGAGCTTGGTGTCCTCGCCGCTGTCGTACGCGCGAGCGGCTTCCAGGACGAGCGCACGGCCGGCCATCAGGTCGGTCTGCGAATCGGCCATCAAGCCCTGGATGAGCTGATGCTGGGCGATCGGCTTGCCACCCTGGACGCGTTCGGTGGCGAAGCCGACGGTCTCGTCGACCAGCCGCTGCGCCAGGCCGACGCACAGCGCGGCGATGTGCAGCCGGCCGTGCGCGAGGCAGGCCATCGCCGTCGCGTAGCCGACGCCCTCAGCGCCGATGAGGGTTTCGGGCCCGACCCGGACGTCGTCGAGGTAGACGTCAGCGGTCCAGGCGCCGGCCTGACCCATCTTGGAGTCCTTGGCGCCGACCGACACCCCCGCCGTCTTCGACGGCACCAGGAAGCACGAAATCCCTTTGGTAGCAGGCGCATCGGGGTCGGTACGGGCGAAGACCATGAAGACGTCGGCCACTGGCGCGTTGGTGATGTAGCGCTTGGAACCGGAGATGACCCAGTCCTCGCCGTCGCGTACCGCCTTCGTCTTCAACCCCGCCGGATCGGAGCCGGCATCCGTCTCCGTGAGCGCGAACGAGGCAGTCCACTCCCCCGACGCCACCTTCGGCAGATACGCGGCCTTCTGCTCCTCGCTCGCCGAGAGCATGAGCACGTGGCCGGCGATGCCGTTGTTGGTACCGAACATCGAACGGAACGACGGGGTCGTGTAACCGAGCTCGAAGACGAGCCGCGCCTCCTGCTCCATCGACAAACCCAGACCGCCGTACTCCTCCGGTAGCGCGAACCCGAAAAGACCCATCTCCGCAGCGGTTTTGCGCACCCGCTCGGGGATCTCGTCACGCTCCTCGATCTCGGCCTCGAGCGGCACGACCTCATCCCGCACGTAGCGGCGCACCGCGACGCGGATGTCGTCGAATTCGTCGGAGTCCATGCGTCGTTCTCCCGCCGTCAGCTGCCGAAAATGTGTCCGCCGTAGATGGTGCAGCGTACGAGTTCGCGGTGTGGCGCCGCCAGGATCGTGCGCCATGGCACGTGCATGAGCACCATGTCAGCCGGTGCGCCGACCACGATGCGACGCGGTGGCCCGCCGGGATACGCAGGTGAGGCGAGGTAGCCGCGCAGCGCGGTGAGGACATCGACGCGCTCTCCCGGCCCGACCACCTCACCGGACGGCGCGCGCCGCTCCGCAGCCGCCCGTATGACGGCCCAGGGATCCGCCGGACCGTACGGCGCGTCACTGGAGCACGCGACCGCGACACCCGCAGCTTGTAGGGAGGCCAGCCGATACAGGTCATCGAGTTCGGACGCGAGGTCGCGGCGGTAGCCGTCCCCGCGGTCGGCGATGAACCCGGGCTGGGTGATGACCGTGAGCCCGAGGCGAGCGAGCGCGGCGACGCCGGCAGCATCGACCAGGCTCGCGTGTTCGATGCGGTCGCGGGCGTAGACGCCCATCTCCTCGAGCACGGCGATGGTGACGGCAAGCGCCTCGCGGGTGACGCAGTGGACGGCGATCGTACGGCCCTGCTCGCGCGCGTCGCGGACCTTGCCGCGCATCCACTCCAGATCCGCGGCCACGTGGTCGGCAGGGGCAATCTTCAACGGTCCCAGGGTGATTCGCGCGTTCAGCGCCGCGGGCTGGCCCCCGAGCAGCATCACGCGCTGCGGCAACCGGCCGTCGTTCACCGCGTCGGTGAGCGCCTGCTGGCTACGTGCGGGAAGGTCCGGAGTGGCGTCGGTCACGGCGGTGATCCCGGTCCCGGCCAGCTCGCGTCCGATGCGTGCCAGATCCGGCGGCGGCCCGTCCGGCAGGCGCTCCGCCAGCCGCGCGTCCGCGCGCCAGAGTTCTCCGGACGGCGCCTTGCTCTCGAGCCCGGCGGCGCGCAGGCCGGCCGAGTTCAGCAGCCACAGCGCACCGCTGCGGTGCTGGACGCGCACCGGGACGGCCGGCTGCAGCCGGTCGAGATCGGCGAGGGTCAGCCGGCCACCCTGCTCCGCGTAGCCGACGGCGCGGATCCACCCGCTGCCATCCGGCACGGCGCCGGAAAGGACCGCTTCGACGCCAGCGCGGTCAGCGGCGGATCGAAGGTCGACCGAGTCCGCGGCCGCAGCCATAGCCAGCAGATGCAAGTGATGGTCGGCCAGCCCGACCGACAGGGCTGCCCCACCGCCGTCCAGCACCGGCTCACCGGGCAACCGGTCGAGCGACCCGATCTGCACGATGGTCCCGTGCGCGAGCCGGACGTCCGCGCGGCGACCACCGAGCAGCGTCACATCGCGCAGCAGCAGGGCGCCGGTGCCCGTCACGTCCGTGGGATCGGACGGGCCTGCGGAGGATGAGGCTTTGGGCTGGGCTGAAGGTCCGTTGCAGCCGTCCCGTCGAGCGTGGAATGAGCGACTGAGCACATCGACAGATCGATGAGGTGCCCGCCTCCCGTGTCCAGTGCCCTCATCACCGCGACGGTGCCGGCGAGGCCGGTCAATGGGTCCGCGATGGCGTCGCCGACGAAGACGTAGTCGCGACCACGCAGCCCGGCCAGCCCCGCGGCGACGGCCACGTCGTCGCCGAAACCGATCCTGTCGCCATTCGCGCGGCCGTGCGCCGTAATGCTGAGCCACACCACGCCGTCTGCCACCGCTGCCTCGGCGGACAGCCCCCAACCGGCGAGCGCGCGCGGCCTCGATGCTTCGATCACCACATCAGCGCTGCGCACGAGTGCGGCCAGCCGTGCGCGGTCCAGTGCCGAAGACGGATCGACGATCAGGGATTCACCAAACGGATGAAGCAGGTCGTAGAAACGCCGATCGCCGCGGCGAGCACCATCCGGGCGATCAACGCTCTCGACCTTCACCACCCTGGCACCGGCCAAGGCGAGGAGAGAGCTGCACAGCGGTCCCGCCCACAGCGCGCTGAAGTCCACGACGAGCGACGGCGGCCTGTCGCCGTGAAGGCAGTCGTCCGGTAAGCGCAGCGGAGGGCCGCCTTCGCCGAGGTAGCCGATCGCGAGGCCGAGCAACCGGGCGCGCTCGATGATCTCCCCACCGGTATGGGTCGCCGCCCAGTGGCGAACGCTCGCCCATGGGTCCGGCGCCGGCCCCTCGATCATGGCTTCGACGAGCTCGAGGTCAGACGGTCGCGGAAGCGACACCGCGACGCCCCAACCGTCCGCGCACTGCATGAGCCGGCAGGCGCCCCCGACTGAGACCGTCCCGTCACCAGTGGCCCCGGTGAACGCGGCGCGCTCGGCGAGCAGCCGGGCGCCATCCACTCCAACGTGATGACCCCAGGACGCGGAACGACGCTCGATCTCGGCCGACCACTCCCGAGCTTGAGTCGCGCCGCGGCCCGGCGGGACGAAGCCGCTGAGCGCAGCGACGCCGGACTCCAGCCAATCGCGGATACGGCGGTCGACAATCATCCGGCGATCTCGTCGACGAGTCCCCACTGCAGGGCGCGTTCGATGTCGAGGACGTCACCCGTCAGCGCGAGCCAGGCGGCGCGCCAGCGGCCGATCCGGCGCACGATGCTCACTGTGCCGCCGGCCCCGGGCACGAGTCCCATCCCGACCTCGGGCAGCCCTATCCGGGTATCCGCGGCGGCGATCACTCGGCCCGCGTACGCAGGCAGCTCGATCCCGGCGCCGATGCACGCCCCGTGGATATGCGCGGTGACGCGATCGGCAAGGTCGTACAGCAGCTGCCCGGCGCTGTGGCGTAGCCGGATCAGATGGGCCGCCGCCGGATCCGGCGCGGTCCCGAATTCGGCGAGGTCGCCGCCGCTGCAGAACGCGGGCCCGACCCCGCGCAGCTCGACGCTCACGGCCGGATCCACGACCGCGATCTGCAGCGCCGAGACGAGCGCGTCGCGTACGGCATGGCCATACGCGTTGCGCCGCTCCGGCCGGTTCAGGGTGAGCGTGAGCCGATCGCCTTGTCGGGCGACGAGTACCGGCTCGTCTCCGCCCGGCGCTGGGGTGCGCGCCGGTGACGACGCGAGCCAGGCGGCGAACTCCGGACCGGCGAGCAGCGTCGAGTACGTAGCCGATTCAGCGATCAGCCCCTCCCACACGGGCAGCAGCGCGGTCTGCTGGAGCAGCAGGGCGAGCGCACTCGTACACAGCGGCCGCTGGGCTGAGAGGTCGACGAGCGCCTGCCCTGACACAAGCGGATCCGCGGCGCCGACGAACGCCGGCAGCCGCGCGGCACCGTCCCGCTCGTACGCGAACGACAGCGTGAGCGCTTGCGCCAGCGGGACATTGCGGCGTGGAACCGGCCCGCCGGCGATGCCGATCAGAACGCGGGCGCTGCACCGCGCGGCGCGCACCGTCGGCGCCAGCAACGCGCTCGCAATCGGCTCGGCGAGGTCGACAAGCACGGCCGCCGGTGCAGTCGGGTCGGGGACGCCGTACCGAAGTGCGCCGGCCAGCTCGTCAGGAGCGAGCGGGCTAGCCGCGGATGCCGTCACGCACGATCGAGAGGACGGCGGGGTCGATGTCGAAGTTGACGTAGCAGCTCACGCGCTGCACCAGGTCACCGAGCTTGGCCCGCAGCATCGGGCCGATCTCCTCCGGCGGACCGACCACCGAGAACGTGTTGAGCATGTCGTCGTCGATGAGTTCGCCCATCGCATCCCACTCGCCCTGCTTGGACAGCCGGGTGAGCGCCGGCTGCACCTCCCCCCATCCATGCCCCTCCAGCACCGCGCGGTAGGCGGGGGTCGACGCGTAGAAGGCGATCTGCTTCTTCGTGCCTTTGATCGCTGCCGCCATCTCCTCATCGGTGCGCCCGGTGGTGATGAACGCGGGACCGCAGATGGTGAAGTCGTCGAGACTCTTGCCAGCCTTCTCGCGTCCGCGCAGCAGCGCCGGCAGCGTCACGTCTTCGAGGTAGCGGCGGGTCGTGAAGGGGTGCACGAAGAAGCCATCGGCCGCCTCGCCGGCGACCTCGGTCATGAGCTCCCCGACGCCCGCGAGGTAGACCGGCGGCGGCCCGTACTCGTGCCGCTCCGGCGAGAAGAACGGGGTCATGAGGATGTGCTTGTAGAACTCGCCCTGGTGGTCCAGCGGCACGCCGTCGTGCCAGTTGGCCCAGATCGCCCGCATCGCTTGGATGAATTCGCGCATCCGCGGCGCGGGGTGAGACCACGGCATCGAATAGCGCAGCACGATGTGCGCCTTGATCTGCGAGCCGATGCCCAGCACGAAGCGGCCCTGGCTATAGCGGGCGAGGTCGTAGCCAACGCTCGCGAGCGTCATCGGGGTGCGGGCGAAGGCGATCGCGATCGACGTGCCGACCGTGACGTTCGACGTCGCCTGGCACGCCTGCAGGCACTGCATGAACGGATCGTGGCTCGTCTCGCCGAACCAGAGGCCGTCGTAGCCCTCGGCTTCTTGCGCGGCCGCCTCTTGCGGGACGGCCGCGAAATCCTTGCCCGCCGTGGTGTCGAGCTTCACGCCGTGGCCTCAGTCGCTGGAGGGAAGTTGCTTGGCTTCCTTGAGAACGAGCGCGGTGGTGCCGTCAGCGAGCGTGCCATCGCCGCCCTTGGTGACGAGCACTTCCAGCGCCTCGTCGTTGGGCGAGGTGAACCGCTTACCCACCGGGCTTCCCGTGGCGAGCGAGGCGTCGATCGTCAGGCCCGCGTCGGGCTCGGCCTTCACGTCGATCATCGGATGGCCGCCGCAGGTCAGCGTGACCTCACCGGCGGGCACCCGGACGACGATGATCTCGGTGGCGTCCACCTGGCTGCGCAGCCGCGCTCCGGTACGCAGTTGAACGGGGACGGACATCAGGTGCCTCCAGTTGAAACGCGGATCATGCAGTTATCCTTCAGCCGGTTCTGTCAGGCTGCCGATGATGTTGCGACGCAGCAGCTTTCCGGTCGGAGTGTAAGGAAGCTCGGGCCAGATGAGCACCGAACTCGGGGCGCGGCTCGAGCGCAGCTTGCTCGCCGCGTACTGGCGCACCTCTTCGGCGATCGCGTCGTCAGCCGCGTCGGCCTCCGAGAGCACGATGACCGCGCAGATCCGCTGGCCCCACTCCTCGTCGGGCAGGCCGACGACGGCGGCATCGCGCACCGCCGGGTGGGTGAGCAGCACATCCTCGACCTCGGCCGGGGCGATGTTCTCGCCGCCGCGGATGATCGTGTCGTCGTCGCGCCCCTCGACGAAGAGGTAGCCATCGGCGTCGAGGCGGGCCCGGTCATGCGTCGGGAACCAGCCGTCGGCGTCCAGCCGGGTGCCGAGGCCGACGTACTCGCCGGCCACCTGCGCCCCGCGCACCCAGAGCTCACCGGTCTCGCCGGCGGTCAACTCCTGACCCTCGGGTCCGCGAATGATGAATTCGATACCCGGCACCGCGCGGCCGGCGCTGGCGAGCCGGGCCTTCCAGATCGGGTCCTCGGAATCGAGCGCTGAGCGGTGATCGTCGGGACCGAGCACGGCGATGGTCGAGCTGGTCTCGGTGAGGCCGTACGCGTTGACGAAGCCCGTCTCGGGAAACGTGCGCAGTGCACGCTCCAGGACTGTCGGCGCGATCCGGGCGCCGCCGTACGCGATCGAACGCAGCGTGGGCAGCGCGACCTCGGGCGCCTGCTGCACGTGCTCGACGACGCGCACCAGCATGGTCGGCACGACCATCGCGTGGCTGACCTCTTCTTGCGCCGCGATCAACAGCCACTCCGGTGCGCTGAAGGACGGAAGGTGCACCATCCGACGGCCGGCGTAGGTGTTGGTGAGCACGGTCGCGACGCCGGCGATGTGGTAGGGCGGCACCGCCACGAGAGCGCAGTCATCCTCGGCGGCGCCGAGCAGCTCGACGGTCTGGAGCACGTAGGCCGTCAGGTTGCCGTGGCGAAGCACGACGCCCTTGGGCTCGGACGTGGTGCCGCTCGTGAAGAGGACCGCGGCGATGTCGTCGTCGTCCAGCACGGGGGGGTCGATCGGCGGCGCGGTGGCCGTCGCGTCGAGCCAGCCGGTGGTGGACAGGATGTGCGACCTCGCGCCGACCCGCTCCCGCATGTCGTCGTCGACGAGCACGATCGGGTCATCGAGCCGGTCGATCAGCGCGTTGAGATCGGCGTCGGGAAGGCGGTAGTTCAGCGGCGTGATCGGCAGGCCGGCAAGGGCTGAGGCGAACACCGCCACGTTGAACTGCGGGCCGTTGACGCCGACGAACGCGACCGCGCGCCCACCCTCGGCGAGCAGCAGCCCGGCACCGCCTGACGCGCGTGCCGCCAGACCCTCGAACGTGATGCCGTCGCTCTTGGAACCGAGCGCGACCCGATCCGGGACCATCGACGACGCCAATTCGAGCAGCACATCGACGCCCACATCGGCTCCTTCCAGCGTTACGGGCGAGAGTGCCCGCCGTCAAAACTAGCGTGCGCCAGGTCCGCTAGCCGTGGCAGCAGAAAATCGCCCCAAGATCAACGCTGCCATGATCATGGAATACGCATGATCATCTGGCTCAGACCAAGAGGAAGACGGGTCTAGGCGCCGGCCGCCTTGTGGAACGCGTCGACGATGCCGGCGAGCACCTCGGCAGCGGCGTCCTGGCCGGCGGGCAGCGGGGCGGTCAGCGCGAAGTCGGTGATGCCCGCCTCGACCTGAGCGGCGACGGGCTCGAGCGCCTTGGCGAGGTCGAGCTTGCCGTCGTCCCCGGCGCGGACCATGAGGTTGCCCTGGGTGCGGAAGCCGTCCATGTCCCGGCCGTGCTCGGCCATGACCTCGGCGATGCGGGCCAGCCCCGGCGCGGGATCGCGGATGTCGTCACCCCACGGGATCCAGGCGCTGCCGAAGCGGGCGAGGCGGCGCAGGGTGCGCGGGTTGATCGTGCCGCTGACCCAGATCGGGACGCCGCCCGGCTGCACCGGCTGGGGGACGCAGTAGATCCGGTTGAACTTCAGGAATTCCGAGTCGTGGTCACTCGGGACGTTGCGCCACGCGTTCTGTAGGACGTCGAGGCAGTCATCGAGCAGCGGCCCGCGACCGTCGAAGGAGAGCCCGGCGGCCTCGTACTCCTCGCGCTGCCAGCCGACGCCGATGCCGAGGTCGAGCCGGCCGCCCGACAGCACGTCGAGGGTGGCGCACGTCTTGGCCAGCACGATCGGGCGGCGCAGGGCGGCCTGCAGCACACCGGTGCCGAGGCGTACCCGCTTCGTCATGCCAGCGACCACCGAGAGCACGGTCATCGGCTCGAGCCACTGGCCGTCGGGGCCGGTCGGCTGCTTGGAGCCGCGCATGCCGCCGGTCTCGGGGTTGCCGTAGGCCTCCAGGTTTTCACCGAACACGACGTGGTCGGAGACGGTGACGCGATCGATGCCGGCGCGTTCGGCGGCCAGCGCCTTGTCGAACATCGGCTGCCAACTACCCGGGTCCTTGACCGCGAAGTTGACCAGGTGCAGGGACAGGGCGGGGGTCACAGTGCTCACTGCTTGTTAGTACCAGCCGCCCTCCGGCGCCGCGCAGCCACCCTGCACAATCACCGGCATGAGCTCCCAAACCCCGGAAAGTGTCCCTGCGATCGGTGATTGGGGGCAGCTCCTGGCCGGCAAGGTCGCGATCGTGACCGGCGGCGGAGACGGAATCGGCGGCGCCATCTCCCGCCTGTTCGCCCAACATGGCGCCCTCGTGGAGATCGCCGAGATCGACCCGGAGCGCGGGGCCCGGGCCAAGTCCGACATCGAGGCGGCGGGTGGCACGGTGCGGGTGCACACGGTCGACGTGACGGACACCGCGGTACCCGCGCCGCTGGTCGAAGACGTGATGGGCACTCACGGCCGGGTCGACATCCTGATCAACAACGTCGGCGACTTCCGGCCGCTGGTCCGCTTCCAGGAATCGACGCCGGATTCCTGGGAGGACATGTACTCGATCAACCTCAAGCACATCTTCGCGATGACCCGCGCCGTCATCACGCCGATGATCGCCGCGCGCAAGGGCACGATCGTGAACTTGCACTCGGTCGAGGGCATGCGCGGCTATCCCGGCGAGCCGATCTACGCGGCCATGAAGGCCGGCGCCGCGCACTTCACCACCAGCCTCGCGGTCACCATGGGCCGCTACGGGATCCGGGTGAACGGCATCGGTCCTGACCTCACGCAATCACCGCAGGTCGACTACCTCACCCGCGCCCAGGGTCATGACGACATGTGGCCCTTCTGGGCGCCGGCCGGGCGGCTCGGCTGGCCGGAGGATCAGGCGCGCGTGGCGCTCTTCCTCGCCTCGGACATGTCGGCCTACGTCACCGGCCACAACATCCCGGTCGACGGCGGCACCAAGGCCGGAGGCGGCTGGTTCTTCTCGCCCACCGAGCGCATCTTCACCAACCGGCCGATCGGTTTCTAGCGGCTCGCCGGCGAGAAACCGCGGCGGTGTCAACCGCGCTTGGCGAGGTCGCTGAGATAGCGGTTGTAGGCGGCCAGCTCGTCGTGCTCGGGATCGCGATCGGACTTGCGGTCGAACGCGCGAGCCTGCCGCGCGTCGGCGCGTGACCACTGCATCAGGATCACGCCGGCGACGAGAAAGGCGACCGGCTCGGCGAGGGCCATCGCGATGCCGCCGCCGGTGTGCTGGTCGGAGATCAGGCTGGCGCCCCAGGTGCGTCCCAGCCGTTCGAACCAGCTGGCCGCGAGCACGTGGGTGTCGGTGATGATCGCCAGGCCGAAGAAGGCGTGGAACGGCACCAGGATGATCAGCAGGAACATCCGCGCGCCGTAACCAGGACGGTGCGGCAGCGGGTCCGGGCTCACCAGCGGCCAGAAGACCAGGCAACCGGTGATGAGGAAATGGGCGAGCATGAGCAGGTGGCCCGCGTGGTTGGACATGAGGTCGGAGAACAGCCCCGAGAAGTACAAGCCGAACGTGCTGAACACGAAGAGGCCGAGCCCCACCAGCGGGTGCGAGAGCACCCGCATGACGGGACTTCGAAGGATCGCGAGCAGCCAGGCCCTTCCGCCACGGGCGCCCGGCTGTGGGCCGGTGGCCGGCAGGTAGCGCAGCGCGAGCGTGATGGGCGCACCCAGCGCCAGCAGCGGCGGGGCCGTCATCGACAGCAGCATGTGCTGGGCCATGTGGACGCTGAACATCACCTCGCCGTAGCGGCTGATGCCGGTCTGGGTGGTGACGAGAATCACGAGCAGGCCCGCGTACCAGGCGGCGGTGTAGAGCTTGGGCCAGGTGTCCCCGCGGGCGTGCAGGCGATGGATGGCGCGGCCGTACCAGATTGCGGCCACGACGATGAACACCGCGAAGAACACCTCGGGTGACCAGTCGAACGCGAGCCGGCGGATCGAGATGGGCGGCGGGAAGTCAAATCCGAGGGCGGCCTTCGCCGCGCTGGTGTCGGGCACCGTGCGCGGCTGCGGGGTGGGGCTCTTGGAAAGCGCGACGGCCAGGCCGACCGCAATGGCCATCACGACGACCTCGGCGCCTGCGAGCCGCAGGAAGGCCCGCTTGTCGCCGCCTGCTGCCGCGGGGAGCGTCCGCCGGCGATGGCGGTACCCGAAGATCCCGAGCGCGACGAGCGCCGTCGCCTTCCCGATGACCAGCCCGCCGTAGCGCGTGCCGAGATCAGAGAGGGCGCCGATGCGGATGTAGGCGTTCAGCAGACCGCTCAGCGCGACGGTCACGAAACAGGCCAGCGCGAGGGTGGAGAACCGCGGCAGCGCGATGGCGAGCGATTTCGGCGCCTTGCGGCAGGCCAGCCAGCTGACGGCGAGGAGCCCGCCGATCCACAGGCTCGCCGCGACGACGTGGAGGGTGAGGCTGCTGAGTGCCGCGTCATGGTCGCCGGCGCTCGCCGAGTGACCGGTCAGCAGCGGCGGAAGCGCGAGGCCGACGATGGCCACGGCGAGCAGCACGGCCGCCGTGTTCACCCGGGTGATCGCGGGCGTGAGCAAGATCAGCAGAGCCGCGATGGCGACGGCGAGATAGGTCTCCCCCTCGGTCACGTTGGAAACGTAGAAGCTGATGTTGCTCCAGTGCAGCTGGCTCAGCGGGACGGCCGCCTCTTGCGAGAGCGCGAGCACCCCTTCCACCAGCACCGCCAGCAACCACACGCCGGCGCCGATACGCGCCACCCGCTGCGCCGCCCGCGCCGATGGACCGAGAGCGCCCTTGCGGTCCGGCAGCAAGGCGACGGCGAGCAACAGGAAACCGACCGTGGCGATAGCGGCGGCGTCGTGAAGGAAACGGGCCACCGGAAGTGCCCACGCAGTGCCCGTCCCCGCCCAGGGCAGCCCGCCCGCCGGCTGCTTCTCGATGCCGTGGCCGAACACGAGCGCGGCGATCAGCATCAGCAGACCGGCGACCCCGGCGACGAGGTAGATCCGCACCGCCGGCGACATCCCTGTGCGGCCCCGGGGAGCCGGCTGGGAGGAGGTGTCGGCGTCGGACGGTGCGTCGACGGTCGTCACGCCCCCATGGTGCCTCCGCGGCCCGGGATCCGTCATTCGTGCAGCGCAGAATCGCGGCCGGACCGCTTGCGGCGGAGCAGGAAGACGATGAGCCCGCCGAAGATCACCACAGCAGCGACGATGCCGATGATGACGCCGACATTGCTCGAGGACTTCTTGGGCGCCGGCGTGGTTACCGCCGTCGCCGCCACCGAGGCTGCGGCGGAACGGGCGGTGAAGGTGAACTCGCCCGAGACCGGGTGGCCGTCCGCGGACACAACCCGCCAGTCAACGACGTAGCGCCCGGCGGGCCGGGTGCCGGCAAACGCTTCGCTGACCCGGTCGTTGACCACCTGCACATGCCCGTCATCACGGCGCTTTCCGTCGGGTCCGGTGATGTGGATCGTGGAGAACTCGCCCTGCGGCATCTCGTTGAAGATCAGGACGATGCTGTCGGGCGCGGTAGCGACCGTCGCCCCACTGGCGGGCGACGTCTGCAGCAGGACCGAGTGCGCGGCGGCCGGACCGGCGCCGACACCGATCAGCAGCGCCAGTCCCGTCAGCGCGGCGAGCAGATACCCGGCCCGCCTCACGTCGCTTGGCCTCCGCGTCGCTTCCGAGCCATGACCACTCCTGCACCGATACCAAGAATCCCGACTGCGAGCCCTGCCGCGCCGAGCCCGCGAGCCAGCCCGTCCGACGAGGACGGCCGAGCGGGCTCACTGACGGTCAAGACGGGCGCTGGATGCTCGGGTTCGGGCTTTCCAGCAGGCCACGGCTCGTTCCAGTGGACCACCGTTCCGTCGCTGTAGTACTGGTCGACCGTGAAGACCATGGTGCCGCCGTCGGGCAGCGGACCCGCGTCGATCACGAAGTCCTGGTATTGCTCGGGAGGGATGCCACCACCCGGCGCTGCTGTCCAGGTGATGTCGGACGTGTAGTCGGTGGCGGTGCCGTCGTCGGTGGTGATCGGCTTGGGGAGCTTCGCCTTGGCCGTGCTGATCGTCCAGCCGTCGAGCGAGCGCGGGCTCAGTGACGCGAGTGGCTGCCCGTTCGGCAGGTGGACGACGAGCTTGCCGAAGCGAGCGTCCGCGCTCTCGTTGGGTGCCTGGAAAGTGATCTCCTGAAACGAACCGGGAGCGGCGCTCGCCGGGCTGACCACGACATGCGCCTGCGCCGCGCCGGCGCAGATCAGCACCAAGAATCCGGCGAGCAGCGTGGCCGGTAGCAGCCGCTTCACGAGGCGTGGGCCAGCGACTGGAAGCGGGGAGCCTCGACTCGCGCGCTTGCCCGGGCGCCCCAGAAGAGCAGCGCCGCTCCAATGACGGCGACGCCGTGCTGCAGCTCATCGATCCCGGGCGTCTCGCCGAGACCGATATCAATGAGCGCGGTCGCCAGCAGTCCCGCGGCAGCGAACCCGCAAGGCCAGGCGAGCCCGGACGACAACCGCGGCCGCAGCGCCCCCACGACGAAAGCGACCGCGAGAGCCAAATCGAACGAGCCCAGCTCGTGCGCGACGTGGCGAGTGCCTTCGCTGTCATGGCCGAGAAGCAGCAGCGGGACCGTGATGGCCAGCTGCGCGATTCCGATGAGCAGCAGGAGCAGGCGTTGCAGAGACGGCACCGAAGCTGGCTTCGGCAATCCGCTGAGCACGACGTCAGTCAGGTCGTGGTCGAGGTTCAGGCTCGTCAGCCGGATGCGGCGGACCGCCACCTGCGCCGAGCTCTGCCAGTCGCGGCAAGCCAGGCAACCCCGCACGTGCGCGGCGGTCATTTCGGACGAGATCGGCGATGGTTCACCGTCGAGCGTCGCCGAAAGCGACTCACGTATGTCATGGCAGTCCATACCCCGTAGTGCGGCCGCGGCGGTCAGAAGTTCCCGCATCCCCTAAATTGACGTCACGTGAGCCGCCGCGACCCCACCAGCCGGCTGTTGGAGAAGGCCCGGCGCGGCGATGCGCAGGCACTTGCCGAGCTCGTGGCGGCGACGCAAGTCGAGGTCTGGCGGCTGTGCGCCCATCTCGTCGATCGGCAATCGGCGGACGACCTCACCCAGGAGACCTACTTGCGTGCCGTCCGCGCGCTGGACTCCTTTCGCGCCGATGCGCCCTTTCGCAGCTGGCTTCTCACCATCGCCCGCCGGACCTGCGCCGCCGAGATCGACGCCCGCCAGCAGCGCCGGCGTTTGCTGAAGGCGCTGCCCAGGCCGGGAGCCGTCCCGGATCACGCCCGGCGCGTCGGGCTGGAGTTGCTGCTCGAGGCGTTGAACCCGGAGCAGCGCGCGGCGTTCGTCCTCACCCAGCTGCTCGGCTGCAGCTACCTGGAAGCCGCCGCGGTCTGTGAATGCCCGGTCGGCACGGTGCGCTCTCGGGTGGCGCGCGCCCGGGAGGCGCTCGTGCTCGCCGCCGGGGGCGAACGGCTGGAGGCGTCAGGCCCGGCGTGATTTGCGCTATGGCTGCTGCCACCTGCCACGCCAAATCCGCCGCCGTAGCAAAATGGCCTGCATGAGCGACGTGACGGCTGGCCCGACGGAGACAGTCGATCCCGGGGCTCCCCCGGCGCCGCCCGAGGAGCTGACCCTCGCGGCAGCGTTCCCAGCCGCTACTCGCGAGCAGTGGGAAAAGCTGGTTGCGGGCGTGGTCGACAAGTCCGGCGCCCGGGGGCTGTTGCCCGCGGCTGCGGCCGAGAAGCTGTCCGTCACGGTCGGCGGGATCGAGATCGCCGGCATCTACGGCCCTGATGAGCTCGCCGCCGCAAGCGTCCCCGATGCCGGTTTTCCGGGCTTCGCGCCGTTCGTGCGCGGCCGCCGCCCCGAGGGAACGCTGGGCGGCTGGGACGTGCGCTCCCTGTTCGACGCACCGGATCAAACGGTGGTCCGCGAGCAGGTGCTCACGGATCTCGAGAACGGCGTCACCTCGCTCTGGCTGCACGTGGGTGACAGCGGCTTCCCGCTTTCCGCGCTTGCGCAGGTCCTCAGCGACGTCCTCCTCGATCTCGCCCCGGTCGTCCTCGATGCCGGCGCCGACGGGATCGCCGCAGCCCGCGCGCTGTTGAAGGTCGCTGCCGATCGCGGGGTCGCCACCGGAAGCTTGTCAGGCAATCTCGGACTCGACCCCGTTGGCTACGCCGCCCGCACCGGTGAGGCGGTGGAGCTGACCGAGACGGTCGCGTTCGTCGCCCAGCACATCAGGTCAGGCGCCGACCAGCTGCGCGCGATCGTGGTCGACGCCCTCGCCTTCCACGACGCGGGAGCATCCGAAGCCCAGGAGCTCGGTGCGGCGCTGGCCGCGGGCGTCACGTATCTGCGCGCACTCGCCGAGGCCGGACTGTCGCCGGCGCAGGCGTGCGGCCAGCTCGAATTCCGCTATGCGGCGACTGATGACCAGTTCCTCACGATCGCGAAGCTGCGGGCCGCGCGGCGGCTGTGGTCACGCGTCGCGAGTGCGTGCGGCGCCCCCGAAGCCCAGCAGGGTCAGCTGCAGCACGCGGTCACGTCGTGGCCGATGATGACCCGGCGCGACCCGTACGTGAACATGCTGCGCACCACCATCGCGGCGTTCGCGGCCGGCGTCGGAGGCGCGGATTCCGTCACCGTGCTGCCCTTCGACTCGGCGATCGGTGTGCCCGACACCCTCGGGCGCCGGATCGCGCGCAACACCCAGGCGCTGCTGCTCGAGGAATCATTCGTCGCCGCGGTCATCGATCCCGCGGGTGGTTCCTGGTACGTCGAATCCCTGACCGACGCCCTTGCCCACGCGGGTTGGGCCGAATTCCAGGCGATCGAGGAAGCGGGCGGACTGCCGAAGGCGCTGGCTGACGGGTTCGTCGCCGAGCGCATCGCCGCGACCCGCCGCGAGCGTCAGCACAAGCTGGCGGTACGCGAGGACGCCCTCACCGGAGTCAGCGAATTCCCGCAATTGCAGGAGAAGACGCTGGAGCGGCAGGCCCCGGCACCGCTGCCGGGAGGCGGGCTGCTGCGCATCCGATGGGCCGAGCGCCACGAAGAGATGCGCGAGCGTTCCGACTACTTCGCGGTGCAGCACGGGCGCCCGCCGACGGTGCTGCTGGTACCGCTCGGATCGGCGCGCGCCGCCGCCGCCCGGCTCGGCTTCGCCGGCGATCTGCTGCGGCCGGCCGGCATTGACGGGGCCACGCTGGACGGCGCCGGCGACCAGTCGTCGGATGACGTACTTGCCGAGGCACTGAAGAGCAACGCCACTACGGTCGCCTGCCTCTGCGGCACCGATGACGCCTACTCCGAATCCGCCGCCGGCGTTGCCGAGGCCCTCCGGCGAGCCGGCGCCACCCACGTGTTGCTGGCCGGCCCGGCCAAGGCCGCACCCGATGCCAAGATCGACACCTTCATCTTCCGGGGCTGCGACGCCGTCGCCGTCCAGGAGCAGACCCTGACCGAGCTCGGAGTAGCCGAATGAGCGACACCGCTTGGGTTCCTGATTTCCGCGGGCTTCCGCTGAACGCCGATGGGGCGACGGCGGGGCCCGACGACTGGGCCAGGGCGGTCCAGGAGAGCGTCGGCAAGGAGCCGTCCGAGCTGGCCTGGCACACCCCCGAGGACATCGACGTTTCCGCGCTCTACACCGCGGGCGACACTGGGGAGCTGGACTTCCTGCACACCTGGCCGGGCCTCCCGCCGTTCCTGCGCGGGCCGTACCCGACGATGTACACCACCCAGCCGTGGACCATCCGCCAGTACGCCGGGTTCTCGACCGCCGAAGAGTCCAACGCCTTCTACCGCCGCAATCTCGCGGGCGGGCAGAAGGGGCTTTCGGTCGCGTTCGACCTGGCGACCCACCGCGGTTACGACAGCGACCACGTACGGGTCAGCGGCGACGTCGGCATGGCGGGCGTCGCGATCGACTCGATCTATGACATGCGCCAGCTGTTCGACGGCATCCCGCTGGACCGGATGAGCGTCTCGATGACGATGAACGGCGCGGTGCTGCCGATCCTGGCGCTCTACGTCGTCGCGGCAGAGGAGCAGGGGGTGGCGCCGGAGCAGCTCGCCGGGACCATCCAGAACGACATCCTCAAAGAGTTCATGGTCCGCAACACCTACATCTATCCGCCGTCGCCCTCGATGCGGATCATCAGCGACATCTTCGGCTACACGTCGACCCGGATGCCGAAGTTCAACTCCATCTCCATCTCCGGCTATCACATCCAGGAGGCCGGAGCGACGGCTGATCTGGAGCTCGCGTACACGCTGGCCGACGGCGTCGAGTACATCCGCGCCGGGCTGGGTTCGGGCCTCGAGGTCGATAAATTCGCGCCCCGGCTGTCCTTCTTCTGGGCCATCGGGATGAACGTCTTCATGGAGATCGCCAAGATGCGGGCCGCGCGCCTGCTGTGGGCCAAGCTCGTCGACGGCTTCGGCGCGAAGAACCCGAAATCCCTTTCACTGCGGACACATTCGCAGACTTCGGGGTGGTCGCTCACCGCCCAGGACGTCTACAACAACGTGGTCCGCACCTGCCTGGAAGCGATGGCGGCGACCCAGGGCCACACCCAATCGCTGCACACCAACGCGCTCGACGAGGCGCTCGCCCTGCCGACCGATTTCTCGGCCCGCATTGCCCGCAACACCCAGCTGCTGCTGCAGCAGGAGTCGGGAACGACCCGCACGATCGACCCGTGGGGCGGTAGCGCGTACGTCGAGCGGCTCACGTACGAGCTCGCGCGGAAGGCCTGGGCGCACATCCAGGAGGTCGAAGCCGCCGGCGGGATGACGAAGGCGATCGAGGCCGGCATCCCGAAGCTGCGCATCGAGGAAGCTGCGGCGCGCACGCAAGCGCGCATCGACTCCGGACGCCAGCCGCTGATCGGGGTCAACAAGTACCGGCTGACAACACCTGAAGACATTGATGTTTTGACGGTGGACAACGCGGCCGTGCGCACCGGGCAGCTGGCCAAGCTGGCCCGCCTGCGTGACGAGCGCGACGAGTCCGCCTGCCAGCACGCGCTCGATGAACTGACCCGCGCGGCCGCCGTAGAGACGCCTGGGCCGGGTGACAACCTGCTCGCGCTCGCCATCGACGCGGCCCGGGCGAAGGCGACCGTCGGGGAAATCTCGCTGGCGCTGGAGAAGGTCTACGGCCGCTACACCGGTCAGATCCGTACGATCAGCGGCATCTACCGGGCAGAAGCAGGCCAGTCAGAGGCCATCGAGAAGATGCGTAGAGCCGCGGCCGCATTCGCGGCGGCCGAGGGGCGCCGCCCGCGCATCCTCGTCGCCAAGATGGGCCAGGACGGCCACGATCGCGGCCAGAAGGTCATCGCGTCAGCCTTTGCCGACCTCGGCTTCGACGTCGACGTGGGCCCGCTGTTCCAGACTCCGGGCGAGGTGGCGCGGCAGGCTGTCGAGGCCGACGTGCACATCGTCGGCGTCAACTCCCTCGCCGCCGGTCACCTCTCCCTGGTGCCCGCGCTCAAGCACGAGCTCGAGGAACTGGGCCGCGGCGACATCATGATCGTCGTCGGTGGGGTCATTCCGCCCGGCGACTTCGACGCGCTGCGGGCGGCTGGAGCAGCGGCCATCTTCCCGCCGGGCACGGTCATTCCGGAAGCAGCCGTCGACCTGCTGGACGCCCTGATGAAGCAGCGCGGGTACGGCACTAGCGCGTGAGCGAGATCGGTCAGCTCGCCGCTGACGTCGTTGCCGGTCAGCGGGGAGCGATCGGCCGCGCGATCACACTCGTCGAGTCGACCCGGCACGACCATCGCCGGCAGGCTCAGGAACTGCTGACGCTGCTGCTCCCGCGCACCGGAAAGGCCCGTCGCGTCGGCATCTCGGGCGTGCCGGGCGCAGGTAAGTCGACGCTCATCAACGCCCTCGGCGGGCGGCTCACCGCCGACGGTCATCACGTGGCGGTGCTCGCCGTCGACCCCTCCTCCACCCGGACGGGCGGAAGCATCCTCGGCGACAAGACCCGCATGGCCGACCTGGCCAACGACGAGCGCGCGTTCATCCGCCCCTCCCCCACCTCCGGACAACTCGGCGGCGTCGCTCGCGCCACCCGTGAGTCGATCCTCGTGATGGAAGCGGCCGGGTATGACGTGGTCATCGTCGAGACGGTCGGGGTCGGGCAGTCCGAGACGCTCGTCGCCGAGATGACCGACACCTTCGTGCTGCTCGCCCTCGCCCGCACCGGCGATCAGCTGCAGGGCATCAAGAAGGGCGTGCTCGAGCTGGCCGACGTCGTCGCCGTGAACAAGGCCGACGGTCCGCACGAGGTCGAGTGCAAGCGCGCGGCCCGTGAACTGGCGGGGGCGCTGCGGCTGATCGGGCAGCACGACTCGTGGTGGCAGGTACCGGTACTGACGTGCTCCGCCGAGACCGGCGCCGGGCTTCCCGAGCTCTGGGCGGCCGTCGACAAGCACGAGGCGGCGCTGCGCTCATCCGGCGAGCTGGAGCGCCGGCGCGGCTCGCAGCAGGTGCTGTGGATGTGGGACACCGTGCGCGATCGGCTGCTCGATGAGCTGCACGACAGCCCCGGCGTCAAGCCGCTCATCGACAGCGTCGAGAACGACGTGCGCACCGGCGTGCTTCCGCCTTCGCTCGCCGCGGACCAGATCCTGTCGGCGTTCCTCGGGCGCTAGCGGGCCGCTATTGACGCTTGGCGCACTCGGCGCAGGTGCCCTCGACCTCGACCGTGTGAGACACGTCGGTGAAGCCGTAGGCCTCGGCCAGCCGGTCGGCCCACTGCTCGACCTCCGGCCCTTCGATCTCGATGGTGCGGCCGCAATGGCGGCACACCAGGTGATGGTGGTGGCTCTCGGTCGCGCAGCGGCGGTAGAGCACCTCACCGCTCTCGGTGCGCACCGCGTCGACCTCGCCCGCCTCGGCGAGCGCGCCGAGCTGGTTGTAGACCGTGGTCAAACCCACAGTCTCGCCGCGCCCCCGCAATTCGGTGAACAAGTCCTGCGCGCTGCGAAAACCGCTGGAATCATCCAGCAACGCCGCCAGCGCCCGCTTCTGCCGCGTGGACCGGCCGCGCGGCTCGGTGGCGCTGTGACTCATGAGCCCAGATTAGTTCGTCCGCGCCCCAGCCGTAGCCGCCGAGAATCTAGAGCCCGAGCGGCTCCAGCACCCCCGCGCGCATGCCGGCCGTGAATCCGCCATCGACGACGAGCGCGTGGCCGGTCACGAACGAGGCGTCGGAGGAGGCGAGGAACAGCGCCGCGCCGGCGATCTCCTCGGGCTTGCCGAAGCGTCCGAGCTTGTGCTCCTCGCGGTAGCGCTCCCGAGCCGGGGCCATTCCGGGGCTGTCGAACGTGGCACGCATGAGCGGGGTGTCGATGAAACCCGGGCACACAGCGTTGACGCGCACGTTGCGCCGGCCGTAGTCGATCGCCATGTTCTTGGTGAGGATGACGACCGCGCCCTTGGACGCGCTGTAGCAGCTGCCGCCTTCGGTGCCCTCGACGCCTTCGATGCTGGCGACGTTGACGATGCTTCCGCCGCCCGGTTGATCCATCATCGCGCCGGCGGCGTACTTGCCGACGAGGAACGTCCCGGTCGCGTTGACGTTCATCACGCGGTTCCAGTCCTCGAGCGACAGCAGGTGCACCGGGCCGCCGCCGGTGATTCCCGCCGCGTTGACGCTCACGTCGAGCGAGCCGAACTCGCTGACGGCGCCGCGTACCAGCGCCTCGACCGTGGGCTCGTCGGTGACGTCGCCGACGACGTAGGAGCTCTTCGGGGCCGCATCCGCGACGGCCTTCCAGTCGGGGCATTCGTGACGGTCGAAGCCGACGACGATGGCGCCCTCCTGAGCAAAGCGGAGAGCGCAGGCGTAGCCGATGCCGGATGCCGCTCCCGTCACGAGCGCGACCTGATTCTCCAGCCGTCCCACCATTGCCTCCTCATGCACCCGTGCGGACCGTCCGTACGTGGGGTTGTATCCACGAAGGTAGATCGACCGGTGTCGAGACCATCCGGAGGGGCCATGAGAACCAGCAAGGCAGGCGGACGCGGGCTGCTCACCCGATCGTTCGCGCTCGGCGTCGCGTCGGGCATGCGCAGCTCGCTGGGCTTCAACGCGCCCAAGCTGCGCGACGTGCGAGCCGAGGGCTTCACGGTCGCCAACTCGATGCGG
>DATAVO010000132.1:0-4776 GCA_036267695.1 Frankiaceae bacterium
CGTTGACCACGTCAGCGGTGTGCCCGACGCGCTCCTCTTCGATGAGGAACATCGCGTGGTCGGGTGCGTGAGAGGGAAAGGGGAACCCGGCCAGCCGCACCGTCACGTCCTCGAACCGTACAGCGCCCGACGGCCAGTCGAGGACGTCGGCCGGGCCCGGGAGGTCGGACCGGAACCGCGACATCCAGGTGGCGGTGTTCGTCGAGGCGATCACCCGCGGCGGCGCCGCGAGCAGTTCGAACAGCCGCCGCGACCCGCCGACGTGGTCGGCGTGGAAGTGCGAGTACACGACTGCCGTCACCGGTAGCGACGTCACCGAGGCGATCGCCGCCAGCGTCGCCTCGGCCCCGCCGAGGAAGGGATCGAACAGCAGCACGCCCCGCTTCCCGACGTAGAAGAGGGATCCGTAGAACTGCCGGGAAACCCACCAGACCCGCTCGGTCACCCGCTGCAGGACGAAGTCCTCCATGATCATGCGAGGAAACAAGTGCGAGACACGCTGGCCCGGCTTGATGAGCTCCGTCGCCGACGGCTCGACGTACTTCGCACCGGTGGTGGAGACTGGCTCTTCCTTCCACTCATCCCGCATCACAAACGCCACATCGTCTCCCTTGAGTTGAGTGTTGCGCTGATAGTCGCTCTGAAGCCCCGGGCGCCGCCTGACCCGACTGCCCGCCGCGGTCGAGCGAGCCCCGCTACTCCTTGGTGAGGCGACTGGTCAGGACGATGTCTGCGATCGCGGGGACCGTCTCGGTGCGGCCCCAGTCGCGCTGCAGCTCGCAGGCGAGCGAGACCCAGCTGACCGGCTGCCCGCCGGCCTGGGTCACCCGCTCAAGGCCGGCCCGGTGGGCCTCGGGCGAGGTGCCGGCGATGGCGTCGACGACCGGGTAGACCTCGTACCCGTCACGTAGCGCGTCCAGGGCGGTGAAGGCCATGCACACTTCGGTCCACAGGGCGCAGATGATGAGCTTGCGACGGCCGGTGGCGTGGACGGCCTGCAGGAATTCGATGTCCTCCCAGGAGTTAACCGTGGTCCGGTCGAGCGGCTTGTCGCCGGCCAGCAGGTCGGCGAATTCCGGCAGGGTCGGTCCCTGGCCGTTGGCGACGTTGACGGTGGAGTGCACGACCGGGACCCCGAAGGTCTTGATGGTCCTGATCGTCGAGACGGCGTTCTTCGTCAGCAGCGCCGGGTCCATCGAGCGGATGGTGGCCAGCTGCGAGGGCTGGTAGTCGATGAACAGGAACGCCGAGTTCCGCGGCGTGAGGAAATGGTCGTCGAGCTGATCGCGCACTGGGGCACTGGTCATGATGGAGCTCCTTTTCGTAGCCGGGCTCGGGTGAGCGCGGAGGGCGCCGACGGAAAGACGACGGTCCACGAGACGCCCGGCCCACCCATCGGCGCCGTGTAGGCGGGATGGATGTGGACGAGGCGGCGAGGTAGCCCGTCCGCTGCCCCGAGCGTTGCCGCCAGCCAGGTGAGATGTCCTCACTCGATCCCAGTGATTGCCCAGGCCAGGCTCCCGATGGCGCCGGTCAGTGCGTGAGTGCGGCGCCGAGGTTGTCGATCACGCCCAGCTGGGTGAGGATGACCGTGCCTTCCGGGTAGCAGTCGAAGCGCTTGATCTTGCCGTCACTGACCTCGAAGACATCGCAGCAGGGGGCGTCCATCCGCTTGCCGGTAGGCGGCAGGATCCCGGCGGGCAGGTGGAGCGGTCCGAGGTGGGTCCCCTGCAGCGCCAGCTGGACAACGACGATGTTTCCGCTCACATAGACCTGGTAGAGCTCGCGGTGCATGTCGGGGAACGCTCGCGCGTAGTTCTCTACCTGCTCGGGGAGCTCATCGGGGCCGGTCCAGGTGACGCCGATGGACTCGTCGGTGAAGGTGCCGTCGACGGTGAACGCCGCGGACCAGGCCACCATGTCCTTGTCCTCGGCGATCTGGTAGGCCTTCCTGACGAGCTGCTCGTTGTCCAGTGCCATGTCGCTTTCCTCAGCAGTAGGAGCCTTCGGGACGAGTCCACGCTCGCTGACAGCCGGGTGACCGATCATCACCAAGATCTGGTGATTTACCCTTCCGGCACGCAGGGCGAGATCAAGGGGGATGCCCGCAGTCGGCGCTGCTGGCCGGCGCGGTTCCGGCTACGTAGCGCCGCGCCTGCGGTCAGGTGCCGGGAAATTCCTGGTCAGCTGGGCGACGGCGGCGTCGTCAAGCGACACGTCGGCGGCTGCCAGGTTCTCGGCCAGGTGGTCCCGGGTCCGGGTTCCGGGGATGAGCAGAATGTTCGGCGCCAGGCCGAGCAGCCAGGCGAGCGCGATCTGCGCCGGCGTCGGGTTCAACCGCGCTCCGAGCGCAGCGAGCACCGGGCTGTTGAGAAGGTGGTTGCGGGCGGCACCGGGCAAGCCCAAGGGGCAGAACGGGACGAAAGCGATGTCGCGCTTGGCGCATTCGGCCAGCACGTCAGCAGATCCCTGGTCAACCAGATTGAACAGGTTCTGCACGCAGGCGATCTCTGTCTGGTCGACGGCCCGCAGCAGCTGCCGTCTGGAGACGTTGCTGAGCCCGACGCCGTCGATCACTCCTTCCTCCCGCGCCTTGACCAGCGCGGCCAGCTCGGCATCGAATCGCTCGCCCGCCGCCTCGGCCGGCTCGGTCATGCGCAGGTTCACCGCGGCCAGCCTGCCGACGGCGAGGGTAACGAGGTTTTCCTCGATGCCCTGGCGCAGCCCGTGCGGGTCGCGGCGGGCGGCCACCTTGCTCACGATCGCCAGCCCGGCCGGATAGGGGTGCAAGGCCTCGCGGATGAGCTCGTTCACGGTGCCTGCGCCGTAAAACTGCGCGGTGTCGATGTGGTCCACCCCAGCCTGGACCGCCGCCCGCAGGACCCGCAGAGCCTCGTCGCGGTCTCGGGGCGGCCCGAAGAACCCGTCACCGGCGAGTTGCATCGCTCCGTACCCGGACCGGCGCACGCGCCATGGTCCGAGCGCGAATGACGCGCCTCCGCCCGCTCCTACCACGTTCGCCACGCGGTCGCTCATGACGCCGCCCCATGGTTGCGCGTGCCGACTGCCGCGAAATAGGACGACATCCCGTCTCTCCTTGCGGTTGCGGATAGGCCCGGTCGAGGTATCAAGGACGGCGCCCGCGCATTGCCCGGGCGCATGCCGCGGAGCCCGATCCGCGCGGCCATGAAGGCGAAGGCCATGGCCCAGAAGCCGGAGCCGGGGCGTCTTTCAGGGGCTGGCACGTCGGAAGGGGAACGCCGGGCAGCGAGCTGCCGTCGGTGACGGACACAGCGGTCACCAGACCTTCATGCCGCCGTCGACCACGAGGTCGATGCCGGTCACGTAGGAGCTCTCGTCGGAGGCGAGGAACAGCGCGACGTTCGCCACCTCGTCGGGCTGACCGAACCGGCCCATCAGTGTCCTGGCGCGCATGTCGCGCGCCCACTGGTCGTCCTCGAGCTGCCCCTGGGTCGCGTTGCTTTCGATCAGACCCGGCGAGATCGAGTTGACGCGGATTCCGTGCTCGCTTCCCTCCAGGGCAAGCTGACGGGTCATCCCGATGATGGCTGCCTTATTGGTCGTGTGGGCGAGCGACGGGATGCTCTTGAAGCTGAGGGACCCGTTCAGTGAGGCCATGTTCACGATCACGCCACGGCTGGCCTTCAGCTGGGGCCAGGCCGCCCGGGTGAGGTAGAACACCAGGTCAACCTCGTCGTTGCGGGCGGCGACCCAGTCCTCGTCGGTGAACCCTTCGAGCGGGTGGAAGTGCTCCCTGGCGGCAAGGTTGTAGAGCACATCGATCCGGCCGAACTCGCTCACCGCCAGCTCGACGAGCCGCGCGCATTCGGCTGGGTCGCCGAGTTGGCACGGCTGCAGCGACACCATGTGGCCGCCTGCGGCGCGCACCATCTCGACGGTCGCCGCCGCCGACTCGACCGTCACGTCGCAGCCGACCACCGACGCGCCCTCGCGGGCGAACGTCAAGGCGGCGGCGCGTCCCATGCTGCCGCCGGTGCCGGTGATGACGCAGATCTTTCCTGCCAGCCGACCAACCATCTAAGTGCCCTGCCTGAGCCGACGCTACGGGGCAGTCATCGGCGGTCCGGGCACCTGCGTCCGTCGTCATCGCTGCTCTCCTTCTGCTACCGCTCGCCTGAGGGAGGTCAGGCCTGCCGCCATTGCGAGCGTCGCCACAGTGCAGGTGAGGCGTCCTCACCGGATTCCGGTGATCTCTCGCCGGCACGCAGACGACGCCGGCGTACACGCTCGGAATGGCGGATGCTGCCCCGCCCTCGTCGCCGTTCATCTGCTGGTCAGCTGACCGACACCTGCCGGCACTGGTGCAAGGCAATCACCGGATTTGGGTGGCCGCCGCTCACCTGGCTGCTGACTAACGTCGGCAGGAGCAATTCCTGCTGATGGGAGGCTGCGACGCAATGACTAGCAACGGGCAGCGCTATCAACTGGGCCCGGTCACCGTGGCGCGCATCGGCTTCGGCGCCATGCAGCTGCCCGGCCCGGGCGTATTCGGCCCGCCGCGCGACCGCAGCGCGGCGATCGCGGTTCTCCGGCGCGCCGGAGAGCTCGGCGTCGATCACATCGATACCGCTCAGTACTACGGTCCCGACGTCGCGAACGAACTCATCCGGGCGGCCCTGCACCCGTACCCAGATGGGCTGGCGCTGGTCAGCAAGGTCGGCGCGCGCCGGGACCAGTCGGGCCGGGTGCTGCGCTTTGATTCACCGACGCAGCTGACGCAGGGAATCGAGGACA
>DATAVO010000133.1:0-9560 GCA_036267695.1 Frankiaceae bacterium
CCCCACCGGGTCAAGGCGGGTCACCCGAACGCCAGACGCTCCCACCCGTTCAGCCGTAAGCGCCCCAGGGCGCCGGAGCCGTTACGGAAGGTGACGGGCCGCACGGGCGGCCCTCGACCCTCGGGGGACAGCATGCGACACATCACCACTGGGACGCCGGACGTGGACTGGATCATCGAGGTCCTGTTGGACCTCCCCACGGTCGCCTCTGTCGTCCGGGTCGACTGGACGGAGGGCGGGAGTCACTTCGAGGTCGCCGTGGCCCGGCAGGTCGGCCCGAAGAGCCGCCAGTACGCCTTCGGTCTGATCCCGGCCGGATACGAGCTTGCCGAGACCGTGATCGACCACCGGGGCGCCCATCTGGGCGTCGACTACGACATGTACTACTACGAAGCCGCCTAGGCTCTCAATCCGGGGACAGAAGTCGGGGACAGCGGCCGAACAAGGCCGCTCTCGGCCCCTCGGACCCACCGCTACACACCCGCTGACCTGGACGTCAGCGAGAAGTCCCAGGTCAGAACGAGGCTCTTTTCGGGTTCGATTCCCGCCTCCGCCTCTTTCGCTGCTGGTCGCCGATGCCTCGGCGGCGCGCTTCATCCCAGGTCTGTTGACCCGTCCGGCGCAATTCGGCGCGGCAAACGGCCGCTCTTGGCACGGCCTGCTTGAAGCAGCCCGCGACACCCGCCATGCTTACTTTCTGTAGCCGGTGGCGCTGACCGTCGCTGCTGCAGCAAAGAACAGCGGGGGGAATGCAATGACGGTTCACCAGGCGCGAGCCTGCGCTCGGACTAGCAGCTCATCAATGGTTCTGCCGTCAACGGATAGCGCGTTGGCTGATAAGAAGGCGTCAGAAATGCGCTCCGGAGCTCAGAGCCAATCGGACGCTGCACTCACTCTGAGTCCGCACAGGCAGTTGGTTCACTGCGCGCTGGTGTCGGCGTGAGCGCCCACCGCAAGCAGCTGGAACGCCGGCCGATGTATGCAGCGGGGGCGCTCGTCATTGTCGGCATCGCCGCCGTATTCACGTTCGGCTCGCCGGCGGAGAACCCCGGGCCGATCTTTCACACCAGCCAGGCGAAGGCGGGCACCTCTTCATCGACCGAATCGGCCGCCAGACCCTCGCTGATCCCGCTCGCCAGTCCCTCCACGACCGAGCAGCCTTCCGCGGCACCCAGCGCCAAGCCGACGCCCGCGGCGAAAGCGCCGGCGAACCCCGTGCCGACGACCCCTCTCGGGCTCACGTCACAACCGCTGATTTCCGGTCATTCGCCGGCAGCCGCCGTTCTTGCGACGCAGGCGCCCGCCGCGTCCCGGCCATCGACCCGTGTCACCTCCTCCTCCGTCACACGTGCGAACCCGAGGCCGGCGGCGAGCCACCCCACCACGCGGCCGACCGCCCATCCCACGACACATACCCCCGCCCATCCCACGACCCCGACCAGCCCCGCGGATGGGAGCGGGAGTCAGCTGCCGTGGTGGTGGTATCTCGTCCCACACACGACCTCGCTGCCGCACTACCCGATCACGACGCACACCTACTCCGCCCCGACGTCCCCGTCGACCCCAGCCCCGGTCACGCGCAATCCCTCGGGCGGTTCGCCGAGCTCCCATCACGGCAGGCGGTGAACGCCAAAACCGCCTCTCCGTGCCGGGCCGTTGGTATGCCCTCATAGGAGGACATTTCCCTGCTCCGCCTTGTATTGCCGGACTAACTCCGAGATTCTTACCGTGCGTAGCCACGAGTCTGTGTGGGCATGTCCTACCCGACGGCGCGGAAGATTCGGACCGGGGGAATTGATGGGCATCGGACGATCAAGGGGCGCGCACGCGCGACCCCGCTCAATCGCCACGCTTCGTGCGGCGGCGATCGGTGCCTCGCTGGCAGCCCTGACCTCGCTGCCCCTGCTCGCTCCGTCCGCGGCGCTGGCGACCGCCACACCGGCGCTGGACGGGACCGGAATCGTCACGCTGATCCATGCGGTTCCGGGGCTGGTCGCCGACGTGTCGGTGGACGGCAAGGTCGCGCTCACCGGTTTCACGGCGTCTCGCGTCACCGATCCGGTTACTCTGAGTGCTGGTGAGCACACAGTCACAATCAAGGCCGACAACGGACCCAACGCGGGCAAGGTCGTGCTCACGGCGAAGCTCAACGTCATCGCCGGTACCACGTCCACGGCGGTCGTCGGACTGACTCCAAGCGGTGCACCGAAGGCCTACGTCTTCCCGGAGATGCCGATCTCCGTCCCGAATGGTCAGGCGGCCGTCGTCGTTCGCCACGTCGCCGACACCGGAACGATCAAGCTCAATGTCGACGGCACCACGCTCCCCGGCACCCTTGCCAACGGCGCCACCGAGACGACCGACACGGCGCCCGGAACGCATCACGTCATCGTCGAATCCCCCGCCGGCGCGATGATCCTCAGTGCGCAGTCCGCCCCGCTGGAGGCCGACCGCGTCACCACGCTCTACCTGACGGGCAGCCAGCCGGACAAATCGCTCGCGTGGGTGGCGACGACGAGGTTGGCCTCTTCGCTCACGTCGCTGAGCGCGATCCCGACCGGTGACGGCAGCACAGACCACGTTCTGATGACCAACCGGGCCGAGATCCCGATCGGCGCCGCGGCACTGATCGCACTGGCTCTTGGCGCCGGCGCTTTCTTCCTGACCCGTAGGAGAGCCCTAGCTCGTGTCGACGCATAGGAAGCCGCCCAACCGGCTGACTCCGCTCTACACGGCGATCGTCGTGGCGGTCGTCGCCTTTGCGGTCATCCTGGGCTTTGGCGGGTCGTCCAAGAAGGGATCGCCGAGCGCCGACGTCAGCCCCCAGGGATCGGCGTCAGCATCAGCTTCGAGCTCGCCGTCCGCCGCTGTCTCGCCGTCCGCCGCTGTCTCGCCGTCCGCCACGGTCTCGCCGACGCGCTCCAACACGCCAACGCCTTCGCCGGCCCCGTCACCCACGCCGAGCCCCAAACCTTCCCCCAAGCCCTCGGCAACCTCGACCGGATTGGGCACCTCGGACGCGACGCTGCACGGGCTCTCGCAGCGCGTCATGGAGCAACCGGTGCGCATCCGCATCCCGGCGCTGAAGGTGAACGCGCCGATCATTCCGGCGGCCGTTGACAGCACCGGCGCGCTGCAGGTACCGGGAAACGTCTTCCAGGCAGCCTGGTTTCAAGCGGGTAACGCCCCCGGGCAGGCCGGGACCGCGATCATCGCCGCCCATGTCGACTTCCAGGGAGCGCTCGGCCTGTTCAACGGGCTGCATACCTTGCCGCGCGGCACCGCGATCTACGTGACTGACGCGAGCGGTCACGTCAGGATTTTTCACTCGACCACCGGCACCCTCGCCCCCAAGAGCGACCCGAGCACCGTCGAGGGGCTCGCCGCAGCGGCGGCCAAGCCCGGGCAGGTGCGCCTGGCGCTGATCACTTGCGGCGGCGATCTGAACTACGCCAAGCACAGCTACTACGACAACTTCGTGCTTCTCGCCGACCTGTGAGCCGGGTCGGGGCGTCCGTTCGTGTAACTTCTGACTGCGCCAAAGTGCACTGCTTTTTTTCGGGGCGATTAGCTCAGGGGGAGAGCGCTTCCCTGACACGGAAGAGGTCGTAGGTTCAAATCCTACATCGCCCACCCGCATCACTGCAGGTCAGAGGCCCGTCGCCGATCATGGCGGCGGGCTTTCTTGCCTGCTTGGTGAGCGCGGCGTGTGCTGCGCGGCGCCGCCGCGGCAATTGCGTAGCGTTTTATCCACAGCCCAGTGCCGCGTGGCCGCGCACGCGTCGATACCGGCTACTGTCGAACATGTATTCGAATCAGAGGAGGATGCATGTCCGGGGACGACAGGATGCTCGAGCGGGTGCGGCGGCTGCTTTCCAAAGCGGAGGGCGCAGCGACCGAATCCGAGCGTGACGCGTACAACGGCAAGGCGGCCGAGCTCATCGCGCGCTACGGCATCGAGGAAGCGTTGCTGGCGGCCAAAGAGTCGACCTCGCCGCTTCCTGCCGATCGCGTCGTTGACCTGGACGCCCCCTACGCCCGCGACAAAGCGTCACTGCTGTCGGCGGTTGCAGGCCCGCTGGGAGTACGAGGCGTGCTGTGCAGCGCTCGGAGCGCCGCCGGCACGAAGCTCTCGATGCATCTGTTCGGGATGAGCACTGACCTTGATCGCGTCGATCTGCTCTACACCTCGCTGCTGGTGCAGGCCGCCCACGGGCTGGCGGTGGCCCGGCCGGCCGACGCGTACGAATCCGTTGCCGCGTATAGGCGTTCGTGGATGCTCGGCTTCGCCTACACGATCCAGCAGCGGCTGGTCTCCGCCGAGCGCACGGCCGCCGAGCGGGCGGAGTCGACACGCCACCAGGATGCCGCGGCGGGCCCGTCGGTGGCATTGGTGCTCGCCGACCGCACTGCGATGGTCGACGGCGCCGTGGCGGCCGCGTATCCGCGATTGCGGACGGCCGCCAGCCGCATGCTCTCGGGCTCCGGTTCCGCCGCCGGAGCAGCAGCCGCCCGCCGCGCCGATCTCGGCGGCAAGCACCTCGGCAGACAGTCGCGGCCGGCACTGCGGTGAGCCTGCCGCGTCAGGCAGATGTCCCGGTACGGTCGGGCCCATGAGAATCCTGCTGCTGGCGCCTCCGGGCGCCGGCAAGGGCACGCAGGGCAAGCTGCTCTCCGAGCATTACGGCATTCCGCACATCGCGACCGGTGACCTGTTGCGCGATCACGTCGAGCGCGGCACCGAAATAGGACGGGAGGTCAAGAGCCAGCTGGACCGCGGCGAGCTCGTCTCCGATGACCTGGTCCTGAAGATGGTGCAGGACACGCTGGACAGTAGCGACGCACCGTCGGGTTACATCCTGGACGGCTTCCCCCGCACGGTGCCCCAAGCGATCGAGGGTCAGCGCGCGGCGGCGCCTTTAGGTCTGGGTGCGCAGGCCGCCGTTTACCTCGCCGCCGACGACGCGGAGCTGATCAGGCGCCTGCGGCTTCGCGCCGAAGAGGAAGGCCGCCCCGACGACACTGAAGACGTCATCCGCCAGCGCCTGGCGACCTACCAGGAGGAGACGGCTCCGGTCATCGACCACTATCGCGATCGCGGGATGCTCATCGAGGTCGATGGGATGCAGCCCATCGAGAAGGTGACCGATGACATCGTGAGCCGGTTGGCGCAGATGTTGCCGGAGGGCTGAAGGCTAACGGGTGCAGTCGATCACGAGCTTGCCCGCCAGCGAGCGATCGGTGAGCGCGTCGAAGAGCCCGGCGATCTCGCTCAGCGCCATCACCCGGCCGACATGGATGCGCATCCGCCCTCCATCGAGGGCCGCCGCGGCGTCCTTCGCCCCCTCGTGGCGCTCCTGCGGGGGGAGTCCCAAACCGCCGTAGCCCAGGATCCGCTGGGAGCCGCGATAGATCGGCTGCAAGGCGATCTGCGACTGCGATCCCGCGCTGGTGCCGAAGATGACGTAGCGGCCGCGCGGTGCCAGCACCGAGAGTGCTGCAGTGGTGAAGCCACCGCCGAGGGGATCGAAGACGATGGTGGGCTGGAAGTCGCCAACTTTGGCGGCGAGCGATTCGGCATCCGCCACGATCGCTTCGGCGCCAAAGGCACGCACGGCCACGGCCTTGCCTTCGCTACCCGCCTGACCGAGTACGCGAGCCCCGGCCGCGAGTGCGAGCGAGACGATCGCGAGGCCGACACCGCCGGCCGCGCCGAGGACGAGTACCCGGTCGCTGGACGTCACCTCACCGACCTCGACAACGGTCTTGTAGGCGGTGACGCCCACGACGCCCAGCCCCGCCGCAGCATGGAGATCGACGCCCGCCTCCAGCGGGATCACCTTTTCGCGCTCGACGACCACGGCTTCGGCCCAGGTGCCGTCGGTCGCGGCGCCCAGCCCTCCCCCGCTGGCGACCGCGACCGGTGCCCCGTCCAGCCAGCCGGCCCCTTCACCGCCGAGCGTGCGCGGGAGCGGACCGTCGGCGGCCACCAGTCCCTCGGCGGTGTATCGGTCGACGGGGTTGACGCCGGCGGCGGCGAGTTCGACGACCACCTCGCCGGGCCCGGGATCGCGGAGCGCCACTTCCTCGACGCGCAGCGGCGCCACGTGAGCGGTCAGGCGGGCAGCGCGGACGAGTCGTGTCATGTCAGTGAGCTGCCCGCCCGAGGCCATCGGACACCGGCGAGCCGATGGCATCGGCGACGAAGCCGCCCCATTTCTCGAGCAGACGTGCGGAATCGGCGGTGTCGATGCCCTCGGCCCACAGATGCGTCATCGCCTCGGCCGGATCGGGGATGACCAGCACCCAGCGCCCGTCGGGCAGCACCACCTTCACCCCGTCGGTGGTGTCGGTACGCGCACTGCCGGCATGTTCGACGACCTCACGCATCACGGCACCCTTGGCCGCCCAAGGGGTGGGTACGGACCGCCGCACCACAGCGGCCGCCGGGATCCGGGAGTCGATCTCCGAGAGGGTCAGCTGGGTGCGGGCGATCAGGCCCGCCATGCGCACGAAAGCCGCCGTCCCGTCGAGCGCCGGGGCGAACTCGGGAACGACAAATCCCCCGCGCCCGTCGCCGGCGAACGCGACCTGGCGAGCCGACGCCGCGCGGGTGAGCGCCTCCGGCGAGGTCGAGGTCCAGATGACGCCGACGCCGTGGAAGTTGCAGACCTGCTCGGCGACGCGGGTGGTGGTCACGGGCAGCGCCACGTCACGGCCGCGGCTCTCGGCGGCGACCAGGTCGAGCATGACGAGCAGGGCGCGCTCTTCGCGGATCAGTTCGCCGCGCTCGTTCACCAGCGCGATGCGCTCACCGACCGGATCGAAGCGCAGCCCGAAGGCCGCCCGCGAACCGGCGACGAGCTCGCCCAGCCGCTCCAGGTCGCTCATCCGGCTGGCGAGCGACTCTGATGTCGCACTCTGGTCGAGCCGGCCGTTGACGGTCAGCACGTCGACCCCGAGACGCCCTAGAAGGCCTGGTAACACAAGGGATTCCGATCCCCCGGCGCAGTCGATGACGACCTTCAGACCAGCTTCGCGCAGGCGCCGGGTGTCGATCCGGTCGCACAGGTCCTGCACGTAGTCGTCTTGCGTGCGGGTGGCGAAACGCAGCTCGGCGATCTCCCCCGGGAAGGCCCGGCGGAACTCCTGCCGGGTGTAGATCCGCTCGAGCTTGCGGGCCGCAGTGCGCGCGATGTCGGCGCCCTGCTCGTCGATGAACACCAGGTCGATGCTCTGCGGATCGCCCGGCGAGGTGCGCATCATGATCCCGCCGACGGCCTCGGAGACCCGCACGTCCCAGCGGATGATGGGCATCGTCGAGACTTCCAGGTCGCGCACCTCGATGGCGCTGGCCGTCAGGGCGCTGATCACCGCTCGCTTGAAGGCACGCGCCGCCCGCGACGCGTCGCGGGCAACGGTGACGAGGCTTCCCTTGCGCAGAGTCGTCGCGTAGGCCGTCGCCAGCCGCACGCAGAGCTCGGGGGTGATCTCGACGTTGACGAGCCCGCTGACCCCGCGGGGGCCGAAAAGTGCGCGCTGGCCGCGCGACTCCCAGATGACGCTTTGGTTCTGGACGGTGCCGGCCTCGATCACCTTGGACGGGTAGACAGCCACCCCGTCGCCGAGGACCGCCTCCTCCTCCACCACGCAATCGTCGCCGACGATCACGCCTTCGGCGACCTGCACCCCGCGCATGATGTCGGTGCGCTTACCGATGACCGACGCCCGCAGCGAGACCTGAGGACCGATGTAGGCGTTGTCGTGCACCACCGATCGTTCGAGTACGGCCCCGCCTTTGACGACCACGTTGCTGCCGATGACGGTGTACTCGCGCAACGTCGCGCCGGCCTCGACCTTGGCGTAGCTGCCGATGTGCAGCGGGCCGATCAGCGCGGCTTCGGGATCGACCTCGGCGCCCTCGGCGACCCACACGCCGGAGGAGAGCTCGAAACCGTCGATGTCGACGTTCACGGCCCGGTTCAGCACGTCGGCCTGGGCGCGCAGGTAGGACTCGGCGTTGCCCACGTCCTCCCAGTAGCCACCGGCGATCCAGCCGTAAAGCGGGGCGCCGTCCGCGAGGAGTTTGGGAAAGATGTCGGCGCTCCAGTCGACAACCGCGCCGGGCTCAACAGCGTTGAGCACCTCGGGCTCCATCACGTAGATGCCGGTGTTGACGGTGTCCGAAAACACCTGGCCCCACGTGGGTTTTTCGAGGAAGCGCTGGATGCGTCCGTCCTCTTCGGTGATGACGATGCCGAACTCGAGCGGGTTGGGCACCCGCTTGAGGGCGACCGTCACCAGAGCCCCGCGGCGCCGGTGGAAGGCGACCATGGCGGAGAGGTCGAAGTCGGTGAGCGCGTCGCCGGAGATGACCAGGAAGGGCTCATTCCCTAACGCTTCTGCGGCATTGCGCACGCTGCCTGCGGTTCCGAGCGGGGTGCGTTCCGTGGCGTACGACAGGCTCATGCCCAGCTCGTCGCCGTCACCGAAATAGGCCCGGATGTGGGCCGCGAGGTATTGGACGGTCACGAAGGTCTCGTCGAAATCGTGCCGCTTCAGCAGCCGCAGCACGTGTTCCATGATGGGCCGGTTGACCACCGGCAGCAACGGCTTGGGCTGGTTGGCCGTCATCGGACGCAGCCGGGTGCCCTCGCCGCCTGCCATCACGACGGCACGCATCAGGCGGTCACCTCGCGCGCCGCTCGGTCACTGATCCGCAGCTGCCGCACCTGGATCGCATACAAGCCGATCGCCCACCAGTAGAGCGCGGTCCCCCAGATCACGAACGCCCAGGCGATGGGCCGTGCGACGGTAGCCAGCCAGCCATGACCCGTGGTCGCCAGCAGGAACGGGAAGGCGTAGAGCAGGTTGAAAGTGGCCGCCTTCCCCAGGAAGTGCACCGGCAGGGCGACCCCGTAACCCATCCGCATCAGCACCGGCCCGAACGCAAGCAGGACGACGTCACGCGCGATGAGCGCGATCAGCAGCCACACCGGGATGATGCCTCTGATGGTGAGCGCGACGACTGTGGAGACGATGTAGAGCCGGTCAGCCGCGGGGTCGAGCAGGGCGCCGATCTTGCTGGACTGGTGCAGCATCCGGGCTAGCTTGCCGTCGAGATAGTCGGTCAGGCCGCTTGCCATGAGCAGCAGCAGGGCGATGCCATCGCGGTGCGGGCCGAGCACCAGCCAAAGGAAAACCGGCACGCCGGCCAGCCGCAGCGCCGACAGCGCATTAGGGATCGTGAGGATCCGGTCGCTGAGCTCCGGCTCCTGATAGGAGGGGGCGTCGGCGCTCACGCCCGAAACGCTAGCCCCAGCAGCCGATTCATGTCGGCCACTCCCCGGGAGCCGTGCCCGCAAGGGCGCTCAAAAATCGGCGAAGCTCAGCCGAAGCGGCCGGTGATGTAGTCCTCGGTGCGCTTTTCGGTCGGGTTCGAGAAGATCTTGGTGGTCGCGTCGAACTCGATCAGCCGGCCGGGCTGGCCCACGCCAGAGATGTTGAAGAACGCGGTCTTGTCGCTGACCCGGCCGGCCTGCTGCATGTTGTGGGTGACG
>DATAVO010000134.1:0-22867 GCA_036267695.1 Frankiaceae bacterium
TTCGTGAGGGCGGTCCGCACGGTCGCCACTCGGGCAGCGACCGTGCGAACCAGCTCCCGCGCTCTGGTAGCTGTCCGCCGAGTCCGACCGCTCGTTGGCGCTCGCCTGGTTCCAGTTCGACCAGTCCTGGTTGGTGGCGACATTGCCGAGGTGGGTGTCGACGTTGCCGGTGCCGGTGATGACGTCGTCGAAGGATTCGACGTTCGCGTCGCTTGCGGCGGCGGTCACTTCCGCGCTGCTGTCGAGCGCGGAAACCGCAGCGCTCGTGTCTGCGCTGCTGTCGGTGCCGGTGTAGTCGTCCCACGTTTCTGACACGGCTTCGCGTCCCCCTTGGTGGCCCGCCCGGAGCAGGTGAGCTGACACTGGCAACCGGCCGTCAGGATCTCTCCTTCCGGCACTCGCTGTCCGGTGAACGACAGACTTGCGCCGACTTACGCGGGCTGGCGTTCGCGGCTCGGCGCACCGGGTGGGCCGCCGGCGCCATGCGTGCTGCGGCGCCGGGCCTGCCAACTGATGCCGAGCCCGATCAGGAGCAGGACGATGCCTGCCCCACCGATCGCGGACGGGAGGGTGACCTTCGCGAGCGTGATCTTGTCAGCGCGGCCCTTGGCGAACGTCGCCAGATCGTCGACCGAGACCGGCAGCTGCGCGTAGGTGATGTTGAAGATCTTGCTGCGCGGCGGGCTTTTCACCAGCTTGCCGATGACGGTGGCGGCGGACTGGATCACCGCGTTCTTCGCGTACTGCGGCTTGTTGAGGATCGTCTGGATCCGCCCGATGCCCTGGATGTCGGGGGTCGCGTTGAGCGTCTGGTTGATCTGTTCCAGACCGACGATGGCACCCGTCTTGGGCTCCACCAGGAAGCTGGTCTGGACGTCGATCGTGTACTTCAGCGGGACGTTCTGGGCGAGGATCGCGGTCGCCGTCGAACGGTCGAGCGGAGCAAGGGCGGGTAGCACCGCACTTTCCAGCAGCGCCGGGTCAGCGCCTTGCGCCTTGAGCTGAGCGGCCGCCTGCACCGGTGTGAGCGACTTCGGGATGCCCTGCGACGCCAGCTGGTCGATGTAGTAGCTCTGCGCCGGCGCGTCTTTCATCGAGCCCTGGTAGCGGTACAGCGTCACGCCCGCGCGCTTCAGCGACCCGGTCTTGGTGAAGGCGTAGGAGACGCCGGACTCGTTCTTCCAGACCTGATAGGGGCCGTTGCCCGAGCTGAACGGAAGGTTGATCGAGTACGCGGGGGAGCGGTCGATCTTGTTGCTCGGGGTGTACGCCCAGGCCCTGTCGTCGGCGACGTTCTTCAGTGACTTGCGGTTGAGCACGTACCGCTGCTGCAGGTCCTGCGGCTTGAGCGTGCCGATCTGCTCGACGTCGTTCTCCTGCACCACAGCGCGGCTGCCGTCGATCTCGATCACGTGCAGGTTGCGCTTGATGTCGAGCGGGAGCTTCTGCGGGCTCGCCAGCGGGGCTGCGGACGCCGGGTCGATGTAGAGGGTGAACGTGCCCTGGGCGTGTGCCGTCTTGTTCAGCGGGCCGCCGGGATATTTCACGGCGAGCGCCGGAAGGGCGAAGACCGCCACCACGCCGAGAACGATGAGCAGGACTCCGACCCCGACGAGCACTTTTCCGAGACGGCGCACCTTCGACCCCTTTACTGACGGACTGAGCTGCAGTGCCCCTGCTGGAGAAAGGGGTGTTGCCCGGGCGCCTGGGTACCCATGACACGCGCTCTCGCCGCCGGTATCCCGGGCGCCCCTCTAGAGTCGGGGGAAAGCGCGCCTTTGCGGCCGGTACCTTACGCATCCGGTCGCAGGACGAATGTCGTGAGGGGGATCCAGTGACCGACGGCCCTCTCATCGTGCAGTCCGACAAGACGGTCCTGCTCGAGACCGATCACGAGTTGGCCGACGAGGCGCGGGCCGCGCTGGCACCCTTCGCCGAGCTCGAACGGGCGCCCGAGCACATCCACACCTACCGCATCACCAACCTCGCATTGTGGAATGCCCGCGCCGCAGGCCACGATGCCGAGCAGGCCGTCGACGTGCTCATGCGTTACTCGCGCTTCCCGGTGCCACACGCGTTGCTGGTCGATGTCGCCGACACCATGGACCGCTTCGGGCGGCTGCGGCTCGAGGCGTCTCCCGTGCACGGTCTGGTGCTGCACGCACTCGACCGCGCGGTGCTCGAGGAAGTCATCCGCTCGAAGAAGATCTCGCCGTTGCTCGGCGCCCGGGTCGATGACGATACCGTCGTCGTCCATGCCGCCGAGCGGGGCCGCATCAAGCAGGCGCTGCTGCGGGTCGGCTGGCCCGCCGAGGATCTCGCAGGCTACGTCGACGGCGAATCGCATCCCATCTCGCTTCGCGAGGAGGGGTGGACCATGCGGGCGTATCAGCGCGAGGCGGTCGACGGGTTCTGGGCCGGTGGCTCCGGCGTGATCGTGCTGCCGTCGGGCGCGGGGAAGACGATCGTCGGTGCTGCAGCCATGGCCAAAGCCGGTGCTACCACGCTGATTTTGGTGACCAACACGGTTGCCGGGCGGCAGTGGCGCCGCGAGCTGCTCGCGCGCACCTCGCTGACCGAGGACGAGATCGGCGAGTACTCCGGCGAACGCAAGGAAGTCCGTCCCGTCACCATCGCGACGTACCAGGTGATGACCACGCGTCGCAAGGGCGAGCACCTCCACCTCGGGCTCTTCTCCGCCCGCGAGTGGGGCCTGGTGATCTACGACGAGGTGCACCTGTTGCCCGCGCCCGTCTTCCGGATGACGGCCGACATTCAGTCGCGCCGGCGGCTCGGCCTCACCGCCACCCTGGTGCGCGAGGACGGCCGCGAGGGTGATGTCTTCAGCCTGATCGGCCCGAAGCGCTATGACGCGCCCTGGCGTGACATCGAAGCCCAGGGCTGGATCGCGCCGGCGCTGTGCACCGAGGTGCGGGTGACGCTGACCGACGACGAGCGGATGACGTACGCCGTCAGCGAACCCGAGGACCGCTACCGGGTCTGCGCTACCGCGGCGTCCAAGCGTTTCGTGGTGAAGACCTTGGTCGAACGCCACAAGGACGATCGCGTGCTGGTGATCGGTGCTTATCTCTCCCAGCTCGGCGAGTTCGGCGAGTTGCTCGACGCTCCCGTCATCCAGGGGTCGACGACGAACAAGGAACGCGAGCGGCTCTTCGAGGAGTTCCGCAATGGCGACCTGAAGGTGCTCGTCGTCAGCAAGGTGGCCAACGTGTCCATCGACCTGCCCGAGGCCGGCGTCGCGATTCAGGTGAGCGGCACGTTCGGCTCCAGGCAGGAAGAGGCGCAGCGGCTGGGGCGGGTGCTGCGCCCGAAGGCCGACGGTCGCCCTGCGCACTTCTACACGGTGATCTCGCGGGACACCCTCGATCAGGAGTACGCCGCCCACCGCCAGCGTTTCCTTGCCGAGCAGGGCTACTCGTACACGATCGTCGATTCCGACGACCTGATCAGCGAGGGTTGAGATGGGCCAGTCGTTCTTCCTCTCCGAGGAATTGCAGGCCTATCTCTGGTCGAGCATGACGCCGACCGATGACATCCTGGCCGACCTTCGTGCGGAGACGGCCGCGAGTTTGAGCGATGTCGCGCAAATGCAGATCGCCCCCGAGCAGGGAGCGTTTCTGACGACGCTCGCCACCGTGATGGGCGCGCGCCGGATCATCGAGGTCGGCACGTTCACCGGCTACAGCGCGCTGTGCCTTGCCCGCGGGCTCGCGTCAGGCGGCTTGTTGCAATGCTTCGACGTCAACGAAGAGTGGACCTCCATCGCACGCCGCTACTGGGATCGTGCCGGAGTGGCTGACCGGATCGAGCTCACGCTCGGCCCGGCCGCCGAGTCGCTCGCCGCCCTGGCGCCGGATCCCTTGGTGGACATGGCGTTTGTCGACGCCGACAAGACCGGCTACCCCGGGTACGTGGAACTGCTCCTGCCGCGGCTGCGCCCAGGCGGCCTGCTCATGCTCGACAACACGCTGCGCAGCGGACACGTGCTGCCGTCCTATCCCGCGACCGACGAGGGCACCCTCGTGATGATCGAGCTCAACAAGGCGCTCGCAGCTGACCCGCGTGTCGACGTCGTCATGCTCCCGCTCGCCGACGGGCTCACGATCGCCCGTAAGCGCTAGGTCCTTCCGAGCGCATATCGCCCCGAGCACCTAGCAATGGCGGTTTTCGCCGCTGTTTTGCCACCATTGCTAAGTGCTCGAGCGGAGTTGGTGGTGGTTAGCGCAGGATGCCGGTGTGGCCGAGCGAGTAGCGGCCGGGCTGCGGCCAGACAGCGAGGCCGTGCGGTTCGGTGCCGACGGGAATGCGGGCCACGAGCTTGCCGGTCGTCGTGTCGATCCCGTAGACCTCGTTGTTGCGTCTGCCTGACAGCCAAAGGGTTTTGCCGTCGGGCGAGACACCGCCCATATCGGGGGTGCTGGGCGCGGGGATCGGCCAGTTGGCGATGACCTTGCGGGTCGCGAAGTCGATGACGCTGACCGAGCCCTGATCCCGCGTGCCGCCGCGGTTGGACACGTAGAGCACGTGGGCGTTGCGGCTGGGGTAGAGGCCGTGGGCTTCGGGTCCGGTCGGGATGAACCCGATCTGCTTGAAGGTGTCGCCGTCGATCAGGTGGACGCCGTTCTGGTCCATGTCCGAGACGTACCAGACCTTGCCTGCCGGGTCGACCTTGATGTCCTGCGGCATCCCCCCGATGTTGAGATAGCCGAGCACTTTCTGCTGCGCCGTATCGACTTTCACCAGGGCGCCGCCGAACTCGCAGGTGGCGATGAAGTACGAGCCGTCCGCAGAGAAGTCGATGTGGTTCACCCCGGCGCACCCCGACACGTCGAGCGGGTGTACCAGCGCGAACGTGTGGGGGTCGGAGAAATCGAGCCGCTTCTCCGCCTCGGCGACGACGATCGCGAACTTCCCGTCCGGCGTGAAGTACATGTTGTACGGGTCGGATACCGGGATGTTCGGGCCCTCGGGCTTGCCGGTGATCGGGCTGATCGGGGTCAGCGAATTGCCGCCCTCGTCATTCGCCGAGTACAGCGTCTTGAGGTCCCAGGCTGGGACGACGTGCTGCGATCCCGGCGCCGTCACGAAGGTGTCGATCACTTTCTTGGCGACCGGGTCGATCACGGAGACGGTGCCGTCACCGTGGTTGGGCACATAGATCCGGTACGGCACGTTCTTGGTGGCCGCGGTGAACATGCCGACACCGTCATGGGCGTAGACGTCGCCGATCGCCGGCCCGTTGCCGATGACAGCAGGAGCGGAGCTCGCGGGTGGGGCACTCGTCGCGGGCACCGACGGATCCGTCGTCATCTGCTGCGACATGCTCACACTGGGGCTGGCCGCAGACGTCGCCTTTTTCACCGACCCGCAGCCGGCGGTCAAGGTGCTGACGAGGACCAGAACAGCAGCGGCGGCCAGGGAGCGCTTCATCGCCGCCCAGCCTGCCACGCCCGCGCAAGTGGATGTCGCAGCCAGCGGGTGAGACTTCCGGCGTCACCCGCGGCCGAGCGCGGTTTTCGTGTAGTCGATCGTCTGGCTCTTGGGCGGTGCCTCGATTCCGGACGTGTCGGCCTGTATCCGGTGCGCTTGCCTCTGATCCTGAGATCCCCCGATGCTCAGGCGCCCCGTCCTAGCCCGTGGCGCTGGCCGAGGGCGTACCCGTCGGCAGGGTTCCAACCTCGTTCGCCGGCGGCGCAGTGATGCCGGAGGTGTCGGTGGTGCCGAAGTCGTAGAAGTCGACCGTCACGGTGAAGCTGCCGGTCGCGGCGGTCGTGGGTGCGGACGTTGAGCTCCCGGTCGCGGTACCGGCGGCCGGCTTCATGGTCACGCTGAACCGGCGAGCCAGCCCGCTGCTGTCGAGGTAGATGTCTTCGGGGAGCGTCGTAGCCCCGAGTGCCTTGGTGAGCTGGTCGAGGTTGGAGGAGTCAGCACCACTGGCCTTGACGGCCTTCGCCAGGTTGACCTCAGCGCGGTAGTGCGTGGTCTGGACGCCCCGGACCTCGGCGGTGCCTACCTTGGTGACGCTGTCGCTGACGCCGCGGAGCGTGGTCAGCAGCTGGGTGGGGTCGGTACCGGTGAGGTTCAGCCCGGTCGTGTCGCTCGCGCCCAATTCGGAGAGGTCGAGCTTGATCCACTGCTTGCCGCCTGTCACGGCTGATTCGGCTGCCGGGAGCATCACGTAGATGGCCTTGCCGATGACGCGTTCCTCGATGGTGCCGCTGATTCCGGCCTCAGCCGGCAGGGTCAGCTTCAGGTCGAATTTCTTGCCGACGAAGTCCGCGACCCCAGTGCCGCCGAAGGAGAGGTTCTGGCCTGCTACCGAACCGCTGAAGTCCAGGCTGATCTTGGCGTTCTTGGCCGCCAGAGTCTTGTCCACCGACCCTGCCAGCAGCGCTTGCACGGACCCACCCGGTGCGCCGCTAGGAATGACCGCGGCACCCCCGCCGCCGCTGCTGCCGCATCCGGCGAGCAACGCGATGCCGGCAACTCCGGCCGCACCGACTGTGGCAAGGCGGCTGAAACCTTTGGATCCCCGAGCCAATTGACACCCCATGCAAAGGAAAATACCGGGTCAAAGGGCTAGGAATGCCCATTCGCCGCGCGAATGACTCGGCTGGCCTACCGGTCGCGCTCATGCAGGGGCACGGCCAAAGGGGCGGCCTCCCGGGTGGGAAGCCGCCCCCTTGCTATCGAACGGGTCGTGCGAACTGCTGATCCGAGGATCAGAAGTCCATGTCACCGCCACCCGGCATGCCGCCGGGCATACCAGCGGCAGCCTTCTCAGGCTTGTCGGCGATGACGGCCTCGGTGGTGAGGAACAGGGCAGCGATCGACGCAGCGTTCTGCAGCGCGGAGCGCGTGACCTTGGCCGGCTCGATGATCCCGGCCTTCACCATGTCGACGTACTCACCGGTGGCGGCGTTGAGCCCCCAGCCGGCCTTGAGCCCGCGGACCTTCTCGACCACAACTCCGCCTTCGAGGCCGGCGTTGATGGCGATCTGCTTGAGCGGAGCCTCGAGCGCGGTACGGACGATGTTGGCGCCAGTGGCCTCGTCGCCGACCAGGTCGAGCTTCTCGAACGCGGTGACGCTGGCGGCCAGCAGCGCGACGCCACCACCCGGCAGGACACCCTCCTCGACGGCCGCCTTCGCGTTACGAACGGCGTCCTCGATGCGGTGCTTGCGCTCCTTGAGCTCCACCTCGGTGGCAGCGCCGACCTTGATCACGGCAACGCCGCCGGCCAGCTTGGCCAGCCGCTCCTGCAGCTTCTCGCGGTCGTAGTCGCTGTCGCTCTTTTCGATCTCAGCACGGATCTGGTTGACCCGGCCATTGATCTGGTCGGTGTCGCCAGCGCCCTCGACGATGGTGGTCTCGTCCTTGTTGATGACCACCTTGCGAGCGTGGCCCAGCAGGTCGAGGGTCGCGTTCTCGAGCTTGAGACCGACCTCCTCGCTGATGACCTGGCCACCGGTCAGGATCGCGATGTCCTGCAGCATGGCCTTGCGGCGGTCGCCGAAGCCGGGAGCCTTCACCGCGGCGCTCTTGAACGTGCCGCGGATCTTGTTCACGACCAGGGTGGCCAGAGCCTCGCCCTCGGCGTCCTCAGCGATGATCGCCAGCGGCTTGCCGCCCTGCATGACCTTCTCCAGCAGCGGGAGCAGGTCCTTCACAGACGAGATCTTGCTGTTGACGATGAGCAGGTACGGGTCGTCGAGCACAGCTTCCATGCGCTCGGGGTCCGTGACGAAGTACGGCGAGATGTAGCCCTTGTCGAAGCGCATGCCCTCGGTGAGCTCGAGCTCGAGGCCGAAGGTGTTGCTCTCCTCGACGGTGATGACGCCTTCCTTGCCGACCTTGTCCATGGCCTCGGCGATGATCTCGCCGACCGTGGTGTCAGCAGCGGAGATCGAGGCGGTAGCAGCGATCTGCTCCTTGGTCTCGACGTCCTTGGAGAGCTTGGACAGCTCCTCGGAGACGCGCTCGACCGCAGCCTCGATGCCCTTCTTCAGACCCATCGGGTTGGCGCCGGCGGCCACGTTGCGAAGGCCCTCGCGCACGAGCGCCTGGGCGAGCACGGTGGCCGTGGTGGTGCCGTCGCCGGCTACGTCATCGGTCTTCTTGGCGACCTCTTTGACGAGCTCGGCGCCGATCTTCTCGTAAGGGTCCTCGAGCTCGATCTCCTTGGCGATGCTGACACCGTCATTGGTGATCGTGGGGGCGCCCCACTTCTTGTCCAGCACGACGTTGCGGCCCTTGGGGCCAAGCGTCACCTTGACAGCGTCGGCCAGCTGGTTCATCCCGCGCTCGAGGCCGCGGCGGGCCTCCTCATCGAACGCGATGATTTTCGGCATGTGGTTGTTCCCTCCAGCAGATGGACGGGTCCAGTCAATAAGTCCCGTTAATCGGCCGCCATGACGCCCGCGACGGACGTCCGGAAGCGCCGTGTTTGACGCCACCGGCCTCGTCCCGACGGCCTTGGCACTCGACACCTTCGAGTGCCAGGTAAAAATTAGCACTCGACCCCGTCGAGTGCAAGACAGTGCGTCGGCTGCCGGAAGCCGCCCCGGCACGTTACCTTTCTCGCCACACGCCGACGGGAAGGGCACGACCATGGTGATCGCCGCGGGGCTCTCCGACCTGCTCAAACCCTCAGTTCCGCAGTGGGCCGGGGTCGCGATCTCGGTGGGAGCGGCCGTCGTGTGCCTGCTGCTGGCTCTGACCGTCGTCCGGGTCGGCAAGGGGATCGGCGGAATCACGGGCTTCGGCGCCGGCGCGGTCGCGGGTGCGACCTTGCTCCCGTGGGTCGCGGGGTCGACCTCTGCGGGGATCTCGGGGACGTTGAATCTCAAGCTCGACGCCTGGAAGAAGTTTGACGGGATGGCGATCAACAACGTCCACGTCTGGACCGGGGTCGGCCCTCGCACGCTGCTGTGGGGCATCCCAGTGGTCGTCGCGGCCGGCCTTATGCTGATCCTCGGCGTCCTGCCCGGGAAGGCCTGCCTGCTCGCCGTCATCCCGGCGCTGCTCGTCCCGTGGTCGATCCTCTACGCCACCGAGATCGCGAAGGACAAGCTGTCCGTTCACAACGTCGGGGTGGGCGCCTGGACGGCTCTCGGCGGCTCAGTGATAGTGCTCCTGACCGTCATCGTGCGGGCTCTGCAATCGAGCGGCCGGCGCAATGTGCAGCAGCAGCCCGCGTACAACCCGCAGTTCGCCGGGCAGTACAACCAGCAGCCGCAGTACCCGCCGCCGCCCGGCTTCGGCCAGCCCTCGTACGGCGGCCAGCAGCCTTCGTACGGGCAACCCGACTACGCCGCGCAGCCTCCGTACGGGCAGCCGGCGTACGGGCAACCCGCGTACGAGGGGCCCGCCCACGGCCAACCCCAGGGCTACGGGCAGCCGCAGGGCTACGGCCACGGCGGGTACCACGAACCGACCGCTGAGCAGCCCGCACAGCCGAGCTACGACCCCGAGCCCGACCGCAGCCACGAAGAGCCGCCGGCCAACGACGGCTCGACGCAGATCATCGAATCGCCGTTCCGCCAGCAGCCGCCCGCGTAACGAGGCGGCCGGGCGCTACTCGAGCAGGCCGGGGACCGCTTCGTTGAGAGCGGACTCGAACGCCTCGTAGGTCGGCTCGATCGAGACGGTCGGGCCGCTGGTCGGCGCCATCGCGTCGATCGTCTTCAGCCCATCGCCGGTGTTGAACAGCACGGTCTCGGCGGCCGGGTCGAGCGTCCCCTCGCGCAGCAGCCGCTGCAGTGTGGCCACGGTGACCCCGCCGGCCGTCTCGGCGAAGACGCCTTCGGTCTGGGCCAGCAGCCGGATGCCCTCGACCACGGCCTCGTCGGTCACGTCCCGGATCGCGCCGCCGGTGCGGCGGGCGACGTCGAGCGCGTAGGGACCGTCCGCGGGATTGCCGATGGCCAGCGACTTGGCGATCGTGGTGGGCCGGACCGGCGTGACCGTGTCGAGCCCGGCGGCGAAGGCGGCGGCGACGGGGTTGCATCCCTCGGCCTGAGCGCCGAAGACGCGGTACGGGGTCGGCTCGATCAGGCCGAGGCGGCCGAGCTCACCGAACGCCTTGTCGACCTTGGTCAGCAGCGACCCCGACGCGATCGGGACCACGATCTGCTCCGGAAGCCGCCAGCCGAGCTGCTCGGCAACCTCGTAGCCGAGCGTCTTGGAGCCCTCGGCGTAGAACGGGCGGACATTGACGTTGACGAACGCCCACTCCTGCTCGCCGGCGATCTCGCTGCACAGCCGGTTGACGTCGTCGTAGGACCCCTGGACGGCGACGAGCGTGGGGCCATAGACCGCGGTGGAGACGGTCTTGCCGGGCTCGAGGTCGTGCGGGATGAGGACGACGGCACCGAGGCCGGCACTGGCGGCGTGGGCCGCGACGGACTGGGCGAGGTTGCCGGTCGAGGCGCAGGCCACCGTGGTGAAGCCGAGCTGGCGGGCGGCAGACAGCGCGACGCTGACGACCCGGTCCTTGAACGAGTGCGTCGGGTTGGCGCTGTCGTCCTTGATCCAGAGGGTCTTCATGCCCAGGGCAGCGGCGAGGCGGTCAGCGCGGCGCAGCGGGGTCCATCCGGCGCCGAGGCTGACACGGGTGGCCGGGTCGTGCCCGGCGGGTAGCAGGCCGGCGTAGCGCCAGAGGTCCTGCGGGCCGGCTTCGATCGACGCGCGGGTGACCCGGCGCATCAAGTCTTCGTCGTAGCCGATCTCCAGCGGGGCAAAGCACTGGGCACAGACGTGGACGGCGGCCAGTTCGTACGTGGCCGAACAGTTGCGGCACTTCAGGTGGGTCGCCGGATTGTCGGCGACGATCACCGGCGCATCGAGCACGGTGGTCATGCGGAAGGATCCTCCTCATCGTTCCCGCCTGTCTGGCGGGCCGGCATTGGCACCTGCCTTCCGGCGCGACTCCGCATGGTGCGGATCGCCGGATAGGTGGTTGCCGGGGCTTCAGCGGGCCGGTCCCTCTGCCCCTCGAGATGAGCAACACATTCAGTTGTGTCCTGCAACTGCCATGCTAGCTGACCGTGACACCTCCCGATCAGGGTTTGCACCCGTCTGGCGTACGCGCGGTGTACTCCGACCTCGACGGCACGATGGTCGGCCCGCGCGGCTGCTTCTTCCGCAACGAGGACGAGTCGATCTCGCTGGAACCCGCCCGCGCGCTGGCCGAGCTGCTCGCCGCCGATGTGGCGCTGGTCCTGGTCAGCGGCCGCAGCCGGGCGCAGCTGCTGGAGGCGTCCGGGATCTTTGGCGCCGACGGCTACATCGCCGAGCTGGGCGCGATGGTCGAGTGGGACCGCGGCCGCGGTCACCACCTGCTGCGCGGCGCGATGCCCGAGCAGTACGACACCATCCCGGCCGAGCTCGTCGACGGGATGCTGCAGCACTTCGCCCGAAGGCTCGAGTTCCACGATCCCTGGCATCTCGGACACGAGCTCGACGTCATGTTGCGCGGGCAGGCCGACGTCGCCGAGGTGAACGCCTGGCTCGCCGATCAAGGCGCCGGCTGGGCGCGGCTGCACGACAACGGCCTGCTGCCACCCCGCCCGACGCCCGGCCTCGATATCGAGCAGCTGCACGTCTACCACCTGGTGCCGGATGGCATCGACAAGGGCCGCGCGGTCGCGTACGACCTGCAGCGCCGGGGGCTGCGCGCCGATCAGGCCATCGCCATCGGCGACAGCGTCAGCGATCTGGTCATGGCCCCCCGCGTCGGCCGCTTCCACCTGGTCTCCAACGGCGCCCGCTCGGCACCGGTGCGCGCGTTGGCGCAGGAGACCCCCAACGTTGTCATCGAGAACGGCTCGCTGGGCCTCGGCTGGGCTTCAGCCGTCCGGAGTGCGCTCACAAGATCAACGCTGCCATGATCAAGGAAAACCCATGATCATGGCAGCGTTGATCATGGGGCGCCGGCGTCGCGCTCGCGTTCGAGTTGGGTGAGGCGCAGGGCGGCCTCGGGGTCGCCGGCAGCGTCGTCGGCGGCGAGGCGCTGGACGATGCGCGATAGCTCGCGCTGCTCGCGCGTCGACGTGGTGGCGTCGAGGAAGACGTGACGGACGGTCGGGAAGTTGGCGGTGAGCTCCTGCTCGACCTCGGTGCTGACCTGTTCGATCCGCTGCGAGTCCAGCCCGTCGACGAAATCGATCCGCATCGCGACGAGCACGTCGTCAGGCGACAGCTGCATCGTCAGCAGTTCGAGGACAGCGTCGACCTCCGGGTGCTGGCCGACCGCGTGCTGGATGTCCAGGCGCAGCTCGGGGTCGGCCGACTCGCCGATCAGGAGGTCCTTGGTGTCACGGCCGAGTGCATACGCGACCCAGGCGAGCACGACGCCGATCGTGATCGATGCGGCGGCGTCATAGGCGGCCGAGCCGGTGGCTTGATGCAGGCCGATGCCGAGCGCGGCGAGCAGGATGCCGACTACCGCGGCGCCGTCCTCGCTGGCGACGGCTTTCACGGTCGGGTCGTTGCTACGGCGTAGGTGCGTGACGAACGTGCGACCGCGCTCACGGGCCTCGTTGTTCACCTGCCGGAGCGCCCGCAGTAGCGACGTGCCTTCCAGCAGGAACGAGATGCCCAGCACGATGTAGGTCAGCGTGAATTCGGCGGAGTCGGGCTCCTTGTGGTGGGTGAGCAGCGAGCTGACGCCCTGCAGGATCGAGAAGCCGGCGCCCGTCACGAAGATCCCCACGGCGGCGAGCAGTGTCCAGAAGAAACGCTCCTTGCCGTAGCCGAACGGGTGCACCGAATCGGCGGGGCGGGCGGCCCGGCGCAGCGAGGTGAGCAGGAAAATCTGGTTCAGGGTGTCGGCCCAGGAATGTGCGGCCTCGGCGAGCATCGCGCTGGAGAGGGTGATCACGCCGGCAATCGTTTTCGCGATGGCGATGACCAGGTTGGCGCTGAACGCCAGCAACACCGTCGAGCGGCTTTCGGACCCGGGGTGAGGCGCGGGTCCTCCCTCCGCCGCCATAACCGAAGAACTACCCGGCACTACGCTGCGTACTCATGGGAGGCCGGGCAGACGCGAGCGTGCTCGTCGCGTCCAACCGTGGCCCGTTGTCCTATCTCGCCGACGAGCGCGGCGAGCTGACCGCCCGGCGCGGCGGCGGCGGCATGATCAGCGCGCTCGAGGGCCACGAGCAACCCATCACGTGGGTATGCGCGGCGCTGACCGATGGCGACCGGGCCGCTGCTCGCGCCGCGCGCGACGGTCGGCTGTCGACGCCGGGCGGCGCGGGTGGCGGCGAGCAGATCGTCCGGATGCTCGAGCTGGACCGGGTGATCTTCGATCGCGCCTACAACGCCGTCGCCAACCGCACCCTCTGGTTCATCTCGCACCTGCTCTTCGACACGGCGAGCGCACCCACGTTCGGCCACGTGTGGGCCGGCGACTGGGCCGCCTACGAGGAGTACTGCGCCTGCTTTGCGCAAGCCCTCGCCGAGGACGCCGCCCCGGATGCCAAGGTCCTGATTCAGGACTACCACCTCGTCCTCGCTCCGCGGATGCTGCGCGACTTGCGCCCGCAGCTGCGGATCTCGCACTTCACCCACACGCCCTGGGCGAGCCCGGACTACTTCAGGATGCTCCCCGACGCGGTCGCCCGACAGATCCTGCGGGGGATGCTCGGGGCAGATCTGCTCGGATTCCACTGCAGGCGTTGGGCCGACGCGTTCCTCGCCTGCTGCGACGCCGTGCTGAACGCGTCCGTTGCCGGCGACGACGTCACCTTCGAGGGGCGCACCACCACGGTGGCCGTCACCCCGCTCGGAGTCGACGGCCCGGAGCTGCGACTGCGGGCCGAGGCGGCGGATGTCGCGAGCCGCATGCAGCTGCTGAGCGAGCAGGTCGACGGGCGCCGGCTGCTGCTGCGCATCGACCGCACGGAGCTGTCGAAGAACATCGTCCGCGGCCTCGAGTCCTACCGCGAGATGCTGCGCGCGCATCCGGAGGTCCACGGGGAGGTCGTGCACTTGGCCTTCGCCTACCCGAGCCGCCACGATCTGCCGGAGTACCGCGAGTACACCGCGGCAGTGCAGCGAATCGCGTCCGACATCAGCGAGGAGTTCGGACGTCCGGGCTGGGAGCCGGTCGGGCTCGAGGTGAGCGATGACTTCCCGCGCTCGCTGGCCGCGTATGCGATGGCTGATGTGCTGGTGGTGAATCCGGTGCGGGACGGCATGAACCTGGTCGCCAAGGAAGGGCCGGTGCTCTCGCAGCGGGACCTGGCGCTGGTCCTCTCCCGTGAGGCGGGCGCGGCCGCCGAGCTCGGCGGCGACGCTCTCGTGGTCAATCCGTACGACGTCATCCAGACCGGCGAGGCGATGTGGGATGCGCTGCAGATGCCCGCCGCCGAGCGGGCCGCGCGGTGCGAGCGGCTCGCCGCAGCTTCCGTGGCGATGCCGCCTTCGCGCTGGTTCACCACACAGCTCGACGCGCTCTAGCGCAGCCGCGCTGCCAGCTCGCGGAGGAACGCGACGACCGCGGGGGGACCGTCGAGCAACAGGTCGGCGCGTTCGCGAAGGCCGGTCACTTCCGCCGAGTCGCTGACGACGCCGAGGCCTGCAATCCCCTGCGCGCGCAGCTGATCCAGCGCATCGAAGGCGGGTAGGTCGCCGAGATCGTCGCCGACGAACAGGACCATCTTCGACGCACGCTCGCTCGTGAACCGCAGCAGCGCGCCGCCCTTCTCATAGCCCGGCGGGCGCAGTTCGAGGGCGTTGCGGGCGGGGTGTGGCTCGAGCCCAGCCTGCTTGGCGATGGCATCGAGGCGAGGGCGAAGCGCGCCGAGCGCCCCATCCGGATCAGCGGTCAATCGCGTGTGCACGACAAGTGCCTGGCCCTTGTCCTCGATCGAAACCCCCTGCGGCGTATGGGGATCCGCCAGGAGCGCGGCCAGCTCTTCGCGGGCGCCTTCGACTCCGGGCAGGGCGGGTGGCGAGGACAGCTGATCGGTGTTGCCGTCCCAGCGCTCGAGCCCGTACTGCGCCAGAACCGTGATCAGGTGCCGTGCCGGATGGGTGCGCAAGCCCGTCAACTCCAGGAGTTGTCCGGCCGGCCGCCCGCTGATCAGCACGACCGCGCCGACCCGCTCAGCGAGGGCACCGACCGCCTCGAAAGCGCCGGGCGCCGGGGTCGCGTCCTCCGGCCGCTGGGCGATCGTCGAGAGCGTGCCGTCGTAGTCGAGCGCGGCCAGCGACGCCTGCGGTTCAGCCAGGAGGGCGGCCAGGCCCGCGCGGCCCGCCTCCGTCGTCGGCGTCGGGAACTCAGGGGCAGGCATCTCAGGGGCTGGTATCTCAGGGGGCATAGCGGGTAACCGGTGCCGCGGCGACGGCGGCCTGCGAGCCAGCAGAGTCAGGATTCGTCAGCACGAGAACGAGTGTGCCTGCGAGGCCGAGCCCTTCGGGCGCGGGCGAGATCGTCGCGGCGCCGCTGATCTCGGCAAGGGTCTGCGCTTGGCTGCGGATTCCCGGCGCGTAGTACACGGCCATTCCGGCAGCCGGTTGCGGGGCGGAGCTGAGGTTGCCGATCGAGGCGACGTTCACCCCGCGCAACCGAAGCGCCGTCGCCGTGCGGCCGGCGAGGCCGCTGACACCGGTGGCGTTGAAGACCACGACCGGTGCGGTGAGCGGGGTCAGCGGCACGGCCGGCGATGGTGTCGCAGCCGGACGTTGCGCCGGGGTTGGGGTCGCGGCGGGTGTCGGCACCGGGATCGGACGGCTGGACGCCCCCGCACTGGCACCTAAATGCAGCGACTGGGCCTGCTGGGACGGGGGTTGCGTGACCGGTCGGCCGACCACGCGGAAGAGCCCCATGGCGGCGATGACACTGGCCGCCACCAGGCATACGGGCAGGGCGTATCGCAGCAGCCGGAGAGCCGCGGCGGGGACGCGGATGCCCCGCATGTCTCCGCTAGACCGGCCGTCCCAGGCGACGGGCGGAACGCGCTCGCTCGCGCTGGAGCCGCAGCCGCTGCAGCCGCTTGACGAGCATCGGGTCGGCGCGCAGGGCTGCCGGGCGGTCGATGAGCCCGTTCAGCAGCTGGTAGTAGCGGGTGGACGAGAGGCCGAACCGGTCGGCGACGGCCTGCTCCTTCGCCCCGGCCAGGCGCCACCACTGGCGTTCGAAATCAAGGATTTCTGCTTCGCGGGGGGTCAGCACATCCGTGTCGCCGGGCTCGGGGGCCCCGGACGCTGATGACACGGACAAAGACACCGACACTGAGGATTCAGCGCTCGTGCCGATGCTGGCTGCGGGATTGACCACGCGACACCTCCCTGCTGCGAAGCTCCTGGTGCGAAGCCGGAATTACACCAGTGTCATTACTACCACGGTTACGGGTAGAGCCCGCGGATGCGGTGGGCCTCGGCCACGCGACCGACCGCAATGATCTGAGCTGCGCTGCGGAGGCTGACCTTGTGCTGGGCGGCCGCGGCGAGCACCTCGGCGTAGGTGCGGTGCATGACCCTGGCGAGCTTGTCGTTGACCTCGGGCTCGTCCCAGAAGTACGCCTGCAGGTCCTGCACCCACTCGAAGTAGGACACCGCGACGCCGCCGGCATTGGCCAGGATGTCAGGAACCACGGTGATTGCGCGGTCGGCGAGGATCGCGTCGGCGTCGGGGGTCGTCGGCCCGTTGGCGCCCTCGACGATGATCCTGGCGCGTACGGCGCCGGCGTTTTCGCGGGTGATGACGCCGTCGAAGGCTGCGGGCACCAGCACGTCGACGTCGAGCGCGAGCAGTTCCGCGTTGCTGATGACGTCGCCGCTGACGCCGGCCCGGGTGACCGATTCTGCTCCGTGGTCACGAGCGCTGATCAGAGCCGGGATGTCGAGGCCGCCGGAGTTGTGGACCCCACCGCCGACGTCGGACACCGCGACCACCCGGCATCCGGCCTCGTGCAGGAAGAGGGCGGCCAGCGCGCCGACCTTGCCGAAGCCCTGCACGGCGACGCGGACCCCGTCGGGCTGCATCCCGGCGCTGCGAAGCGCCGCGAGCGTGATGAACTCGACCCCGCGCGAGGTAGCGCCGATGCGGCCGTGACTGCCGCCCAGGCTGATCGGCTTGCCGGTCACCGCACCGGTGACCGTGTACCCGGTCTGCACCGAGACGGTGTCCATGAACCAGGCCATGGTCTGCTCGTCGGTGCCGACGTCGGGGGCCGGGATGTCGCGCTCCGGCCCGATGATCGGCAGGATCTCACTCGCGTAGCGACGGGTCATGCGCTCGAGTTCGACGGCCGACAACGAGCGCGGATCGACGGTGATGCCGCCCTTGGCGCCGCCGTAGGGCAGTCCGATCAGAGCGCACTTCCAGGTCATCCACATGGCGAGGGCGGTGACTTCGCTGATGTCGGTGTTGGGGTGATAGCGCAGCCCGCCCTTTGCCGGCCCCCGCGTCAGGCTGTGCTGCACGCGGTAGCCGATGAGGACGTCGAGGCTGCCGTCGTCGCGGGTCAGGGGAACGCTGACCGTCATCGATCGGCGCGGGGTGGCGAGCATCTGGTGCATGCCGTCATCGAGACGTAGGTGTCGGGCCGCCTCAGCAAGCTGCGTCAGAGCGGATTCCCACGCGGTCTGCACGTGCACATCGGTGCTCACGACGGCAACGTAGCCGCTCATCCACAGGAACCGGGGCGTTGGCTAGGGCTTCGACACGCGGCGGGCTGCGAGACTGGGGGCATGCGCGTCCGGCCCGGCTCCACGTGACCGGGCTCGGGGACCCCGGCGCGACCGATGCGTACGGCACGGGACGGCACTCGCCGCTGCTGCCGGGATACGCGCTGGTGCACGCCGATCTGCACAACCACACCCGGCTGTCCGACGGCCGAGGTGATCCGCGGCTCGCGTTCGACTCGATGCGCGCCGCCGGCTTGGACGCGGCTGCCATCACCGACCACACCAACCTGCCTGGCCCCTGGGGCGGCGGGCTGGACGATGACGGCTGGTCGGAGTTGGAGGAGCTCGCCCGCAAGAGCAACCGCGACGGCGAGTTCGTGGCCATCCGCGGGTTCGAATGGTCACATCCGCTGCTCGGTCACGTCAACGTGTGGGACAGCCCGACCTGGATCGCGCCGGTGCTCCCGACGGGCAAGGACATGCCGCGCTTCTATGACTGGCTCGAGTCGTCCGACAGCGCCGAGGCGCTGACCTCGTTCAACCATCCCGGATCGCGCGGCACGGTCCTGCGCTTCGGCAATTTCGAGTTCCGCGTCGCGCTGGCCGCGCGCATGGTGGGCCTGGAGATGTTCAACAAGACCGACGATTACCTGCTCGCGTTCGAGCGGGGTGGGGTCTCGCCGCTCGTCCAATGTCTCGACGCAGGCTGGCGTCCGGGCCTGATCGGCGTCACCGACGAGCACGGCAAGGACTGGGGTCACCCTGACGGCAAGGGTCGCACCGGGCTCTACGTCAGTGAGCTGAGCCGCGGCGGCGTGCGCGAGGCGATGGTCGCCCGCCGTTCTTTCGCTGCTCGCGTCAAAGGCTTGCGGCTGGCGGCGACCCTGGGCGGCGCGTTCATGGGACAGCGGCTGCGCCAGCCCGTGCTGGCCGGTACGCAGCCGCTCGCGGTCGACCTGGATCTCGGGCCGCTCGCGTCCGGGATGGAGCTCTCCGTCCAGCTGCTGCGCTGGGCGCCCGTGACGCCGGTGGTCGAAGAGGTGGCGCGGGTGGAGTCCGGCGCCGGATTGCTCGAGGTCGAGGTGCGCATCGATCCGGACGAGCCGTGGGTCGTGCTGCGCGTCAGCGACCCGCATTCGCCGGCCGGCTGGGGTGTGCCGCGGGCCTACGGCTCGCTCGGGCGCAGCGTCGCGTACGCCAGCCCCTGGTGGGTCAGTGGATTGCCGCGGGCTAACCCGCCAGCACGGTGATCGCGTGGATCGCGAGCCCGGCAAGGGCACCGACCACCGTGCCGTTGATCCGGATGAACTGCAGATCGCGACCGACCTGAAGCTCGATGCGCCGCGAAGCTTCGGCGGCGTCCCAGCGGGCGATGGTGTCGGAGATGACGGTCGCCACCTCGCTGCTGTACGCGCCGGCCGCGTGAGCGGTGGCGTCAGCCAGGTAGCCGTCGACCTTCTCCTGCAGCGCGAGGTCTGACGCGACTCGGCCGCCGAGTTCGACAAGGCCGCTGACGGTGCGACGGCGCAACTCGCCGTGCTCATCGTCGATGGCTTCCAGCAGCAGCCGCCGGGCCGTCGACCACACCGATGCGACGCCTTCGCGCACGTCCGGATGGTTGATCAGGCGCTCCTTGAGCAGCTCCACCCGGTGAATCGTGTACGGATCGGTGCGCAGGTCCTCGGCGATGCGGCCGAGCAGGCTGTCGAGCGCGAGCCGCAGCGGATGGCACGGATCGGCCTGCACCTCGCGGACGAAACGCAGCGCCTCCCGATACGCCCGGCCGGCGACGGCGTCGTCCAGGAACTTGGGGGACCAGGCCGGCGCCTGCTCGGCGACGATCGAGAGGACTGTCTCGCGATTGGCGAGCAGCCAGCCGTGAGCCTCGTCCACCGCGAGGTCGACCAGGCGGTGGTGGGTGCCGTCCTCGACGATCTGCCCCAGCAAACGCCCGAGCGGCGGGCCCCACGGCAGCGCGGCGACCCGCCGCAGGACCGCGCCTTCGAGTACGGCCGTCACGTCCTCGTCGCGCAGTACTCGGATGGCGGCGCGCAGCAGGGTCGCCAGCTCGTTGCCGACGCGGGTGGCATGGGCCGGGTCGGAAAGCCACGTGCCGACCCGTTCCGCGACCCGGGCCCGGATCACCTTGTCGCGGACCACGGGTGCGGACAGGAAGTTGGACGCGACGAAGGATTCCAGGCTCCGTCCGAGGGCGTCCTTGCGGTTCGGGATGATCGCGGTGTGCGGGATCGGCAGCCCTAACGGGGAACGAAAAAGCGCCGTGACCGCAAACCAATCCGCAAGCCCACCGACCATCGCCGCTTCGGCGCCGGCATTCACGAAGCCCACCACGCCGCCGTGGTGGCGGGTGAGCGCGTACGTGATGACGGCGATGACGAGCAGGCTCCCGGCGAAACCCTTCATGCGCCGTAGGTCGCTGCGTCGCCTGAGCTCGTCAGGGGTCAGCACGGCCACGGGCACACCCGGATCCTGCCTGAGGAAGCCCGCTGAGGGCCGCAGGGTTCGGCCGCTTCGCGCACTAACGTCCACTCCTATGGCTGCCCCGAACGAAAGCACCGACCCGGATCCGGCGCGCACGCTGGCCGAAGCGCGCCGGCTGGCTGACGAGTTGCGCCGCATCATCAACCGGCTGACGCTCGTACGCCCGCCTGCGGAGGACTCGGCCGCGGCCGCCGACGCCGCGTCGCAGTTTGCTGACCGGCTCGATCAGATGCGTGAGCGCGCTGGGCTCTGGGAGGTCAGCGAGTCAGGGGTCGAGCCGCGTGACTTCGTCGAGCACAGCCCGCTCTCGGGCCGTTCCAACCCGCTGGCTCCGCCGATCATCGTCGATGAGCCCGCGCACAGTGGGCACCGGGAATCCGTCACCGGATGGGTCACGTTCGGTGCCGCGTACGAAGGACCTCCCGGTCACGTGCACGGCGGGCTGGTGGCGGCGATGTTCGACGAGCTGCTCGGCTTCGCTCAGCAGACCACCGGTTTCACCGGCCGCCTGACCGTGCACTATCGCCGGCCGACCCCGCTGCACCAGCGGCTGCGGATCAAAGCCTGGCCGGATCGTGAGGATGGCCGCAAGCGCCTCATCAAGGGCACCTGCCATCTCGGGGAAACGCTGCTGTCGGAGGCGGAGGGTCTGTTCATCGCTCCGCGCGACGGTGACTACAAGGCAGTTCTGGGCTTGAGCTAACGGCGGCGAGCCCTACTCCGAGGACCGCTCGTCTTCCCGGCGCAGCGTCTCGGCCTGCGCCGACAGGTCGTCCTGGTAGTTCGAGCTGACGATGCGGGCGCTGTCGGCCGACGCCTCGTGGTGGGTGCGGTAGCGCCAGGCCTGATTGCTGGCCTTGCGGCGCGCCCGGCGGCGTAACGCCACCACCAGAGTGGTCGCAGGAATCGTGGCGAGCGCCAGGCTGGTCTCCGCCAGCCGGCCGCCCGCGTAGCGACCCACTCGAGACAAAGGGGTCGTCATCGGGCGATTGTCGCCGGTTTTGGCTTCTCGCGGCGAATCGGGAGTCTGCGCGGGTACGTGCTACTACGCTCCGATGACATGGCCAGCAGGCTCTCCGCGCTGGCCGGACCGGTCGCAATGGTCCTATTGCTCGCAGGGTCGGCCGCGGCGTGCAGCGGCGGCGGATCGTCCCGCTCCGACGGCTCGACGCCGCTGAACGGCCGCACTTCCGGCCCGACGGCGAACTTCAGCGGGCCGATCACCGGCGGCAAAGGCATCAACCTGCTGACGCCGGGCAAGCCGCAATCGACCCCGAATCTCGTGGAGAACGAATACTTCGCGAGCGGCACCGCCACTTCCTATACGGCGAGCGCGACGCCCGAGTCCGGTGACTGGACGCTGCAGCCCGCCGGAAGCGCCGGCTACCGCACCCGGATCGTCGTCCGGCTGCCGCGCGACCCCAAGCGCTTCAACGGCACGGTGGTCGTCGAATGGCTGAACGTCAGCGCCGGCTCGGACACCGATCCCGACTACGCGTACGCGGCGGCCGAGTTCGATCGCAGCGGCTACGCCTATGTCGGGGTCTCCGCGCAGCAGGCCGGGATCGAGGGCTCGAAGCTCGGCGACGTCGCCAGCCAACTGCTGCCCGGCGTCCACGTCTCCGGCCTGACGCGGACCGATCCGGCGCGCTACGGCTCGCTGCATCACCCCGGTGACGCCTACTCCTACGACATGTTCACCCAGGTCGCCCGCGCCCTTCGGGTGCCCGGAAGGCTGGACGTGCTGGACGGTCTGCATCCGCAGCGGGTCATCGCACTCGGCCAGTCCCAATCCGCGGCGCGCCTGACCACCTACGTGAACGGGGTGCAGCCGCTCACGCACGAGTTCGACGGTTTCTTCATCCACAGCCGCGGCGGCGGCGCGGCGCCGCTCTCCGGCAGTGGCGACACCGGGACGATCGTCGACGGTGCCTACCGGATCCGTCCTGACGCCGGCGTGCCGGTGCTCGTCGTGGAAACCGAGAGCGACCTCGCGGTGCTGCGCTACGACCAGGCCGAGCAGCCCGACAGCAAAGACGTTCACGTCTGGGAGGTCGCCGGCACCGCGCACGCCGATGCGTTCGTCGCGGGGCCGGCGCTGCAGGTGCTGCATTGCGATCCGCGCATCAATGCCGGGCCGCAGGAGTTCGTGGTCCGGGCGGCGATCAGCAGCCTCGAGAAGTGGGTGCGTACCGGCACCGCGCCGGCGTCGGCCCCCCGGCTCGATCACGACGGTCCGGTGCTGAAGCGCGACGCGCTTGGCAATGCCATCGGCGGGGTGCGTACCCCACCCGTCGAGGTCCCGGTCGCCGTGCAGTCCGGAGAAGCCGCGCCGGGAAGCAAGGCACTCTGCACGCTTTTCGGCAGCAGCCGGGCCTTTTCGGCGGCTCGTCTGAAGGCCCTCTACGGCACGAAAGTTCAGTATTTGCAGCGGTTTGACGCGGCCACTCGGCAGGCGGTCAGCGCCGGTTACGTACTCCCGGCCGATGTGGCGGCGCTGCAGGCGCAGGCGCAGAACGTGGCGTTTACGGGGTAACGGCTCAGTCCGCCGGACCGTTGGAGAGCGTCACCTGAGCCGTGTGGCCCTCGCCGTACTCATCGCTCCACCCGACCGTGACCAGCTGTCCCGGCTTGGACTGCGCGAGGCTGGCGGTCAGCCCGTCGGCCGAGGTGACTGTCTCACCGTTCAGCGAGGTGATGATGT
>DATAVO010000135.1:0-22323 GCA_036267695.1 Frankiaceae bacterium
TGAGGCCGCCGCTGCTTCCTCGCCCCGCCCCGCCGCGCCGCGCCGCGCCGCCCCCCTCCGCCGCGCCGCGCTGCGCCGAGCCGCCCCCCTCCGCCTCGCCCCTCCGCCGCGCCGCGCCGCGCCGAGCACCTAGTAATGGTGGCAAATGGGCGAATTTTGCCACCATTACTAGGTGCTCGTCGGCCTATGGGCTCGGGTGCGGGCGGCAGCGTCAGGGCACGGCGGCGGCGTCAGGGGCGGCGGCAGGGCGGCTGCGTCAGCGGCGGCGTCAGCGTGGCGCGGCGGCGGCGGCGCTTTTCGCCGCTGCTTCCTCGCAGCGGGTCGCGCCCATCTCCCGCAGCGCCCTGGTGAAGACCTCTTCCAGCACTGCCACCTGCTCCTCGTCCATGGCGTCGAACAGCAGGCTTCGCACCGCGGCGGCATGCGAGGGTGCGGCCGATTCGATCGCGGCCCGGCCGACCGGGCTGAGCAGGACGAACGCACCGCGGCCGTCGCCCGTGCAACCCTCCCGCGACACCAGGCCGCGGCTCTCCATCCGGCGGATGTGATGCGAGAGCCGGCTCTGCTCCCACTGCAGGAAGTCGCAGAGCTCGAAGGGACGCATGCGTCCCTCATCAGCCTCGCTGAGGACGACGAGGACTTCGTAGTCCGACAGCGAGAGCTGGGATTCGGCCTGCAACTGGCGGTTGAGCCGAGCGTTGATTTCGCGATGCAGGCCGAGAAACGCACGCCAGGCGCGCTGCTCGGCCGCGCTGAGCCAGGTGTCCGTCATATGGCCCACACCCCCGGGAATTGATGATGCGTCATGCATGTTCTATGCTACTAGATGACGCATCATCTATCGGATTTCTTCCCAAGGAGGATCGGACCATGACCACCGCTACCAACCAGCTCACCGCTCTGACCGGCACCTACACGCTAGACCCTGCCCACAGCCGCATCGGATTCGTTGCTCGCCACGCCATGGTGACCAAGGTTCGCGGCGCGTTCAACGACTTCGAGGGCTCTGCCGTACTTGATGGCGCCAACCCCGCCAACTCCTCAGCAAGCGTGACGATCCAGGTCAAGAGCATCGACACCCGCCAGTCGCAGCGCGATGATCACCTTCGCAGCAACGACTTCCTTTCGATGGACGAATTCCCGGTGATCACCTTCGTCTCCACGGGCGCCCGCGCGCTCGATGACGACATCTTCGAGGTGACCGGTGACCTCACCGTCAAGGGCGTGACGCAAAGCGTCAAGATCCCCTTCGAGTACCAGGGTGCGGCGCAGGACCCCTTCGGTAACTCCCGGGTTGGCTTCGAGGGCGCCGTTGTCATCAACCGCAAGGACTTCGGTGTGAACTTCAACGCGGCGCTGGAGACCGGTGGCGTCCTCGTCAGCGACAAGATCACGCTCGAGTTCGAGATTTCCGCGATCAAGAACGCCTGAGCTTTGCCGCCGGCACGTCCTTCGGGTCGTGCCGGCGCTCTATTTGAGAGGCACCCCCTGACCAGTTCCTTGCTGACCCCGAAGATCGACGTCCGCCCCGCCGGTGAGCGGCCGAAGACGAAGATGTCCTGGCTCGACTCCAAGCACTCGTTCTCCTTCGGCAGCCATTACGACGCCGACAACACCCATCACGGCCTCCTGCTCGTCAACAACGACGACCGGGTCGATCCGGGCACCGGTTTCGAGACGCATCCCCATCGCGACATGGAAATCGTCACCTGGGTGCTCTCCGGTTCGCTGGTCCACCAGGACTCGACGGGCACCTCCGGCGTCATCTACCCGGGCCTGGCCCAGCGGATGAGCGCCGGCAAGGGGATCCTGCACTCGGAGAAGAACGACTCGTGGCGCGTCGCCGGCGGCCCGGAGCATGCCGAGCCCGTGCATTTCGTGCAGATGTGGGTCGTGCCCGACGAGGGCGGCGTCACCCCGGGCTACGAGCAGCTCGAGATCGACGGCGAGCTGCTGTCGGGCTCGCTGGTGCCGGTCGCGTCAGGGCTTGACAAGCACGATGGCGCAGCCGCGATCCGGATCCACAACAAGTACGCGGCGCTCTATGCCGCCCGGCTGTCGGCGGGCCAGAGCGTCGAGCTGCCCGAGGCGCCCTACCTGCACCTGTTCGTGCCCCACGGCGCCGTCACGCTCGAAGGCGCCGGCCCGCTCGCCGAGGGCGACGCGGTGCGCTTCACCGCGACCGGCGGCCAGCGCGTCACCGCGACCGAACCCGCCGAGATCCTCGTGTGGGAGATGCACGCCAGCGTCGGCTGAGCCCCGCTGGCCGGGGTGCAGTCAACGTAGAAGCGTTCAGCCGTAGAGATGCTCGGCGTACGACGGGCCGTAATAGGCCTCGAGTGCTTCGAGTGCTTCGTCGGGACGCTCGAGCTTCTGCGCGATCTGGGCGCGCGGCGGTACGGCGTCGGGTGTCCAGCTGCTCTGATCCCACAGTGCTGAACGCATGAACGCCTTGGAACAGTGCGAGAACACCTCATCGACGTGAACGACGAGGGCCAGCGCGGGACGGTGGCCCTTGACGACCATGCCAGCGAAGAAAGGCGCCTCGCAGACGAGCTGGGCACGGCCGTTGATCCGCAGCGTGTCGTTGCGTCCCGGTACCAGGAAGAGCAGCCCGACCGCGGGGTTGGAGAGCACATTCTGGAAGCCGTCAACGCGCCGGTTACCCGGACGGTCCGGGATGGCGATCGTCCGGTCGTCGAGCACGTGCACGAAGCCGGGCGGGTCGCCCTTCGGGCTCACATCGCAGCTGCCATCGGCCGCCGAGGTGGCGATCAGGCAGAAGGGCGAGGCCGCGAGCCAGGCCCGGTCGATGTCGTGCAGGGACGGGCGGACCTTCTCGGCGACGCGCTGCGTCGGCGTACCGACGAGCTCCCGCAACTGAGCGGGATCGGCCACCACCGTCCAGGTCGCATCCACAGTCGTCACGCCTTCAGTGTCGCAGGTACAGCACTTCACTTGCTCGTCATTTAACCGGCGCCTCGCGTTTGCCCGCCCCAGTCGTGGACCCTCTGTAATGCACACCTATGAAGGTTGCGTCATGAGAGTCCTGGTGGTCGGCGGCGGCGTGCTCGGCGCGATGCATGCGCTGTGGGCGCATGGCGCCGGACATCAGATCGTCCATTTCGAACGCGAGCAAGCCGCCCGCGGCGCGTCGGTACGCAACTTCGGGTTGGTATGGGTCGGCGGCCGCGCGTCCGGCGCCGAGCTGCGGCTCACCCAGACGGCACGCGAGCTGTGGACCAGAGTTGCCGAGCAGATCCCGGCCGTCGGGCTGCGGCCCGACGGATCGGTGACTGTCGCGCGCACCGAGGACGAGCTGCTCGTCATGAAGGAGGCCGCAGGCCTTCCTGATGCCGCCGAGCGGGGCTACCGGCTGCTCGATCCGGCCGGAGTGCGCGCGCTGAATCCGGCGCTGCGGGGTACGGCCGCCGGCGGCCTGTATTGCAGCCGGGACGCGATCGTCGAAACCGCGGCAGGTCCCGGCAGCGATACGCGAGCACTTGAGGAAAAGTCCCCGCTATCGCTGGAATCCGGGCACCGAAGTGGTGGAGGTCCGCGCCAATGGCGTTCGCGACGGGCACGGCGAGTGGCACGACGCCGACGGCGATTCACTGCGCTATTACCCGGCCTACGAGCTCCCGGCACGCCGCCACCTGGCGCCGCAGAACGCGAAGGGCGCGGCCTGGAAGAGCCAACTGCTCATGGTGCAGCGCGGCAACGGGGAGCTCACGATCGGCGATACGCATGCCTACGCCGAGCCGTTCCCGTTCGATCTCGAGGAAACCCCCTACGACCATTTGCGGAATCCGCGAAGGCGTTGCTCGGGCGACCGCTACCCCCGACGACCCGGCGCTGGGTCGGTGTCTACAGCGAGACGACCGATACCCTCCCGTATCACCGCAGCGAATTGGCTCCGGGTGTGCTGCTCGTGACCGGACCCGGCGGCAAGGGCATGACCTGCTCACCCGCCATCGCGGCCGAGACGTTCGCCGCCCTGTCATGAGCTCGCCGATCCGGCTCGTCGCCCTCGACATGGCGGGCACCACCATCTCCGACGACGGTGTCGTGCTGGACGCCTTTCACGAGGCATTGGCTGACGCGAACATCATGGCGGGCTCACCCGCCTTCGCCGCTGCCCAGCAGATCGTGCAGGAAACCATGGGCCGGTCGAAGATCGAGGTGTTCCGCCGGGTGCTGGGCGCCGAGCCCGCCGCCGCTCGGGCGACAACCGTGTTCGAGACCGCTTACGAACAGGCGGTGCGCGGCGGCCGGGTACACGCCATCTCCGGTGCGCAGACCTTGCTCGGCCTGCTCCGGGCCGATGGGATCAAAACCTGCCTGACGACGGGCTTTTCACCAGTGACGCGCGACCTGCTGCTGAAGCAGCTGGGCTGGGAGCAGGCCGCGGATCTGGTGCTCTCGCCCGCCGACGCGGGACGCGGTCGGCCCCATCCCGACCTGCTCTGGACCGCGATGCTGCGCTGCGGGGCACTCACCGGCGCCGATGACGACGCCCGGCTACGCGCCGGCGGGGCGACGCACATTCTTCCTTCCGTTGCAGACCTTCTCGCGCTCCTCGTCCCGCTACGGCGCGTTAACTCTGGCGCCGGGGCCTGTGCGGGCTCGACCTGCCGTGCCACGATGAGGCGATGACCGGACCCACCCGTGGATTCCTCGGCCGGCGGCACACGGAGCGCGACCCGCGCCTGCCCCCTGGCCAATACGACGTCGGCAGCGACTGGCCCGTCCTGACGGCGGAAGTGACCCCGCACCTGGTCCAGGAGAACTGGACGATGACCGTCGACGGGCTCGTCGGCAACGCTCGTACGTGGACCTGGCAGGACATGCATGAGCTGCCGCAGTCGGAGTACCGCGGCGACATCCACTGCGTGACAACGTGGTCGAAGTTCGACACGAGCTTTGGCGGGGTCAGCGTCGATCTGCTGCTGGACGCCGTGCAACCGCTGCCGCAGGCGACCCATGTGCTTGCCACCTCCACGACGGGCTACACCACCAACCTGCCCCTCGAGCACATCCGGGGCGGCCAGGCCTGGATCGTCTGGACCCACGACGGTCAGCCACTGCACGCCGACCATGGCGGCCCCGTCCGGCTGCTGGTTCCTCACCTGTACTTCTGGAAGAGCGCCAAATGGGTCACCCAGCTCACCCTGCTCGATCACGACGAGCAGGGCTTCTGGGAACGCAACGGCTACCACGACCTCGGCGACCCGTGGCGCGAGCAGCGGTACCAAGGTGACTGAACCGGTGACCCAACCGATGGTGCTGCCGGTGATCCAGCCGGCCGGCGGGCCGGGTGGCCGGGCTCCGGCGGGCGGGATGCGGCGGGCCACCGTGCGCGAGGTCATTCACCCCAATCCGCACGCAGTCATCCTGCGGCTGGAAGTGCCCGACCGCGTCGATCACCTGCCCGGCCAGCACTACACGATCCGGCTGACTGCCGAGGACGGCTACGTGGCGCAGCGCTCGTACTCGCTGGCGTCGCCGCCGTCCGATCCCCTGCTGGAGTTCTACATCGAGCGGCTCGAGGACGGTGAGGTGTCGATCTTTCTCGCCGATGTCGTGCAGCCCGGTGACGAGCTGGACATCCGCGGTCCCATCGGCGGCTGGTTCGTCTGGGACGGCGACCGTCCAGCCGTCGGCCTCGGCGGTGGATCGGGTGTCGTGCCGCTGCTGGCGATGCTGCGCCACGCCGTGCACACCGGCCAGGAAAGCCAGCTGCAGCTGGCGGTTTCGGCACGTACCCGAGCCGATCTCCCCTATGCCGACGAGCTCGAGGCCGCCGGTGCGGTCATCGTCCTGACGCGCGAGGATTCGGCGGCCGGACGCCCTCGGGGCCGCCTCGCCGCCGCTGAGCTGCGTCCGCTGGTGAGCCCGGATGTCACGTGTTACGTCTGTGGCTCCAACTCTTTCGCCGAGGCCGCGAGCATGCTGCTGCTCGGTGCGGACGTGCCGGCTCAGAGCGTGCGTATCGAACGGTTCGGACCCAGCGGGTAGCTCCCGGGCAGGGGCGCCACCTACACCGGTGATTGGCTGGCGGCATGCGCGCAGTCGGAGTCCTGAAGCACGGTGGTCCAGACGCCCTGGAGATCGTTGAACTGCCGGAGGTCCACGCCGGTCCCGGCAAGGTGCGCCTGCGGGTGTACGCCGCGACGGTCAACCCGACGGATACCTATCAGCGCAACGGCGCGTTCGCGGCGATGCAGGCGAAGAAAGGACCTCCGCCGTACATCCCCGGGATGGACGCGGCCGGCGTGGTCGATGAGGTCGGTGACGGCGTCACGCAGCTGGCCGTCGGCGATCGCGTGATGGCCATCGTGCAGCCGTCGGGATCGCATGGCGCCTACGCCAGCTCCCTGGTGCTTCCCGCCGGATCGGTGACGCACGTGCCGGCCGGCGCCAGCCATGTCGAGGCATCGACGCTGCCGATGAACGCGCTCACGGCCCGGCTGAGCCTGGACCGCCTTGCCCTGTCGCCCGGCCAGACCCTGGCCGTCACAGGCGCGGCCGGCTGCTACGGCGGCTACGTCCTAGAGCTGGCCAAGGCCGATGGCCTGCACGTGATCGCCGATACGTCCGAGGCCGACCGCGAACTGGTGCGAGGGCTGGGCGCCGATGTCGTGCTGGAGCGCGGCGAGGGCTTCTCCGGGCGGGTTCGCGAGCTCTTTCCGGACGGGGTCGACGCGCTCGCCGACGGTGCCATCACCGGCGACACCACCTTCAGTGCGGTACGCGACGGCGGGGCCATCGCCGTCGTCCGCGGCAGGCAAGGAGACCCCGGACGCGGGATCACGATGCACGACATCTGGGTCAGCGAATACCTGACCGCCTGGGACAAGCTCGACACCATCCGCCAGCAGGTCGAGGACGGGGAGGTCACCCTGCGCGTCGCCGCCGTGTATCCCGCGGAGAACGCTGCGCAGGCCCACCGCCGGCTCGAGGCAGGCGGCACGCGCGGGCGGCTCGTGCTGGAGTTCTGAAGCTCAGCCCTTGCCATGTCAGCCTTTGTCGGCGGCGGGTTCGGTCGGGGGCTCCGGGACGACGAGCACCGGGAGCGTGTGGCGCTTCATCAGCCGGCGGGACACCGAGCCGCCTTCCATGAGCCGGCGCGTCAGGTTGCGCCCGGTGGCCCCGACAGCGACGAACAGCACCTTGTGCTCCTCGGCGACGCGGGCCAGCAATTCCGCCGGGTCACCGTGGCACGCGTGATACGTCCAGCCGATGTCGAACCCCTCGAGCAGCGAGCGGGCATCACTGTGCAGTTTCTCCACGGCTGCCCGGGCTTTCTCGTCCCACTCGGCCACGTCGGCGTCGATAGGCGTATCCGCCAGATCGACCACGTGGACCACGTGCAAGTAGGCACCCAGTCGCGCCGCGAGATCGGCGGTGAAGCGGACAGCCGCGCGGCTGGCGGGCTGCAGATCGTGACCGACGAGCAACTGCGTCGAACCGTCATGGTCTTCGCCGGCCATCGGAGTGCTGATCCGGCGCAGGATCCGGCCGTGCTGTTCGCCTTCGCGTCCGGTCGCCATCGTGCCTCCCAATGAGGTCATGCTAACCGCGCCCGTCTGGGCGCTTTCGGGAGCTATGCGGTACTCGCCGGGGCCAAAGACCCTCGTTGGCGGCCGGCCTTCAGCGGATCCTGGAAGCGCGACCCCTAGCGTGGGAAAGAGGGCGAGCATGACTGGCCATCCCGCTGAACCGAAGCTCGTGGAGCTGTCCCATGGCGAATACCTGGCGCTGCTGGCGACCCGTCAGGATGCTGGTGAGTTCTGCACGGTGACGCGCGACATCCAGGGCGTGCACGAGCGACCTTCGCGGGCATTCCAGAGCGCGACGCCGGGTCGCAGTTTTCACTGTTGCGGAACGGGGGCCGTAGAAATGTCAGGCTCTCTTCGTTCCTGACGGACTTAGGTCCGGCCGCCGTGGCCGCGCAGACGCCGGTCAATCAAGCGCAGGACCAAGGACTACGTTGAGATCTCACGGCCCACGGAGGACCCGATGTCAGCACCCGTGCCCGAACCGGCAACGGCTCCCGTCGTCGCCGGTGTTGACGGCTCGCCCGCGTCCAAGGACGCGTTGAGTTGGGCCGCCAATTACGCGCGTCTTGCTGGAGTGCCGCTGAGGGTCGTCAGTGCCTGGCACTGGCCGGTCTCACTTGTCGGGGCGCTGCCGATGCCGGACAATTTTGATCCGATGGCCGAGGCGCACGAGACGCTGGAAACCATCCTTGCCGACGTGCTCGGGGCCGATCCCGGCTTTCCGGTGACCACACAAGTCGTTGCCGGTGCCGCGGCTGCCGTCCTGGTCGAGGAATCCCACAACGCCGGTCTTCTCGTCGTCGGCAGCCGCGGGCACGGTGGCTTCACCGGGCTCCTGCTGGGCTCGGTGAGCGAGCACTGCGCGCGCTACGCCGCGTGCCCGGTCGTGGTCGTGCGACACCGCGGAGCGCACGAGGAGGTCTGACCTCAGGTGGCCCGGACGCACCAGCCGGGTGACGTAAGGGCCCGCAGAGAGCTTGCAAGCACTGAAGAAACGCAGATACAGCGTCTGCGGCGAGAGACCCTGGTGAAGCTCGAGCAGAGCGTCGCGGTCGTGAACCACAAGCTCCCGGATGACCCCGAGAGTCCCAGTCGCGCAACACGACGGCGCGCGGGGCGCAGCCTCTGCTCGGACCGCCGTCGGCACCGGACTACCGCTCCCCCTTCCGGTCTACTTCGTCGATGCTGAAGGCGGGTTCGGTCCCAGATGCTGCGGACCGTGCGGATCGGTGCGTAGCAAACGCAGTACGAGGTTGGCCCACTGCTCGAGATGGCGGTCGGGCAGGAAGCGCTCGCTGACCGAACGCCGCGCGTGCTGACCCATCTCGGCAGCGGCATGCGGATCGTCGAGCAGGCCGCAGATAGCGTCCGCCACTCCGGCGAGGTCGTGCGGATCATCGACCAGGATCCCGTTCTCGCCCGAGGTGATCTGCGCCTCGATGCCGCCCACCCGAGTGGCGACGACCGGGCAGCCTTTCCACATCGCCTCCGTCACCGTCAGGCCGAAGCCTTCGGCGATGCTCTTCTGCACCACCACGCTGGCTTCGCGCTGCAGCGCGTTGACCAGAAGCGCGTTTTCGTCAGGGTCCTTCATCGGCAGGCACGCCAGATGCACGCGCTCGCGAGCAGCAGACGGCAGCGTGGTCCATTGCGCCATGCACTGCTGCAGCACGACGGCGCCCTCCGGGTCGTCCGTCACCGAGGTGACGTTGGGGCCGGCCAGCATCAGATGACAGTCGTTGCGGGGCAGCACGTGCTCCGCGAACGCGGCCATCAATCCGCCCATGTCCTTCAGCGGATCCCAGCGGGAGATCTGCACGATCAGATCCGCGTCAACCGGCGGAGGCGGCCCGGATTGCAGGATGTCCGCGGTGCGCTCCACCCGCCCTCGCGTCCCGTCCCGATGCGTGAAGGTCAATGCTCCAGCGTGACTCCCGCCGCCTACCAGCCCGGCGGCCTGCAAAATGTTGCGCGAGAACTCCGGGGTCAGCTCGACATTCTTGGGCGAGAGCGGATCGATGGACGGTGCGATCTCCACCGAAATCCGCCGATCCACCCAGGACGGCAGGTAGGCCGTGCGGCTGATGACCGTCGGCACTCCCGTCAGATACCGGCGCAGGAACTCCCAGGCCCGCTCGGTAGCGGCATTCGCCGCGGCCGATCCGACGTGACAACGCCAGGCGACGCGCGCACCGGCGGCCATCAGCGGCAGCGCCAGCCCGGCTGTCTGTGGGTCGTGCAGGATCACCACATCGCCATGGCGTACGGCTGATTTCAGCTCGACGATCTGATGGCGCATGACGTCGTCGTACATGTCGCGATCGGGGCCTTCGAGTGAGATCCCGTGGTCGACCCCATGCAACATGTGGTGCAGCCGCTTGGTGAACGTGAAGAACGCCGGAGGGGCCTCGGGCACCATCCACCGCACATCGATACCGCTGCCTCGCGCGTAGCCCAGGAGCGTGTGGAGCATCTCGGCGACCCCGCCGCCGCTGGCGGTGGAATTGATGTTCAACACGACCCGATTGCCGAGCGCGTCGCGGACGGTCTCGCCCTCGTCCTCGAGGAGTTGGATCCGACGGTCGCCCAGGATGTCACGCAGCAGCTCAGGCGACAGAGTCGGAATCGGGACCGACTGCAAAGCCATGGCCGCCTCCCGTTCGGTGTCGCGCCTCACCTTGGCTCGCTGCCGACCTTAGCGCCAGACCTGGCGTGCGGGCGCCCTCGGCTTCTCCCCGGACCTACGTTTCGAGGGCCGGCTGGACGCCTTGCTGGACCGGGAGATCGTCGATCACGTCACGGCGGTTGTGCGCAAGTCCCTCGCCATCACGGCTGAGCCACCCGGACGCTCATTGTGTCGGCGACGGCCCGGCATTTAGGCCTCTGAGATCAGGCATTTAGGTCCGCCTCACATCTGCCGAACATCCTTTGCATGAAACAAGACAACGAAGACGGCTTCACGCTCATCGAGTTGCTGGTTGTCATCATCATCATCGGGATCCTGGCGGCCATCGCCATCCCGGTGTTCCTCAGCCAGAAGACCAAGGGCTACGAGGCCTCGATGAAATCCGACCTGCGCACAGTCACGCAGGAGATCGAGGCGTTCAACGTCGATAACCAGGACTACACCAAGACGGTCTTCGGCGCGGCCGGAACCGTGCCCACCGCCTTCCCGGTGGCGATCACTGGTACCGGCCAGAAGGTCGGCGGCAGCGTCACGGTGAACCTGAGCAAGGACAACACCATCAACCTGGTGGGCTTCACGTCCAGCTCGTTCTGCCTCAAAGCGACCCACACGGGCGCCACGACCTGGTACTACGAGAACAAGACGGGCGGCCTGAGCACGGCGGCTTGCACGAACTAGCCACGGAGAGGGCGCTCGGGGGGCGCCCTCTTCGCCGGCTCAGACCGAACTGACGGTCGGCTGTTCCACCAGAACGGCGGGCAGCAGCCCGGGCCAGCGCGACTCGAGATCGTCGCGCCGCAGGGTGAGCACGCGCTCGCGGCCACGCGGCACAGCGAACGTGATTCCCGCTTCGCGCAGCACCTTGAGGTGATGCGAGCGGGTCGATTTGGGCATGTCCATCCCGACGGATTGACACGTCGACACCAGGGCCGGGGTGGCAATCTGGCGCACGATCGCCAGCCGAGCCGGGTCGCTCAGTGCGAACAGCACCGCGGCGAGATCCAACTCGGCGACGGCGGGATGTTGCAGGTCCACGGCGGCAGCATACGACCATTCCCAAAGAGTTCGACTCTCTTGGAACAATCTGGTTGGCTACAACGGTTCCATGAGAATCGAACCGTTGGGAGTCCGGATGACATTCTCGGCCCGCCGCCAGCGCGGCTTCTGGGTGCTCGCCGCCACGCTCGTGACCTTCTTCGCGGCATCCAGCGTGCCGACCCCGCTCTACCTCGTCTACCAGGCGAAGTGGCACTTCTCCGCGATCACCCTGACCCTGATCTTCGCGGTGTACGCGGGAGCGCTGCTGCTCACGCTGCTCACCGCCGGGGGCCTGTCCGACTTCTTGGGGCGCCGCCGGGTGCTCGCCGGCGCTCTCGTCGTCGAACTGCTGTCGATGGCCGCCTTCATCTTTGCCGACGGGGTCGGTTGGCTGCTGGTCGCCCGGGCCGTTCAAGGCGTGGCGACGGGTGCCGCCGCCGGAGCTCTCAGCGCCGGGGTGGCCGACCTCGCCCCGCCGGAGCGCCCCTCCCTGGCGGCAGCGGTGAACACTGCAGCCCCCTCGACCGGGCTGGCCATCGGCGCCGTCACCTCCGGAGCGCTCGTGCAGTACGCCCCGGCTCCCCGGGTGCTGGTCTTCGCGTCGCTGATCGTGCTCTTCAGCGCGCTGCTGCTGGCGCTGACGGTCGTTCCTGAAACGGTGACTCGGCGCGGGGGTTCGCTGCGCTCCCTGCAGCCGCGGGCTAGCGTTCCCGTCGCGGCGCGCGGCACTTTCAAGGCGATGGCGCCGGTGCTCATCGCCACCTGGGCGGTCGGCGGGCTGGTGCTCTCGCTCGGGCCGTCCCTCGCCGCCGGCGTCTTCGGCATCACCAACCACCTGGTGGGCGGGCTCGTCGTCACCGCAGTAGCCGGCTTCGGCGCCGCAGGCTCGGTGCTGACGCGCGGCTGGGCGCCGCGCCCGACGATGCTCCACGGGGCTTTCGTGCTCATCGCCGGCGTCGGTCTGGTGCTCGGCTCGCTCGGTACCGGCTGGACCGCATTGTTCTTCTCCGGGCTCATCGTCAGCGGCTGGGGCTTCGGTACTGCTTTCGTCGGCTCGTTCGGAGCGGTCGCTTCGATTGCGACCCCGCAGCAGCGAGCCGAGCTGTTTGCGTCCCTCTACGTCGTGAGTTACCTGGCGTTCGGCGGCTCAGCGGTGCTGGCCGGCCTGGCGGTCCCGTCGTACGGCTTGCGCCCGACGGCCACCGTCTACGGAGCCATCGTCATCGCGCTCTCGCTCGCGGCGGCCTTTGCCGGCCTGCGCCAGCGCCGGATCTCGCTCCCCGACGCCGATCAGGACGAGGAGCAGGTGCGGCCCGAGGAGGTCGCGAAGGCGGCGGTGCGCGTCCCGGTTGCCATCCGGTAGCAGGACTGGTGGGGCATTTCACACCGGTCCGTAGGCATTTAGGCCCTTGCCTCAGCTGGGGGTCATGCCGATGTGGACGGGGACGTGAATCCACCACCCGCCTCCCCGCCGGCCGTCCTCTTCGAGGTGCGCCGGCGGCGACTGCGACCCCGTGGGGTGGCGTTGCTCGCCGCCGCCGGACTGCTCGCTGCCGCCATCCCGACGAGCCTGGTGGCCGCGGCCTCCTCGGATCCCAGCCATTCAGCCGAGCCGGTGGATCGCAACGTCGCCGTGGCCGCCGGCACTACGGCCAGCGCCACCGCTGCCAGCGCGATCGTGCACCGCGCTCCGGCGTCGGACAGTTCCGATCTGGCCCGCCGCCTCGCCAAGGACTCGGCGCTGCGCCGCACCCTGCAGGCACTGCAGTCCAGCAAGGCCGCCCCCGGGACGCGTGCGGCGTCGATCGTGGTCGGCGGATCGGTCACCGACATCCCGGCGGTCGCCGCTGCCGCCTACCAGCGCGCCGCGTCCTTTGCGAGTAGTGCCGATCCCGGCTGCAACATCCCGTGGACACTCGTCTCGGGCATCGGCCGGGTCGAGTCCGACCATGGCCGCTACGGCGGTAGCAAACCCGCCGCTGACGGCGAGGTGCGCCCGTCGATCATCGGTCCGGTACTCGACGGCTCCGGCGGTAATGCGGCGATCTCTGACACCGACGGCGGGCGCTACGACGGCGATACGCGCTGGGATCGCGCCATCGGTCCGATGCAGTTCATCCCCTCAACGTGGGCGATCGACGGCCGCGACGGCAACGGCGACGGGGTCCGCGACCCGGAGAACATGTTCGACGCCGCGCTCGCGACCGCCGACTACCTGTGCGCCTCAGGCGGCGATCTGAGGACGCCGGCCGCCGCCGAACGCGCGGTGCTCTCCTACAACCACTCGCTGGACTACGTCCTCGTCGTGCTCGGCTATTCCGACGCCTACGCGGGCGGCAGCCTCTCCCCGGCCACCGCCGACGTCGCCCGCTATCTTGCCGTGCTCTCGAAGGCGCAAAAGGCCAAGCAGGCACAGCACAACAAGCCGGCCAAAAATGCGCACAAGCCGGTGGCGCACAAGCCGGTGGTGCACAAGGCGAAACCCGCACCGCGCCCGAGCGTCAAGCCCACCGCAAAGCCGACTCACCCGCCCACGACCAAGCCGACAAGCAAGCCCACAAGCAAGCCGACCACGGTGCCGACAAGCAAGCCCACGACGGTGCCGACCGTGACGGCCTCGCCCGCCCCATCGCCGGCTCCCAGCGCGTCGCCGAGTCCGAGTCCCACCGCAATCGAGAGTGCAACTGAGGGCACATCTCAGAGCACGCTGCCGACCGTCGATCCGATTCCCCTCGACGCCACCAGCGCCCTCGCGACTCCTTAGGGATCCGCGCAACGTCGGCGGCGGCTGCGGCGTCTTACCGTCATGCGAATGCGTTCCTGGTGCGCGGCGTGCGCCGGCGCGCTGCTGGTTCTCACGGCCTGCTCCGGCGGCCCGCCCGCGCCGGAAGGGGCCCCCGGAACACCCGGATCGCCGACCCCCTCGGCAAGCGCGTCGGCGAAGCCGGTTGACCCGCTGCTGCTGCTCGGTGCGTGGAACGTGCTCACGCCCACCGGCAAGCCGACGAGGGAGTATCTGCGGATCGGCGACGATCTGGAACTGTCGCCGCCGTGTGGCGTGCTGAACGGCAGCTGGTCAGCCAACGCAGCCGGCATGTTCCTGGCCGAGACCGACGGCGGGTCGAGCGGGTGCTTCAGCACCGCCAACGGCGGGGGCAAGGCGCCCTCGTGGCTGACCTCAGCCACCACGTTCAGGGTGGACGGCCCCACCCGCGTCCTGCGGGACGGGGCGGGTGACGTGGTGGCCAGGCTCTCGCCCGGCCGGGGGATGTACCGCGCGCCGAACCGCACGCAGCTGCGCATGCGCTTGGCGACCTCTCCCCCGCTGCCGGGAACGTTGACGCCGGCGACCGCGACCTCATTGACAGGCCGCTGGCTTCCCTCACCCGTACGCCACTACACGGCGGGAACTCCGGCCGTGACCTTCGCCGCGGACGGATCGTGGACGGGCTCGGACGGTTGCAACGCGCAGAGCGGACGCTGGCGCCTCGGACTGGCCGGGACCTTCCTGACTACGGGAGGTCCGAGCACGCTCGTCGGCTGCGCGGGCGTTGCCGTGGGCTCCTGGATGAGCCGCGTACGGCAGGTCGGTTTCGCCGGCGCGACGATGGTCCTCCGGGACGGGTCCGGCGCCGAGATCGGGCGACTCGTGCGAGCCTGAGCCCGTCCGTGGGTCAGGGCGATGAGTTCGCGCTGGCCAGAGCGTCACCTAACAGGATGAGCGGTGACGGGACGGCGGGGGTTGTCGTCGTACAAGTGCACGGGCCGGTCAGCCGCGCCCGCGCACGGCAACTGTGCGAGCGGCTGGAGGCCCGGCTCGTCGAGCGCGATCCGGTCTGTGTCGTGTGCCGCGTGCAGGGCTTTGCCGATCTGAGCGTGCTCGACGTGCTCGCCCGGATCGCGCTGCTGGCCAGCCGCCGGCACGCGGCGGTGCGCGTCACGTCGGCCCGCGGTGACCTTCAGGGATTGCTGGCGCTCACCGGCCTGGCCGGCGTCATCACCCTCGAGCTAGAGCGCGGCGGGCAGGCCGAAACGGGCGAAGAGTGTGGTGTCCAGGAAGTGGTGGATGTGGACGATCTTCCCGGCTGAGGACTCGACCACCTGCAGCGACCAGGGGAGCCAGCCGCCCTCGGGGTTGACCCGGTACTGGCCATAGGCGGGCATCCCGTTGGCGGTGGTAGCCACCAGCCGCGAGCCCTTGCACCCGATCCCGAAGCCGGTGTACCAGCCCGCCACGTCTTCGCGGCCCTTGAGCCAGAGCGCCAGCGGCGGCATCGAGATGCTCGCGTCCTCGTGCAGCAGCGAGACCAGGGCTGGGATGTCGTACGCCTCGAAAGCCTTCACGTAGCGCGCCAGCAGCTCGTTGTCCGCTTCCGAGAGCGGCTCGGTGCGGTCGGTGTCGGACCGCTCAGCGGAGCCGAGGGTGGCCCTCGCGCGCTGGAGCGCACTGTTGACCGAAGCGACGCTTGTGTCGAGCAGCTCGGCCACCTCTGACGCCTGCCAGCACAGCACCTCGCGCAGGATCAGTACCGCACGCTGGCGCGGGGGCAGCGCCTGCAGCGCGGCGATGAATGCCAGCCGGACGGTGTCCTGGAAGACCGCGCGCTGCGCCGGATCGCCATCGAGCGGGATGACATCACCGTCGGGCATCGGCTCGATCCACGTCGCTTCGGGTAGCGGGTCACCAGGCGCGGTAGTAGCCGGCACCGGGCTCGAGAGATCCATCGGCAGCGCGCGGCGCTCGCGGCTGCGCAGGGTGTCGAGGCAGACGTTGGTAGCGATGCGGTAGAGCCACGAGCGCAGCGACGAGCGGCCCTCGAACTTGTCCAGGCTCTGCCAGGCCTTCACCAGCGCTTCCTGGACGGCATCATCGGCGTCGAACGCCGAGCCCAGCATCCGGTAGCAGTATCCCCGCAGCTCAGTGCGGTACTGCTCGAGCTCAGCGATGGACCTGTCGGTGACTGCCAGGCTCATTCAGCTACGCCTCTCATCGATCGCACGCGACCCATTCGACGGGATACGCGCACCAGCCTCCCACAGCTTGCGGCTGGGGGCCTACCCCGTTTCCCGGGGTAGACGAACGCCGAGCGCCGAACTCATCGCCCGGCCGCCCGACGAGCACGCGATTGAGCTCGAGCACCTAGCAATGGTGGCAATTTCGGCCCGCAAGCCACCATTTCTAAGTGCTCGAGCGGGAAGGACCGCCCGCCGGGGCCTTACCCGATGCGACAATTCGGCGGGTCCGGGAGCTGGAAAGGGGTGACGCGTGCGCCAGCCGCGCCTTGCCGAGATGGTGGCAGCCGAATTGCGGGAACGCATCGTCGACGGCAGGCTTGCCGACGGCGGCCACCTGCCTGCCCTCGACCGGCTGGCCCGTGAGTTCGACGTCAGCCCCCCGTCGATCCGCGAAGCCCTGCGAATCCTCGAGAACGAAAGGCTGATCACGGTCCGGCGCGGCAGCGTCGGGGGCGCCGAGGTGCACCGGCCGAAGCCTGACGCGGCCGCCTACATGCTGGGGCTGGTGCTGCAAGCGTCCGAGACGCCGGCAGCGGATCTCGCGCAGGCGCTCACCCAGCTGGTGACGGTGTGCGCCGGCATGTGTGCGCGCCGCAAGGATCGCGCCAAGTCGGTGGTCCCGGCGCTGCGCCGCTCGATCAGCGAATCGCTCGCCCATATCGAGAATGCGGTGGAGATGGAACGCTGGGCGCGCCAGTTCCACAGCGACATCATCGATGGCTGCGGCAACGCGACGCTGATCCTCGTCGCCGGCGCGCTGGAGCGGCTCTGGGCCACGCAGAGCGAGGCCTGGACGTATCGCGTCACTCATGCACACGAGGCGCCCGGCTCGCAGCTGCGCGAGCAGGGTCTGCACGAGCATGTCGCCATCGCCGACGCCATCGAAGCGGGCGATGCCGAGCTCGCCGAGAAGCTGCTGAGCGAGCACGTCAGCAACCCGCAGATCTATCAGGTTCGCAAGCGCGGCGCCCGGGTGCGGGCCACCGACGTCTCGTGGCAAGCGCCGCAGCAGTAGACCGCCGATTCCCTGCTGGGCGGCACCACTCGTCGGGTTCAGATCGCGGCGACCGCGTTCTCGCAGACCGTGCCATGGAAGAAGTCCTTGTTGGCAGCGGTATGCAGCGACACCGGATTCTCGAAGGTGAACGCCCGGAAGTCGGCGGCGTCGAGGACCTTGTCGGTCACCAGCTCGAAAGTCTCGACGAGGACCTCGTTCATGACCGGCGCGTCCCAGTGCGAGATGTCGGTGCCGAGGATCGGGCGTAGCCGTACCGGCCGGTGTTTGATGGTGGTGGTGGTCGCCCAGCCGACGAGCGGATCGTCGGCCTCGCAGCCGAAGTACATGCGGTCGCTGAAGACGGCGATGATGTCGGCGACGGACTGCAAGTTCGCCGCGGCGAAATCATCGAGGTGCCCGGGCCGTCCAGGCGTCCGTGAGAAGTGCTCGCGCAGCCGCCCGAGGTTGGCCCGGACGGCATCGTCGCCGTACTCGCCGATGGTCTGCAACAGCGCATCGACATCGAGGATGGCGGGGTCCAGGCTGGTGATGGCCTCGGCGTTGCGCTTGTCCCAATGGCCGATGAGGTCGGCCAGCAGGCTCACGGCCCACGCGACCCCGCCTTCGAGGAACCCGAAGCGCAGGGTCGGGAAACGCTGGAAAACCCCTCCCATCACGAGGGATTTGGCGAGCTCGTAGTGGCTGACGGCGAGGCCGCCGATGTGGTTGAAGGAGTAGTTCGTGATCGAGCGCGTGCTGCGGTGCGACTGCACGCTGCTATGGGTGACGGGCGTGATGCCCAGTTCGACGCAGGCGGCCCAAAACGGGTCGTAGTCGTACGCGCTGTCGAGACCGAACGTGTCGAGCCGGTACGCCTGATCGCGCGGGTCGTCGGTGAGCTTGCGGATCGCGTGGCCGGCGATGACCACCGACTTGAACCCGAGCTCTTGCACGGCGTAGCGCAACTCCCCCACGGCCTCCTCCGGCGTGTTCATCGGGATCAGTGCGGCCGAGGAGAGCCGGTCGGCATAGGGCGTGAAAAGCCTGGAGGTGTAACGGTTCAACGCACGCAGGACAGGTGCCCGCAGGTCGTCGTCGCGGCCGTCCAGCATGCCCAGCGACCACGAGGGATAGGCGAGCATGTAGTCGAGGCCGAACTCGTCGAGCCGCTCGTACATGAGCCGCGGAATGTGTGCAGTCGCCCGGTCGTAGCTGTCGGAGACGGGGTTGCCCCACCACGAAGGCATCGCACGCCATGCACGGACGATGTCCGGCGTCGTGCGGTCCGCCGGGAAGACGGCGGTGTCGAGCATTTGTGACGTGCTGGCGAGGAACCTCTCGCGCAGCGCCGCGCCTCCGGACTCCTCGAGGTAGGCGACGATCTCGTCGTTGACCATCGGCCAGAGTTCCATGAAGTGGCCGTCGGCATCGACGATCGGATGACCGATTTCGCGGCGGATCTGCGCTGCGGTAAGGGTTTGTGTCACGTCGGTCTCCCGTCAGAGCCGTACTCCAGAGCTGCCAGATATTCGATGAGCACGGCATACTGCTGGCCGCCGGTAATATCGGTGTCGCCGAAGTCGCCGCTCACGACCTTGCGCGGGAAGCTCAGCTTCATCGCCGCGATCTCGGCCATGTCGTAGCTGTCGACCTCGTCCGCGGCGACCCCGTAGAGCTGCGCGATGACGGCGGCGGCGAGCACCCCGCTCGACCGGAATGCCTCGTGTACCTCGGCGTCGGCGAAGAACAGATCCAGCGTCAGCATGAACGGGCCGGCATCCTTGCTGCGAATCAGCCGGAAATTGCGCCGGATGTGCTCGAGGCCTTCGGAGGTGGCGGCCGGCAGCGGGGTTGTCACGGCCGGCGTCAGCGCCGGGGTCATCGGACGTCCTGCAAGTTCACCAGGAAGACGGAGCGGCGCTCGGTTTCATCAAGCACCAGCGCGTGATTCAAGGTGAAGCGATACACCGGACCGCGGTCGATCACCGGCCGGCTGTACGGATGAGCGAACGTGGTGATCGAGCCGCTCCACTCCTTGATCGGCCAGTGCAGCGCGACGTGATAAGCCGCGCGCGCCATCGCCGATGCCGCCTCCTGGGTCGGCGCGAGCACGTCGAACGACAGCACGGCTTCACGCGGCACGGCTTCCATGGGTTCGCCGGTGGTGGCATTGGCGCCGTAGACGGTGATGCGAAGGTCGTAGGCGTTCTCGCCGAAGGCACTTGCCAGCCGCTGGCGGGTGTGCGCGGTCAGCGATTCGATCCAGGTGTCGAGCTGGGCCAGGATCATCGGGTCGCGGGTCGATCCCCAGAACGAGGAGAGGAACCCGACCGGGGCCGCTCCCTCTAGCTTGGCCGTGTATTCGGCGGCCGGAGTGAAGGTGCCGCCGACGACACGGGTGCGGCGCTCGTCCAGGGCGGTGTAGGTCGCGTCGCGGGCGTCGAGCGTGCCGGAGGGCTGCACGAGCTTGTAGGGGTCGGCCGTCTCGTACAAGGTGTGCGCGGCGACGCTGCGCGGGGTGCAGCGCAGCGCCGGATCAAGGGGTTCCAGGACGAACCCCTCATCGTCGAACGTGCACGCGAGGCAGTCCTGGCCCGAACGGTTCTCCGCGGCGGCCGACCCGCACTCGATGATTTTCGCTGCGTTCCACACGGCGCCTGCGTCGAAGCCGCGCGACAGCGGGATGGCGGCGAAGAGCGCGGCGTCGCTGGTGCGTCCGGCCAGCACCACGTCGGCGCCGGCGTCGATCGCTTCCTGGATCGGCTCGGCGCCGGCCATGGCGACGATGTGGCCCGGCGCGCGGAACGTCTGCTCATCGATGGTCGGCGCACCCCGCAATTCGCGAAGGTCGCCGGCGCGGTACTTACCGGCGAGCCACTCCCGATCCGGCTCGCAGTGAATGGTCGCGACGCGCACCGCGATGCCGGCGCCCCGCACGATGTCGCGCACCAGGTCCACATAGCCGTCGACCGCCGCGTCACCGCCCCCGCCGCCGCACGAGCCGATGATGAGCGGCACCCCGGCCTGGCGCGCTGCCAGCAGCCCGAGCCGCAGGTCACGTTCATACGCCTCGCGGGCCCAGATCCACTCACCGGTGCCGAGGTAGAACGGGCCGCCGTCGGTGGAGCCGGAGTCAGCAGCGATGAAGTCGAGCGGGCCGTCCAGCGCGCGCTGGAGCGAGGTTTCCTTGAAGCCCGTACCGAGGCTGCCGTTCAACGCCAGATACCGCAAGGAGCTCATCCGTCACCACCCCACACAGACCCCGGCCATCGTGCCGGGCTCATCAAAGCATGTAATGATTGTGGTCATGAATTCGCCCGCCCCGAGTTACCGGTTGGTCGACGCTGACACCCACGTGAACGAGCCGCCCGACCTGTGGACCTCGCGGGTGTCTGCCGCCATGCGCGACCGCGTTCCGCATCTGCAACGGTTCGAGGAAGGCGACGCGTGGGTCGCCGAAGGCGTCAAGGATCCGATCAACTTCGGGCTGAACGCGGCAGCGACGTTCTCCCGCTTCGACCGTAAGGCCTGGGTGCGCTTCGAGGACATCTCCCCCGGGGGCTACGACCCAGCGCATCGGCTCGCCGAGATGGATGCGGACGTCGTCGACGCGGCCGTCTTCTACCCGACCCCGCGCCTGTCGCAGATCGCCATTTCGCAGCGGGACCCGGCTTTTCACCTGCTGATGGTGCAGGCGTACAACGACTGGCTGATCGAGTACTGCGCCCACGATCCGGCGCGTCTGGGCGCCATCATCCTGCTGCCCAATCGGGGTGTCGAGCAGGCCGTCGCGGAGATCCAGCGGGTGGCCGGCCGACCCGGTGTCGTCGGCGCGCTCATCGGGCTTTTCCCCCACGGCGACAGGGATCTTTCGACCGCGGACGATGCCGTCTGGCACGCGCTGGTCGCCGCCGGCCTACCCGCCCACATCCACGTCAAGCTGGTGGACGAACCGCCGGAGGACGTCTACTCCCCCGACAAGATCACCGCAGGTCGCGCGGCGTCGGACCTGCGCTTCCTGGACGCGCCCACGATCATGGTCCAGTTCCTGAACTCGGGCGTGTTCGATCGCGTCCCGGGGCTCGACATGGTGATGGCCGAGGTCGACGCCGGCTGGGTGCCCTACGTCAAGGAGCAGCTGGACAACCGGTTCCGGCGCCGGGCCACCGCGCGCGACACCCGGTTCAAGCCGCTGCCGAGCGAGATCATCCGCCGGCACTTCCACTTCACGTACCTCACCGACCACTACGCCGTCATCAACCGCCACCACATCGGCGTCGACCGGCTGATGTGGTCGAGCGACTTCCCGCACTCGGGAAGCGACTGGCCGAACAGCTGGCGCACGATCGACTCCGACTACGCGACGATTCCGCGCGAGGAACGCGACCAGATCCTCGCCGGAAACGCCCTGGGGCTCTACAAGTTCGATGCCCGCTAGATCACTGGCTAGATCACGCCGAGCGCGCGGGCCCACTCCAGATTCTTGCGCGCCGATCCCACATGAGCGATGTGCACCACGTGGCCCTCGCCCTGGTTCGCGTCGCCGTACACGACCGAGCCGCTCCCCCGCGCCTCGGCCTGCGCGGCGAGCCGGTCGAGATCGGACCAATACGTGAGCTCCTCACGCGTCGGGCTGAAGATCTCGTGAACCAGATCGACGTGCACCGGATTGCCGATCATCATCCCGTAGTAGCCGAGATCGCGCAGGTGCGTCGCCCAGCGGCGCAGGCCGTCGGTGTCATCGAGAGCACCGCCCCACATGCCGCTGATCGGGTAACGGATCCCGGCGGCACGCGCATCCATCAGAACCTTGGACCGCAGGAACAGCGTCTCGGTGCCCTCGGCGCTCCAGCGGAAGCCGACCGCCTGATGGATGTCGCCGAAACGGGAGACGGCGCCGCCCATGTAGCGCACCCGCGGCGAGGCCATCGCGATCTCATACGCCTGCCGGATCGCCTGCGAAGTCTCGAGAATCGGGTAGATGACCTTCGAGCCGAGCGGCAGCCCGAGATCGCCTTCCACGT
>DATAVO010000136.1:0-10530 GCA_036267695.1 Frankiaceae bacterium
GGTCGCGTCCGTGACCTGCTCCACGGTGACGCCAGGGTGCACCGACAGCAGGCGCATGCGCGCGCCCTCGTCGGGGGCGTCGCCGAAGTCGAGCACCGCGAGGTCGGTGACGACCCGGCCGAGCCGGTGGAAACGGGCGGCCGCGGCCCCTGCCGCAGCCGCCCGTGCATAGCCGACGCCCGAGACCATGTCCACCGCGGGGACGAAGACGCGCGTCGAGTGTTTGGGGACCCAGTAGCTGGTCCGGTTGTTGACGGTGTTGCCGGGCGCGCCGCGGGCGCCGAGGAGCTGCGACTTGGGATGCGCCTGATCGCCGATGCAGGAGATGTTCTGGTTTCCCGAAGCGTCGATCTGGCTCGCACCCATCATCACGTGACGGCGGCCCGAGGCGACCACGTCGAACACCTGGCGGTAAGGGATCCAGCCTTCGACGATGCTCTGCGCGAGCGGGGCGCCGAGCGGCGGAACGTCGGAAAGCAGGAAGGCCTCTCCGTCGGAGAGCAGGATGTCGGGCTCGAACGTCAGCCGCGCGAGCCGGGCGCCGATGCTCGGCAGCGTGCCCATCGGGCTGACGAGGATCTCCCCGTCGCCGCGGAAGGCCTCGGCGATCGCGACGGCGCAGACGTCAGCGCGCCGTACGGCTGTGGTCGTCTCGCTCATGCCTGAACCTCCTGCGCGAACGCGCTGACCGCCTGCTGGTACGCCGCCTCATCGCCGGACAGGAAGCGCTGCCGGAACGCCTCCCAGGCCTCGGGATCGGCAGCCGCTGCCGCGTAGGCGCGCTGGAACTTCTCGTCCCGCTCGTAGTCCGGCGTGCACGTGGTGAAGTGCGCGCCGTTGGGGGTCTCGATGACGCCGTCGACCATCAGCCGGTTGATCTTCAGCGTGTGGAACGACGCTTCCTTGGTGAGCTCGGCAGTGTCGACGATGCGCTCGCACGACATGAAGCGCTGCTCGGCGGCGAGGCAGAAGAGATCATCGAAGTACGGGTCGGGCCCGAGGAACTGCCCGTTGCCGGCGGCATCCGCGCGGTTCATGTGGATGAGCGAGGCATCGAGCGTCAGCGCCGGCATCGCGACGAGTTCCTCGCCGTCCTCGTAAGGCGACGTGATCGTCTTCAGCTGCGGGTTGACGCGCATGACGTCGGAGCCCAGGCCCGCGCGGATCGGCAGGAACGGCAGCCGCTGCGCCGCGGCGAGCAAGCCCCACTGCAGCATGCCCTCGTCGACCTCGAAGAACTCGACCTCGCCGCGCTGGCGGGCGATGCGGAAATGCGGCTCCAACGCGATGGAATCGAGCGAGACGAAGCCGCTGACGAGCCGCTTGACCTTGCCGGCGGCAACGAGCAGTCCGACATCGGGACCGCCGTAGGACACCAGGGTCAGGTCGGTCAGCGGCGAATTCGCGATGGCCCGGATGATCGCCATTGGCTTGCGCCGCGAGCCCCACCCACCGACGCCGATGGTCATGCCGCTCTCGAGCTTGCCGACGACGTCGGCGACGGACATCCGCTTGTCGCTCACTTTTTCTCCTGCCCCTCCGTGTTGCCCGCGGCCGGTTGCGCGACGAAGGCATCGCGATGCTCGTCAGCCCGCCCGGAGAGGTTGATCTCGAAGGTGAATCCCTGCTCGAAGCGGTAGCTGCGCTTGACGTCGATCGGGTCGATGCCGTTCAGGGATTCCTTGGCCAGCCGGATGATGTAGGGGTCCTTGGCAGCGATCTCGCCGGCGACCTCGTGGGCGGCCGCACGCAGCTCATCGCGCGCGACGACCTTGAACACCGAGCCGAAATCGTGCAGCTGCTGGGCTGTCGCGGTCTTCGAGGTGTAGACCATCGCGCGCATCAGATGCGCCGGCACGAGGCGGGCGAGGTGGGTAGCGGCCCCGAGCGCTCCGCGATCGACTTCGGGAAGGCCGAAGGTCGCGTCATCACTGGCGACGATCACATCCGCATTGCCGACAAGCCCGATGCCGCCGCCGAGGCAAAAGCCGTGAACGGCAGCGACGACCGGCACGGCGCACTCATACACAGCCGCAAACGCCGCATAGCAGCCGCGATTGGCCCCGATCAGCGAGCCGAAGCCGGTGGTGCGCTGCATCTCCTTGATGTCGACCCCGGCGTTGAAGCCGCGACCCTCGGCGGCCAGCACGACGGCGTGCACGCTCTCATCGCGGCCGGCGCCCATGAGAGCATCAGCGAGGTCGAACCAACCGGCCACCGGCAGTGCATTCACCGGCGGGTAGTCGACCACGATCTCGGCAATCGGTCCGTACCGGTTGACCTCGATACCCACTGGCAGGACCGCCCTTCTCGCCCAAGCGCTTGCTTGGTAACGTACCAGCCCGTGGCAGCCCCCGGCAGCGTCGACTATGCAGGTCGTGGGGTCCTGGTCACGGGCGGTGTGCGAGGCATCGGCCTCGGTATCACGGAGGCTTTCCTGACCTCCGGAGCTGACGTCGTGGTCTGCGCACGCCACGAGCCTGCGTCGCTCCCCTCGGTCGAAACCGCAGCCGGTACGCGCAGCGCGAGCTTCGTCGCTGCTGACATCCGCGATCCCGAAGCCGCCACCATGGTCGTCGACACGGCGCGCGAGCGGATGGGGCGCCTGGACGTCGTCGTCAACAACGCGGGCGGCAGTCCCTTCCTGGACTCGGCTACCGCGTCGCCCCGCATCTCCACGCGCATCGTCGAGCTGAACCTGCTGGCGCCACTGCACATTTCGCAGCGGGCCAACGCGATCATGCAGGCGCAGCCGGAGGGCGGATCGATCATCATGATCAGCTCGGTCAGCGGCGTGCGGCCGAGCCCGGGCACGGCCGTCTACGGCGCCGCCAAGGCCGGGCTCAACCACCTCGTCCGCACGATCGCCCAGGAATGGGCGCCAAAAGTACGGGTCAACACCCTCGTCGTCGGGCTCGTCGCCACCGAGAATGCCGAGGACCACTACGGCGGTGCCGCCGGGCTCCTCGGAGTTGCCGCCACGGTGCCGATCAAGCGCATGGTGACGGCGGCTGACGTTGCGGGCGCGTGCCTCTTCCTCGGCAGCGACCTCGCCGGCGCGGTCACCGGCTCCGACATGGCGGTACACGGCGGCGGCGAGCACCCTGAGTTCCTGGCGGTTGTCGACGCGGCAATCGCTGCTCAGCAAAAGACGGAGAACGGAGCTTCATGAGCGGCATCTGCGACGGGCGCGTCGTCATCGTCACCGGAGCGGGCCGCGGGCTCGGGCGTGAGCACGCCCTCGAATTCGCCCGCCAGGGCGCGCGGGTGGTCGTGAACGATTACGGCACGGCGCTCGACGGGGGCGGGCGGTCCACCGAGGTGGCTGACGCGGTGGTCGAGGAGATCAAGGCGCTCGGCGGCGAGGCCGTCGCGAATGCCGATGACGTGGCGGACTGGAACGGCGCGCAGGCGCTCATCCGCACCGCGATCGACACCTTCGGCAAGCTCGACACCCTCGTGAACAACGCCGGCTTCGTCCGTGACCGGATGCTCGCGAACATGTCCGAGCAGGAGTGGGACGCGGTCGTGCGGGTGCACATGAAAGGCCACTTCGCACCGCTCCGGCATGCGGCCCAGTACTGGCGGGAGCTGTCGAAGGCAGGGAGCCCGGCCGAGGCTCGCGTGGTCAACACCAGCTCCGGCGCCGGCCTGCTGGGCAGCGTGGGGCAGGGCAATTACGGGGCCGCGAAAGCTGGCATCGCCGCGATGACGCTGATGGCCGCGGCCGAGATGAGCCGTTACGGCGTGATCGTCAACGCGATCGCCCCGTCCGCGCGTACTCGCATGACCGAGGGCGTCTTCGACACGATGGCGGCGGTCGAATCCGGGTTCGACGCGATGGATCCGTCGAACGTCTCCCCGCTCGTCGTCTGGCTCGGCAGCGACGATGCGCGCTCCGTCACCGGCCGCGTCTTCGAGATCGAAGGCGGCATGCTGTCAGTCGCCGACGGCTGGCACCACGGCAAGGTCCACGACAAGGGTGCGCGCTGGGACCCGGCCGAGCTGACCCCCGTCATCAGCGAACTCATCGCCGAGAGCCCCGCGCCCGACCCGGTCTACGGCGCGTAAGTTCCTGCCGACACAATCCTTCTCGTCAGTTCGCTCTACCTGCCAAAGACTCGCCCCAACGAAAGGCGCCTGCCGTGGTGATGTCCGTCTGCCGGTTCAACTTCGTGCTTCCCGGCATCGACCCGAAAGCGCTCACCGGCTACTACAAGGCCGGCCTCGAGATGATGAAGTACGCCGACGACAACGGCTTCTTCAGCGTGAGCTTCGAGGAGCACCACGGCGCTGACAACGGCTGGAGTCCGACGCCGCTGACCAACGCCGCGTTCGCGGTTGGCGCGACCAAGAACGTGCGGATCATCATCCAGGCGTTGCTGGTGCCGCTGCACGACCCGGTCCGCCTCGCCGAGCAGATCGCCGTGCTCGACCTGGCGTCGGGCGGTCGGGTCTCCACCGTCGCCGGCCTCGGCTACCGCCCGTCGGAGTACGAGGCCGCCGGCAAGTCCTGGAAGGACCGCGGCAAGCTGCTCGACGACGCCGTCGCAGCGATGCTGGCGGCGTGGACCGGTGAGCCCTTCGAGTACGACGGCCACGCGAGCCGGGTGACCCCGAAGCCGATCTCCCCGCCGCAGGCGCTCCTGTTCATCGGCGGCACCGGCAAGCCCGGCGCACGGCGCGCGGCCAAGTTCGACCTGCCGTTCCTGCCGGCGGCCAACCTGCCCGAGCTCGAGACGTACTACAACGAGCAGTGCGCCGAGCGGGGCGTGAACCCGTTCATCATGATGCCGCCCGAGGACACGGCGATGCTGCACATCGCGGAGGACCCCGACAAGGCGTGGGCCGAGTACGGCCAGTATTTCCTGCACGAGGCGACCACGTACGCGAGCTGGCAGACCCCTGACATCAAGTCGGCCGTGCACTCGCATGCGAGCACCGCCGAGGAACTCCGCGCGGAGGGCATCTACCAGGTGCTGACGCCGGACCAGTGCATCGAGCGCGCGAAGGAGAAGGGCGACTTCGCGGCATTCGTGCTGCACCCGATGGTCGGCGGCATGCCGCCGGAGGTCGGGTGGGAATCGCTGCGGCTCTACGTCGACAAGGTGCTGCCCCACGTGAGCTAACCCCCCCCCGCACCGATTCCCGCCGATTAATCCTCTCTGCACGTTCGGGCGTGCACAGGGGATTAATCGGCGGGATTGTTGGGGGGCGTCAGGCGGGGCGCACCAGCCGCGTCTCGTAGGCGAAAACGACCGCCTGGACGCGGTCGCGCAGGCTGAGCTTGGACAGGATCCGGCTCACGTGCGTCTTCACGGTGGCCTCGGAAAGATGAAGCGCTGCAGCGATTTCGAGGTTGGTCTGCCCGAGCGCGAGGTTGCCCAGCACTTCACGTTCGCGCTCGGTCAGCGTCGCGAGGCGCGTGTCGGGCTGGTCGCCGCTGACTGGAGACGGCAGCTTCTCGGCAAAGGTCTCCAGTAGCCGCCGGGTGACTCGCGGCGCGACGACGGCGTCGCCGCTGGCGACGGTGCGGATCGCGGCGACGAGCTCCTCCGGCGGCACGTTCTTCAGCAAGAAGCCGCTCGCACCGGCGCGCAGGGCGGCGAACGCGTACTCGTCGAGATCGAACGTGGTGAGAATGAGCACCCGCACGTCGGGATGCCGCGCGGTGATCTGTGCGGTGGCCTCGACCCCGTCCATCACCGGCATGCGCACATCCATGACCACCACGTCCGGTTCGAGCTCAGCGACGGCGGCGATGGCCTCGGCGCCGTCGGCCGCTTCGCCGACCACGTCCATCCCCTCGTGAGCGCCGAGGACCATCCGAAATCCCATACGTAGCAGGGATTGATCGTCCACCAGCAGAACCCGGGTCACGGGTGGGCGCCGACCGGTGCAGGCGTTCTCGGCAGGGGTGCGCTCGGCGTCTCTACAGGGAAAGCGGCCCGGACCATCCATCCGGTGGCGGTGCGGCCGGCCACCACGCCGCCGCCGAGTCCGGCGGCGCGTTCGCGCATGCCGATGATCCCCTGCCCCGAACCCGGCGCCGGCTGGCGCGGCGGGAGGCGGCTCGCAGCGGTCCCGTTGTCCGCTACGACGACCTCGGTGCCCCCAGCGCCGGTACGAATCGCGACGCTGGAACGATCGGCACCCCGCGCATGCTTGACGGTGTTGGTGAGCGATTCCTGCACCAGCCGGTAGATGGCCAGTTGAAGCCCGGACGACAGCGCGCCGACCGGTCCCTCAACCGTCAGCGTCACGTCCAGGCCAGTGCGCCGGATCGGTGCCAGCAGCCGGTCGAGATCGGCGATCTTCGGCGTGGGTACGCGCGTGGCCGGGTCATCCCCGGCCGACCCCGCGGTGGAGTCGTTGTCCCGCAAGACGCCCAGGGCGCGCTGCAGCTCGCCGAGCGCGGTCCGCCCGACCGAGGACGCCTCGCGTACCGCATCAGCGGCTTGATCAGGATCGGTGAGCATGGTGAACGATGCCCCGTCGTTGAGCGCGATCATCACCGAGAGGTTGTGGGCGACGATGTCGTGCATCTCGCGGGCGATCCGGTTGCGTTCGGCGGCCACGGCGAGCCGGCCTTGCTGATCGCGTTCGAACTCCAGCCGCTTCGCCCGCGCCTCCACCTCGGCCAGATACGCCCGGCGCACCTGGACGTTGATCCCCAGCACCCCGGCGGCGACGACAAGCCCCGTAAGCAGCAGCGCGACGAGTGCGTAGGCACCGCGCCCGTACTGCGCGACAGCGATGACGACACCGAACTCCAGGACGCCGGCCGCGAGCAGGGTCCGCCGGCGCGAGCATGTCGCCGCCACGGTGTAGAAGCCGATCAGAAGCGCGACGTCAGCAAACAGCGGTCCGGTGAGCATCCACTGCACGGCGGCGGCAGCGGCGGAGACCCCGAAGGCCAGCAGCGGCGCGCGATGCCGCCAGAGCAGGGGCAGCACGACGGCGAGTGCGACCAGCAGGACCGCCTGGCCATGGTGCTCCCCGGAGTTACGCACCCGGCCGAGATTGGTCAGCAGGAGCGCGATGACCAGCGCTCCTGCCGACAAACCGGGGTGGCGGCTCACGAACCCGGGGCTACGGTTCCCGTCTGCCGCCAGATCCGCTTCCGTGGGCCTGGGCCACACCGTCCACATTGCCGTTCCCCCTGGGGGCGTTCGCCTCGCCGCTCACGCGTCGCGTCGACGCAGCAGCACGAAACCGATACTCAAGGTTACGGCGACGTACACCGCGAGCACTCCGATCCCGGCCCACGGGCCCAACGAATCCGGCCGCGAGACGGTGGACAGTACGGCGCTGCCGGCCTGGAACGGCAGGTACTTGTCGATGTCGTTCTGCCACGAGTTGGGTAACGCCTGCGCCAGCAGCGGCAGGACGAGCAGCAGGCCGAACAGCGTGGCCAGCGCCCCCCCGGTGCTGCGGATCGCGAAGCCGCACCCGAGGCCGAGGAGCGCGACGAGCGCCAGGAAGAGGCCGCCGCCGATGACCGCCCGCAACGCACCGGGTGAGGACAGCGACACCCCGTAGTGGTGGCTGCTGAGCATGGCCTGGCCGAGCGTGAACGCGATCAGGCTCGTGATCGTGGCGACGACGAACGTCGCCACGCCCAGCACCGCCACCTTCGCCGCCAGGACAAGGCCCCGGCTGGGAACTGCGGACAGCGACGCACGGATCATCCCGGTGGTGTACTCACCGGTGATCATGAGGACGCCCAGCACGCCCACCGCGAGCTGCGCCAGGAACGTGCCGCGCAGGCTCACCTGCGTCCAGTCGACGCCGCTGGCGAACCCGCCGTGATTGGCGACATCGTTGCCGCGCAGATCGGCGAAGAGCACGCCGAGCCCGATCGCCACGAGCATGACCGCCCCGAGGCTGTACCAGGTGGAGCGCAGCGAGCGGAATTTGATCCACTCCGCCTTGGCCACCCGCGGCGGCGTCACGCCAGGCGCGGCCTCCAGCGGTAGCAGGCTGTCAGCGGTCAGGGTGCTCATCGGGCGGCCTCCACGGTCACATTGGTCGAAACATCGACGGGCGCCTCGAACTCGAGGGAGTCTCTGGTGATTTCCATGAAGGCCTCTTCCAGCGAGGCGCGTTGCGGGGTGAGCTCGGACAGCGCGATGGCGGCCTGAGCGGCGATGCGGCCGACCACGACGGCGGTCAGTCCGGTGACGTGCATTCCGGAATCGTCGGTCGTGGTGATGGCCGCGCCTGCGGTCGCGAGCAGATCGCGCAGGCGCGCCGCCTCATCCGTACGGACCAGGACGCTGTCGCGGGCGGTGGTACGCGTGAGCTCCTCAACGCTGGAGTCGGCGATGAGGCGGCCCTGGCCGACGACGATCAGGTGCGAGGCCGTCAACGCCATCTCGCTCATCAGGTGCGAAGAGACGAAGACGGTGCGTCCCTCCGCTGCCAGACGCTTGAGCAACGTCCGGATCCACAGAATGCCCTCGGGATCCAGGCCGTTGACCGGCTCGTCCAGCAGCAGCGTGTGGGGATCGCCGAGCAGTGCCGACGCGATACCCAGGCGCTGCCCCATGCCGAGGGAGAAGCCGCCGGCGCGCTTGGAGGCGACCGGCTCCAGGCCCACGATGGCGATGACCTCATCCACCCGGCGCTTCGGGATGCCGTTGGTCGCGGCCAGCGCCAGCAGATGGTTGCGGGCCGAGCGCCCGGTGTGGATCGCGCGCGCTTCGAGCAGCGCACCGACCTCGCACAGCGGCGCCTTGAGGTCGGTGTAACGCTGACCGTTGACGGTCGCGTGTCCGGCTGTCGGCCGGTCCAGCCCCAGCAGCAGGCGCATCGTCGTGGACTTGCCGGACCCGTTCGGCCCGAGGAACCCGGTGACGGTTCCCGGCCGCACGGTAAAGCTCAGGTCATCGACGGCCAGTTTCGCGCCGTAGCGCTTGCTCAAGCCGAATGCCTCGATCATCGACGGTCCTCCCCTTCGGCCGCGCGAATTTCACGGCGTAGGGAAACCGTAGGAATCGTGGCCCGCTCCGCGCGTCGGCCGCAGGGTTGAAATCGGCCTACATCGCACGGCTGATACGCCCCGAGGATCGCCGCTTAATCACGCACGCACGCTAGAACGTGCACAGCGGATTAATCCGCGGGGAATGAGGGGCCCCGGGGCTACGCTGCCCGCCATGGAGGATCCGGACGACCCGGCGCCGTTGCCGCTGCTTCCTGGCCCGGTGTCCAACGGCGAGTTCGTCCCCGCGCCGGCCACCGAGACCGACGCCTGGATCGCGCGCGAGACCCTTGAGCAGGCGGAGATCGCCGCGCGCCGGCTCGGCGTCGACCGGCGTCGGTTCCTGCAGTCGGCAGGCGGGGTCGCGGCGATGCTGACGGCGTTCAACCTCGCCGCGTGTTCCTCGGCGGCCAAGCGCGCCAGGGCGGCCGGACATCCCAGTGCGGCGCCGTCGTCGTCACCGGGCGGCTCGTTCGTGGTGCCCTCGCCCAGCGAGACGGAGGCCTGCGCGCAGGCGCTCGGCGGCAGCGAGTTCATCTTCGACATCCACACCCATCACGTGATGCCCGACCGGCCGTGGCGGCAGAACGCTCCCGACACCGTGCAGCTCGTGCTCGGCATGCTGCCCGCCGAGCATTCGGTGACCGATCCGCTGGCGTCGGTCAATCGCGCGGCCTACGTCCACGACATGTTCATGGCCAGCGATACGACCGTCGCCCTGCTGACCGACGTGCCGAACTCGGGCGCCTCCAACGCACCGATCCCCTTCGTCGACGCCGTCGGCACCCAGGAGATGGTCGCGCAGCTGGCGCACGGCGGCGCGTCCCGCGTCCTATTGCATGACGTGATCGCCCCGAACTTCGGCCGCCTGTCCAGCCAGCTCGATGACATGAACGCGAAGGTCGCCGGCGGCCACGTGGCGGCATTCAAGGTCTACACCGCCTGGGGCCCGAACGGGCAGGGCTTCGACGTCGACGATCCGAAGATCGGGCTGCCCGTCCTGCAGCGCGCGCACGACCTCGGCATCAAGGTCTTCTGCAGCCACAAAGGCCTGCCGCTCATGCGTTTTGACGCCGCCCACAACGGCCCGCGTGACATGGTCGCCGCCGCGAAGATCTTCCCCGACATGCAGTTCGTGATCTTCCATGCGGCCTGGGATCCGAACTACCGGGAGGGCCCGTATGACCCCGCGAATGCGGCGATCGGCATCAACTCCTTGCTCAAGGCGCTCGACGACCACGGGGTCAAACCCAACAGCAACGTCTTGGGTCGACCTCGGCACCACCTGGCGCACCGTTCTGACCGATCCGGATCAGGCCGCCCACGTCATGGGCAAGTTGCTCAGCCGGGTCGGCGAGGACCGCGTGCTCTGGGGCACGGACGCCATTTGGTACGGCTCACCGCAGCCGCAGATCATGGCCTTCCGGGCGTTTCAGATCAGCGCCGAATACCAGGAGCGCTTCGGCTATCCGGCGCTCACCGCGGCCCGCAAGGCCAAGGTGCTCGGCCTCAACGCCGCGAACCTCTTCGGCATCGACGCCCACGCC
>DATAVO010000137.1:0-17658 GCA_036267695.1 Frankiaceae bacterium
GCACCGTCTCTCAGGAGCGCCACGAGGTTGTTGGTGGCCGCCGAACTCGGGGCAGACTTCGGGATCACCGAGACGATGACGACGTCGCCCTTGGGGTTGGGCAGCGGCTGTGAAACCTCGGCAACGTCAGGGGACTTCTGGATTTGTGGCAGGGCTCCGGTCACCAGCTTGAGCGTGTCCGTATGGCCCGGCGCGTAGATCACCAGCGTGAGTGGGCCGTTGAAGCCGACCCCGAAGCCCTGGCTCAGCAGGTCGTACGCCCGCCGCTGGGTGGTGGACTTCGGCTGGCTGCCGTCATCGGGCAGTCCGAGCTTGAGATCGAGCGTCGGCAGCGCGATGACGATGATGCCGGCGATCACGATGACGAGCGTCAGCCAGGGCTTGGCGGTGACGAGCCGCGACCAGCGCTCGCCGCCGACCAGAGCGCCGCCGCTTTCGTGACGTTCGTGCCGCCGGGCGAGGAAGCCGATACGGCCCTTGTTCAGCCGCGGGCCGAGCACCGCGAGCACCGCCGGCAGCATGGTCAACGCGAGGAGTACCACGCAGACGACGGTGCCGGCTGCGGCCAGTCCCATCACGGTGAGGAACGGGATGCCGACCACGCTCAACGCCGAAAGGGCAATGACGACGGTCAGTCCGGCGAAGACGACGGCGCCACCTGCGGTCGCAGTCGCCAGCCTGATGGATTCGTCGTAGTCCACGCCCTTACGCAATTGCTGGCGATGTCGCGACAGGATGAACAGCGTGTAGTCGATGCCGACGGCAAGGCCCAGCATCAGCGCGAGCGTCGGAGCGGTGGAACTCAACGCGACGGCGCCCGACAGGGCCTGGATGGCGAGCAGTCCTACGGCAACGCCCAGGATTCCGGTGAGCAGGGGCAGGCCGGCCGACACCAACGTGCCGAACGTGATGGTGAGGACGAAGAAGGCGATGATGATGCCATAGAGGTCATTGTTGCCCTCCTTGCTGGTGGTCGAGATGACGCCGCCGGAGTACTCGACCTCGAGCCCGGCCTTGGCTGCAGGAGCCGCTGCAGCTTCGAGGGCGTCCCTCGCCTGCTGCGTGATCTTGTCGACGGAGACGGCATATTGCACCGTGACGAAGGCAATCCGCTGGTCTTTGCTGACGTTAGCGGCGGTCAATGGGGCGACGAACTTGACCTGCGGCGCTTTGGCGATTTTCGCTAATGCGGTTTCCCCGATCTTCACGTACTGCGGCTCGGTCACCTTGTGTCCGGCCGGCGCCGCAACCACGATGCGAGCGGCAGCGCCGCCGGTACCGGGAAACTCCTTGCCCAGAACGTCCAGCGCGCGCTGGGATTCGGTGCCCGGAATGGTGAATGCGTCGGAGGTCGCACCGTGGAAGGCTGCCGCCATTGCCGCGAGCGCAACGATGATGACGATCCAGCCGGTGATGACCGCCCAGCGCCTTCGAACGCTCCAGGACGCAAGTCGATAGAGCAGGCCCGTCATCTGCAGTCCCTCCGCCGGCGGTGTCACGCCACGCTAGCGGGCGGTGACTGCGGGATCAGGTTCCATCGAGCTGATCCAGCCAAGTGTCGAGTTTTGCGGGCGCGTCGTCCCCGAGCAGGTCGGTGAGCGAGGCCTGCGCTGCGCGCCAGGCGCCCTCAGCGCCAGCCAGAGCGTCGGAGCCCCGTTTGGTCAGGGAAACAGCCATCGTTCGACCGGACGCCGACACCTCAGCCGATCTGACGAGGCCCTTGGCCTCCAGCAGAGCCAGGTTGCGGCTGATCGTCGACCGTTCGGTGCCGAGCCAGTCGGCCAGTCGAGCAGGCTTCACGATGCCGCCGTGAGTCGTCAGCGCGCTCAGCACTCCCAGCTGGCTCATCGATAGCCCGAGCGGTCGCAGTTCCCGATCGAAGCGCCGCCCGACGAGGCGCTGCAGCCGTCCGACGCGAAGCCCTAGGCAGCCCTCCCGCATGGCCTGTGCCATCGGTTGCGCCGGAGAAATGTGTTGCATGCGCACCTCCCGCGCTCCTAGCGTACGGCCAAGTGCTGTAGCTACACCACATGACGGCAGCTGGCCATGACCAACCTCGCCCCACTGCTCGAACGAAATCGGGCTTTCGCGAAGTCGCGGCGAGGTGTCGGGGCGCCGGTGATCCCGCGCTACATGACGTGCGTCATCGCCTGCCTGGACCCACGGGTTGACCCGGCGGCGGTCCTCGGCGTCGAACTCGGTGACGCGATCGTCCTGCGTAACGCCGGCGGCCGGGTCACCGAGGCGACCATCGCTGACATCGCGCTCATCAGCTACATCGGCGAGGTCATGGGCGCCGGTGACAGCGGCCCCTCGCTCGAGGTCGCCGTCATCCATCACACCGAGTGCGGAATCGGTTTCCTCGCCGACGACGGGTTCCGGCGCGAATTCGCGGCCCGTACCGGCTTCGATGAAACGGCCTTGGCTCACGAGGCGGTGGTAACCCGGCGGCCACCGTGCGCTCAGACGTCGAGCGACTGCTTCGCTCGCCGCTGGCGACCGCACAGATCACCGTCTCCGGGCATGTTCACGACCTGGAGACGGGACTCATCTCCACCGTCGTCTCGCCAACGGCCCCTTCGGAAGTCTCGACCGCACTCGGGAAGGTTTAGAGTGACGCTCTAGACCTTAGTCTCGGGGGCGGCGACATTCGGGGGAGACGTGGCAGCCACACGACGGATGAGCCGGCAGCGCGAGGCTGGTGAGGCGACCCGGCGCGAGACCCGGCGCCGGGTTTTGGTAGCAGCGCGCATCGAGTTCGCGGAGCGCGGTTACGCGGCGGCCACGGTGAATCGCATTGCGGAACGAGCCGATGTTGCGGTGCAAACGCTTTACCACGCCTGGGGAAGCAAGCGGGCGCTCCTGCGCGCCGTGATGGAAACGGCGGTGACCGGAGAGGACGAGGTCGGCGTGGAGGCGAACTTCCCGCCCGCGTCGATCCTGGCGGGCCTCGACCCGGTAGATGCGACTGACCCCCAGAAGCTCCTGGCGCATCTGGTGCACGCCTTCCGGCTGCTGGCCGAGCGAGCCGCATCAGCCTGGGAGACGTACCAGGACGCCGCCGCCACGGACCCCGACGTCGCCGCCGACTGGCAGCAGCTCATGCAGATCCGGCGCAGCAACATCGCCACGCTCTTCGAGCGGGTACCGGTTCGGCGCCTGCGACCGGGACTGACGAGGGCGCTCGCCGCCGACACCGCGTGGGCCATCGCCAGTCCCGATGTGCACGACCAGATGGTGCGTCAAGCCGGATACTCGCTGGATGCGTTCGAGAAGTGGTTGCTCGACACGCTCTCGGCCGTGCTGCTGAGGTAGGCCTCGCCGAGAGGCGCCCGATTATTTCCTTGTCGGCTGATGTGAGCTGTGGGATGCTATGGAACGTCACTCCAAAGCATGGAGCACATCCATGAGGGGAGCCGAATGTGACCGCAATCGATGGCTCGTCGCCACGCGCCGAGAATCCCGCAGGTCTACGGCACGGTGCCGTCACCGCGGTCGTGTGTCTCGCACTTGCCGCTGTGGTCGCGGCGATGTCGTCGCTCAACGTTGCCCTGCCGGACATCGCGCGCAGCACGCACGCCTCGCAGACCCAGCTCGAGTGGGTCATCGATGCGTACTCACTGGTCTTCGCCGCACTGCTGCTGCCCGCGGGCGCCATCGGTGACCGCTATGGCCGCCGCCGCGCGCTCATCATCGGCCTCGCCATCTTCGGCGTCGGCTCGCTGCTTGCCATGTTCGTCGGCGGAGCCAATGAACTCATCGCGCTGCGTGCGGTGATCGGCATGGGGGCGTCGCTGGTCATGCCGGCGACGCTTTCCACTATCACGAGCACCTTCCCGCCCACCCAACGCACCCGGGCGGTCAGCATCTGGGCCGGCGTCGCGGGAGGAGCCGCGGTGCTCGGGCTGCTCTGCTCCGGCACGCTCCTGGAGTTCTGGTCCTGGCGTTCGGTCTTCGGCCTCAACGTCGTTCTTGCCGCCATGGCCCTGATCGGCACCTTCCGGGTCGTTCCCGAATCCGCCGACAAGAACGCTCCCAAGCTGGATCGCGGCGGTGCGGCCCTCGCCGTCATTGCACTGGTAGCGCTGGTATTTTCCATCATCGAGGCGCCGACCGCCGGATGGGTGAGTGCCCGGACCCTGCTCGGCATCGCTGCCGGCATCGTGGTTCTAGCGCTCTTCGTGGCTTACGAGCTGCGCCAGCCGAACCCAATGCTCGACCCGCGCATCTTCACCAACCGCAGGCTTTCGGCCGGCAGCTCCTCCATCTTCATCCAGTTCTTCGCCTTCTTCGGGTTCATCTTCGTGATGCTGCAATACCTGCAGCTGGTGCGTGGTGATTCGGCGATCGTCTCGGCAGTCAGCATGCTGCCGATGGCCGCCGGCATGATGCCGTCAGCGCGCGTCTCCCCGCTCCTGGTAGCGCGCCTCGGTGCGCGTGCGGTGTGTGTTGCCGGGCTGGTGCTCATCGCGGGCGGGCTGGTGATCCTGGCCCAGCTGGATGCGGGCACCACCTACTGGCTGATCGTGGCCGGACTGCTGCCGCTGGGAATCGGGATGGGTATGGCGATGACACCTGCCACGAGCGCGATCACCGAGGCTTTGCCGGCGTCGAGGCAGGGCGTCGGTTCCGCGATGAACGACCTGTCCCGCGAGGTGGGCGGGGCACTCGGGATCGCGGTGATCGGCAGCGTGCTCGCCGGCGTTTACAGCAGCCACCTGAGCATTCCCGGCGCTCCGGCGGCTCTTGTCGACAAGGCGAAGGAGTCGCTCGCCGTGGCCACTCACCTTGGTGCCCAGGCGACGCACGCTGCGCACGGTGCCTTCCTCGACGGGCTGCACCTCGCCCTGCTCGTCGCAGCTGGAGCAGCCGTGCTGGCAGCGGTGTGCGTGTCGTTGCTGCTACGCCGCAGCGGCGCCGAACATGGCGCCCAGGAGGCGGAGACGGTCAGCGTCCGCGTGCCGCCGCCATCGCTCCCTGCAGATTCCAGCGCAGTGCGCCGGTGAAGTCGCGCGCCCGCTCGGCGAAGCCGTAGTCCTCGGCAAGCTCGGCGGCGGCGACCGCTCGCCCCAGATCGTTGTCATGGCGGGCCAGCACCACCGAGAAGTCGCGGCGCATCGGGCCGAGCGCGTCGAAGCCGTACGAGCGGTAGATGCGTGGGAAAAGCGGTTTGAAGAGCCGGATGCGCTCGTGCAGCCCGCTGGAATGCGACATCGGATTCTTGTGCCGTGCCTTGATGTAGCCGGGTAGCAGATCGCTGAAGGTCTCGCGCACGATCCACTTCTCGTAGCCGTCGCGAACCTTCATCTCCAACGGGATGCGCATCGACAGCAGCAGCATCTGGACATCGAGGAACGGGACGCGCGCCTCGACCCCGACCCCCATGCTGGTGCGGTCGACCCGCTGCAACTCGGTACGGCTGAGGTGGCGGATCTTGTGCAGGAACAGGCTTCTGCGGTCGGCATCGGGCACCCGGGCGTACATGTCGTAGCCGCCGAAGAGCTCATCCGACCCGTCGCCGGTGAGCACCACCTTGATCCCGCGTTCGTGGACGCGCTCGAAGACCTTCAGCGAGACAACGGCGTTGATGACGTCGCCGTACTCGGTGGCTTCCGACCGGAAGATGGCCTGGCGCACGTCGCGTAACGAGATGTCGCGTGGGCGAAGGCTGATCACCTCGTGAGGTACGCCCAGATCCTTCGCGAGCCGGGTCGCGTACTCGACGTCCTCGCTGCCCTTGGTGCCGACCGTGAAGGCGTGCACATCCGGATGCATCTCGCGGGCGTGCAGCAGCGTGAGCGAGGAGTCCAGCCCGCCCGAGAGGATGACCGCGACCGGCAGATCGGTGTCGACGCGAAGCCGGATCGAGTCCTCGAGGGTGCCGCGCAGTGCCGCCTTCGCCTCGTCGACGTCAGCGAGCATGGGCTCGCCTTCACCGAGTCGCAGCAGGTCGATGTACGGGCGCAGCACCGGGTCCGCACCGGCTGACCCGCGCCCGATGTAGCCCGGCGGCACCTCGTGGACCGGAGTCTTCAGCGACGTGAGTGACTTGACCTCTGACGCGATGTGCAAGCGTCCGTTCACCCGCGCCCAGTACAGGGGTTTCACGCCCGCCGGGTCACGCGCCATCAGCACGGTTCCGGTCGTGCGGTCCAGGATCGCAAAAGCGAACTCGCCGCGCAATTCGAGCATCGCGTCGTCACCCCAGGCCAGCAATGCCTCGAGCACGACTTCGGTGTCGGACTCCGACCGCTGCGCGTGGCCCTGCTCCTGCAGCCGGCGGCGCAACTCCTGGTGGTTGAAAACCTCGCCGTTGTAGCAGAGTGCCCAGCGCCCGTCGGGTGAGGTCCACGGCTGCATCGCCCGGTCGCGGTCAACGATCCGCAAGCGAGAGGTGGCGAGCAGCGCGGCGTCGCCCCGGTCGGTCTCGAGTACCTCACCGCGGCTGCGAATCCCGTCCACCATGCGGTCGAACGTCGCTGCCTCAGCTGCCGCGCCAGGACCGATCAGGAGCGCGATTCCGCACATCAGCGGGTCCTGGCGGTCGGGACGGCCGAGATGCTCGACATGCTGTAGCGCGCGACGGCGTGCGGAGCCAGGCAGACGTGCCACGCCCGCCCCTCGTCGATCACGTTCAGCACGCCCGAGTCGGAGTAATCCAGCAGCACGTCACGCAGCATCTCTCGGGCTCCGAAGCGTTCGAACCAGGCGAGCTCGACATCGGCCGCCCAGCCTTGGCAGTGGGCGCTCGGGAGCAGCGCGGTGAATCCCAGCGTGCGCAGCCGGCGCTGGTGGACCACGCTGCGCACGATGCTGTTGACCCACAGCCGCGGGGTGCCGGCTGGCGCGGCCAGTGCCAGCCGGTCCGCCATCTCGTTCAGCACAGCAATGAGTTCGGGGCGCGCGAGCTGACACGAGAGGCCGGCCCCGCGCGGCTCGCGCTCGGGCCACAGACGCTGGACCGTGAAGTCACGGGCCCGCCGGCCAAGGCGGTCGGAGCCGATACCGAATCCGAAACGCACCTGCCCGGTCGCCCGCATCGGACGTAGATCGAGCAGGTCGAGTGAGGTGTTGACGGCGACGTCGTCGGCGAAGCCGGGCGAGCGCGACCACCACGCGACATCGATCTGCTGCATCAGCACGATGCGCATCACGCTGACCGCATCGCTCGCATTGGACGCGATGGAGGGGGTGAAGTTCGTGTACTCCTCGAGGGCCTGCTCGATGATCCGGTCTCCGCCGCCGGGCACTTGCTCGACGACCCACTGCACCTCGTCGTCATCGATCCAGCGGGTGAGCTGACGCGTGATGTCGGACGCCGTCATGCGCGGCGCCCAACGCGTCAGCCCGGTCATCAGGTGCTCGAGGGATGCCCGATAGCCGCCGGTGGCGATGCGTGGACTCGCGTCCGCCGCGGCACGGGTCACCACACCCACCCTAGGGAGCGGGACGTCTAGATCAATTCGCAACGCCGATGGGGGCGACCCGAAATCTTCCACCCCGATCGGCACTTTGGAGTGACGCGCGCACCCCCGCCCTGCTCCTAGCGTCCGTCGCAACAGCCACTCGATGGGTCTCGATGGGAGCGACAGCGTGCGGAGATTCTGGCGATGAACGGCCCGGCGCGACCGTCCTACGAGCTCCGGGTCGATGGACTCCTGGGCAGTGACTGGTCGGTCTGGTTCGACGGACTCGAGGTCACGTCCGACGGAAGCCAGACCGTGCTCACGGGCGCCGTCGAGGACCAAGCAGCGCTGCACGGCGTCCTGTCGAAAATCCGCGATCTCGGGCTGCAGCTGATTTCGGTACGCCGGCTCGATCCCGGCGACAGCTCAGATGAAGGAGACCAGCCATGACCCACGTCCGCGTCACGGCCTGCCAGCGCGAACCAGAGCTCTGGTTTTCCCCGCACCCCGCCGAACTCGAGCGCGCGAAAGCGCTCTGCCTGCCCTGCCCGCTGCGCGAGCAGTGCTTGTCGGTGGCGCTCGAGCGGGGCGAACCGCACGGCGTGTGGGGCGGGGAGATCTTCATTGATGGGGTCGTCGTCGCCATCAAGCGGGGGCGCGGCCGGCCGCGCAAGCACCCGGTGGCGGCGTGATTCCGACAGCGACACCTGTAGTACATCTGGCGTCAAATCAGTACGATCGGGACATCCAGAGGTCGGTGCCCGTCTCGCGGCGCCCGACACGCGCGCGAGGTTCACCGATGAATCAGCCCGACGCCCTGCTGGCGACAAAGCTTCATATCCCCCGGGTACGTCCGGGGTTGGTCGCGCGCCGGCGCCTGACCGACGAGCTCAACTCCGGCCTGTACCAGGATCTGACGCTCGTCGTCGCCCCGGCCGGCTACGGCAAATCGATTGCCGTGACGCAATGGGCGGCTGACATCGACCACCCGGTCTCGTGGCTGTCACTCGATACGCAGGACAACGACCCTGTGCGGTTCTGGCGTCATGTTCTCGCTGCGCTGGATGCCGTACGTCCCGGGATCGCTGCGCGGGTGGGTCCGCTGGCCGGTCCGCCGCCACCCCCCACCTTTGACGGGCTCGTCACTGCGCTGATCAACGATGTCGCCGAGACGCCCGGTGGGGATGATCCGGACGGTCGTGAATGCGTGCTCGTGCTGGACGATTACCACCTGATCGGCGCCGAAGGTGTTCATGCGTCAGTTCGCTTTCTCGTGCAGCACCGGCCGCCGCAATTGCACATTGTCGTCGCCGGTCGGGCCGATCCATCCCTCGGTCTGGCCCAGCTGCGGGCGCGCGGTCAGCTGAAGGAGCTTCGCGTCGCCGAGTTGCGCTTCAGCGTCGAGGAAGCGGGCGAGCTGCTGCAGAGCACTGACGCCGGTCGCGTACGGGCTCTGGGGTCGTCTGCGGTGGCGGCTCTCGCGGCTCGCACGGAAGGGTGGGCGGCAGGCCTGCAACTCGCGGCGCTCTCGCTGCGCGAGCAGACCGACGTCGAAGGCTTCGTCGCGGCGTTCACGGGCAGCCACCGCTACGTCTTGGACTACCTGACCGAGGAGGTCCTCGAACGCCAGGATGCAGGTATCCGGCAGTTCCTGCTGGAGACGTCCGTGCTCGAGCGGCTCAGCGGATCGTTGTGCGACGCGGTCACCCGCCGCAGCGATAGCCAGCTGGTCCTTGAGGAACTGGATCGTTCAGGCCTCTTCCTCGTGCAGCTCGACGATGTGCGCGGATGGTGGCGCTATCACCACCTGTTCGCGGATTTGCTGCGCGCCAGGCTGGCGCAGGATCACCAACGCGCCCGCGTGCTTCATCGTCGCGCCGCGTCCTGGTATCAGGAGCAGGGCCTGACCGACGACACCATCCATCACGCGGTGCAGGCGGGCGATCTGGACTGGGCGGCGCAGCTGATCGAGGAGCACTTCGACACCGTCTTCAACCTTCGCGGGGAGCAGGCCACGATCCAGAGCTGGCTGCCCAGCCTGCCGGATGAGGTGGTCCGGGGCCGGCCGCGGCTGCTGCTTGCCCAGGCGCAGATGGCGGGCATGCGCGGTGACCTTCAGGTGATGGAGCCATTGCTGGACGCCGCGGAGGAGGTGGCGCACGTCGCCCTTGACGGACCCTTCGAGCCGACCACGGGCAGGTCGGGAAGCCTGCTGGTGAACGTGCCGGCGATGATCGCGCTGCAAAGAAGTTACGCGGCCCAGCTGCGCGGCCAACCGGAGCCGACTGCCGCCTACGCCCGGAAAGCACTCGACCATCTGGGGCCCGACGAATTCATGCTGAGCTCGGCGGTCGATGGGTTCTTCGCAGTGGCGCAATGGCTGCGCGGCGAGCTCGCGGAAGCGGAGGATGCCTTCGAGGCGCGCATCGGATGGTGGCGGCGGGAAGGCCAGATCACCACTACGGCCTGGGGTGATTATTGCGTCGCCCGTCTGCAACGAGGGCAAGGTCGCCTCGACGCTTCGGTGCGCACTTGTGAGCGAGCGCTGGCGTCTGCGGCCGTAGCGGGTCAATCGGGAGCCCCGCCCGCAGCCGGGCCCGCTCTTGTCGGTCTCGCGGCGGTCGCGTACGAACGTAACGATTTCAAAGCGGCGCATGACTACGCCGCGCGCGGCATCACGCTGTGCCGGCAGTTCGTGCATACGCCGCCGCTCGCCGCGGGGCTGGCGACGCTGGCCTGGATTCGTCACGTGACCGGCGACCGGAAAGGCGCCCTACAAACCATGGACGAGGCGGGTCATTTCGCGCCCGGCCCCGCGGGGGTGCTCAATCCGCTTCCCGTCCAGCGCGCCCGTCTGCTGCTGGCCGGCGGTGACGTCGCGGCGGCAGCCGCTTGGGTGCAGGATGCCGGGATCAGCGCGGACCAGGAGGTGGCGTATCCCCGCGAGCTCGAGCACCTCCTGCTGGCAAAAGTCCTGATGGCACAGGGAAACCCGGACCGAGCGCTGGTCCTCCTCGAAGCATTGGAGGCTGCTGCCGAGCGTCAGCATCGGGTGGGCAGCCTCATCGACATCCGCGCCCTGCTGGCCATCGCGGCCGCCTCAGCGAGCGAGGAGTCCAGGGCCATCGCTGCCCTCACGTCCGCCCTCGAGCTCGGGTGCGGCCAGCGGTACGTGCGGGTTTTCGTGGACCAGGGGCCGGCGATGGCCGACCTGCTCGGGCGCCTGGTGTCGCAACGCTCCGATCGACGTGACGGCGGCGTTCCGCTGGCGTGCATTGCTCGTATCCAGGGGGCATTCGGGCGGGCTGCTCCCCGCCCGCCGCAGAGCAATCTCCTCGAACCGCTGACGAGCCGGGAGCGCGAGATCCTTTCGCTGCTGGCCGCCGGGACGTCCAACCGCGGTATCGCCGAGGAGCTGGTGGTCACCGTCGACACGGTCAAGAAGCACGTCAGTCATGTCCTGCGCAAGCTGAGTGCGGCGAACCGCACCGAGGCCGTGGCGCGCGGACGCGAACTCGGGGAGCTCGATCTGCGCGATTGACGCGAACGACAAAGGTGGCCCGGTCCGAAAAGGACCGGGCCACCGCGGGAATGTGCGGTTCAGACGTCCCGCCGTCGGAGCATGACGGCGCCGACCGCCAGGGCGGCCAGGGCGTACCCGAAGAACAGCGCCAGGCCGGTCCACGGAGCCATATCCCACTTGTCGGGGTTGAGCTTGATGACGGCGCTGCCGGCGTTGCTCGGCAGGTAGCGACCCACATTGTGAGCTAGTGAGCCGGGCAGGAAACCGACCAGGCTGGGCAGCACCAGCAGCACAGCGACGAGAGTGCCGATGGCTGCCGCTGTGTGCCGCAGCAGGCTGGCGATGGCGAGGCCGAGCACTCCGGCGCCGGTCAGGTAGAGCGCGCCGCCGATGACCGCACGGGCAACTCCGGGATCGCTGAACGAGGCCTCGAGGTGCTTGCCGTCGAAGATGCGTTCGGAGATCAAGAAGGCGGCCAGCGCACTGGCGAGCGAGACCGCAAAGGTGACGGTGGCGAGGACTGCGGTCTTGCTGGCCAGGACGAGCCGCCGATCGGGAACCGCTGCAAACGTTGAGCGAATCGTGCCCGAGGAGAATTCGGAGCTGATCAGCAGCACGCCGAGGACGCCGATGATGAGCTGCGCCAGCCCGCCGCCGCTGAGCCCGATGGCCACCGGATCGAAGGCCGCACGGTCAGCCGCGGATGCCGTGTCCCATCCCTTTACCGTCGCTGCGCTGACGATGATGCCGATACCGACAACGGAGACGAAGGCGGTGAACAGTGCCACGCGATTGGCGCGAAGGGAGCGGAACTTGGTCCATTCCGCCAGCAGGGAGCCGCGGACGCGATCGATCGATCCGGACTCTTGAGTTGAGCCGAAAGTGGTGAGAGTGCTCATTTCAACGAACCTTTCCCGTGGTGGCGGACGATGGGGCGGAGAACTCGACCGCGTCTGCGGTGAGTTCCATGAACGCCTCTTCGAGCGAGACGCGTTGGGGGGTCAGCTCGAACAGCACCGAACCGCTGGCGGCCGCGGCCTGTCCGATCTCCACCGGTTGCAGGCCGGTGATGAGGATCGATCCGTCCGGACCTTCCGTGACGTCGCCGCCGCGGAAGACCACCTCGCGAGTGACCGCAGCGGGGTTGTCGGTCCGGATGAGCACGGTGTCGCCTGAAGCGGACTGCAAGAAGTCGGCGACGTCGCTGTCGGCGATGAGCCGGCCGCGTCCGATGACGACCAGATGGTCTGCAGCCAAAGCCATTTCCGAGATGAGATGGCTCGAGACGAGCACCGCGCGTCCCTCGGCCGCGAACGCCTTGAACATGTTGCGCACCCAGACGATCCCCTCCGGGTCTAGGCCGTTGACCGGCTCGTCGAAGATGAGAATGCCGGGATCACCGAGCAGCGCCGCGGCAATGCCGAGCCGCTGTCCCATGCCGAGCGAGTACGTCTTGGCGCGCTTTCGGGCGACGCTTTCCAGGCCGACGAGTCCCAGCACTTCCTCGACCCGGCGCTTGCTGATGCCGTTGGAGCGGGCGAGGTAGAGCAGGTGGTCATGTGCCGAACGCCCGGGATGGACGTTCTTGGCACCCAGGAGCGCTCCGACTTCCCGCAATGGCGCGGGGGAATCGGCGTACTGGCGGCCATTGACGCGCACCACGCCGGCGGTCGGGCGATCGAGCCCGACGATGGTCCGCATGGTGGTTGATTTGCCCGAGCCGTTCGGGCCGAGGAAGCCGGTGACACGACCGGCAGCCACGGTAAAGCTCAGGTCGTCCACGGCAACGCTGCTGCCGTAACGCTTGGTCAGGTTCTGGACCTCGATCATGAGATCTCCTCCGGTCTGTGATGCACGGTCGTTGCAGCACTGACATTGCTGGCCCGGAGAGTCCGCGTCGTCCTCACTCAGCACGAAGTGGGTCATGATCGGGGATGATCTGGAGGTCCTCCTGAAGGAGGACGACCGCCGTGCGCTATCGGCGTACGTTCCTGCCGTGAAGGAACTGCCGGCACTCGCAGGTAGGCGCGCAATCGACGCGCTGATATTGCTGACAGCGCTGGGGACTGCGCTCGAAGCGGGGCTGCGTAGCGACGCGAGGCTGCCTGCAACCTCGGTCTGGTTTGCGGTCCCGGCGGTCATTCTCGTGGTGCTCCCGCTGCTCGGATGGGGTCAGCACGGGTTCGCCGCCGGCACAGCGCTGTGGATATTGGGAGCCGGCCTGTCGTTCATCGACGGCCGGTTGGTCGTCACCGCGGTCGGCATTCAAGCGGCGGCGATGATCGCGTCGTATCTCATGGGAAAGGCTCAGGATCTGCGCCAGGCGCAGGTCGGGCTGGCGATCGTGATCTCGTGCGCCGTCATCGTGGTTTCCAACGATCCAAACCGGACCAGCAGTGAGTTCTTCTTTGTTCCCAGCCTTTTCGTCGTGGCCTGGGTGGCCGGCTTCGTGTTGCGGCAACGTACCGCGCAGGGCGACGAGGCCAGAGAGCATGCCACTCGGCTGGAGCTCGAGCAGGAGGAGCAGGTCCGCAGGACGATCGCCGAGGAACGCGCCCGGATCGCTCGCGAACTGCACGACGTCGTCGGACATTGCGTCAGCGTCATGACCGTTCAAGCAGCGGGCGTGCGCCGGATGCTCAATCCCGAGCAGGACCAGGAACGCGAGGCGTTGATGGCCGTCGAGCGGGTCGGCCGCGAGGCTTTGGCAGAGATGCGCCGGCTGGTCGGCATGTTGCGCTACTCGTCGCCTGAGCTCGCCCCGCAGCCGACCCTGCGTGACCTGGACGCACTCGTCGCGCATGCTCGTGACTCGGGCCTGCTTGTCGACGTCAGCGTGGATGGCGCCGCGTCCGACCTTCCCGCAAGTATCGACCTGACCGCCTATCGAATCGTTCAGGAAGGCCTCACCAACACGATCCGCCATGCGAAGGCAAAGCACGCTCGCGTACAGGTCTGCTGGCGGGTGAACAGTCTCGACATCGAGATCTCCGATGATGGTGTCGGCCTGCCGGACGGCGGCAGGGAAGCCGGGCATGGCCTGCTCGGTATGCGCGAGCGCGTCGATGTCTTCGGTGGGCAGCTGCAGACCGGACCGGGGCCAACGGGCGGTTTCCGGATCCACGCCCGGCTACCCGTGACGCCGTGAGCATCCGGGTGCTGGTGGTCGATGACCAGGCGCTGGTCCGGGCTGGATTCGGCATGATCATCAATGCTGAACCCGACTTGGAAGTCGTCGGCGAAGCGGGCAACGGCCGCGAGGCGATCGACGCCGTTCGGAGCCTCACGCCGGACCTGGTGCTGATGGACGTGCGCATGCCGCTCATGGACGGGATCGAGGCAACGCGTCATCTGGTCCGCGGCGCGAGCTCGGCGAAAGTCGTGATGATGACGACGTTCGACATGGATGAGTACGTCTACGCGGCGCTTGAAGCCGGTGCCAGCGGCTTCCTGCTGAAGGACGTGCCGCCGGAACAGCTCGTCGCCGGAATTCGCGCTGTCGCCTCAGGGGATGCGCTGCTTGCGCCGTCCATCACGCGAAGGCTGATCGAGGAGTTCGTCCGCCGCCCCACCCCGCCGGTGCTACAGCAGCCGGCAAGCGTCGGCCGGCTGACCGAACGCGAGCGGGAAGTGCTGCAACTGATGGCACAAGGCCTTTCAAATGCCGAGATCGCGGGGGCCTTCGTGCTGAGCGAGACGACCGTGAAGACGCACGTTGCCCGGGTACTCAGCAAGCTCGGGCTACGCGATCGGGTGCAGGCGGTCGTCTTTGCGTACGAGACCGCCCTGGTGCAGCCCGGGCAGCAGTCAACGGGCCACTAGGCCGAGCCCCAGGCCGCGAGCGGCGTTCGGCACCGCCGCTCGCGCATTCGGCCTGTCCGGTGGGCACGGTGGGCACGGTGGTCACGGGCACGGCCGCGCTGGCCGTCGTGACCCACACCGATCTCCTGCGAGTCGCGGCGTCGGCCTTCTTCGTCGCCTTGGTCGCGGCCTGGCTCATGGTGGCCGCTCGTACGGCTCGCGGGGCCTGGTCAGGACAGCTGCTGCGATAGCTGGCCCGAACCCGCCGGCAATTGCTTGCCGTGACCGAGGTTCTAGCGGCCCTTGAACTCGGGAGCGCGCTTCTCGAGGAAGGCCCGCGGTCCCTCGCGGGCGTCCTCGGAGGACATCACGGCCTGGCCGTGCTTCCCCTCGATCGCGAAAGCCTCGGCATCGGGAAGGCCCTCCGTCTCCCGCAGGGTTGCAGCGATCCCCTTGACGGCGACGGGGCCGTTGCCCGCGATGCGTGCGGCCAATTCCTTGGCCCTGGTAAGCGCTTGACCGTCGGCGACGACGTAGTTGATGAGACCGACCTCGTACGCACGCTGCGCGGTGATGTCGTCTCCGGTCAGCAGCATCTCGGCGGCGACGGCATAGGGGATCTGGCGACGCAGGCGGACGGCCGAGCCCATCATCGGGAAGAGGCCGCGCTGCACCTCGGTGACGCCGAAGACAGCGCTCTCGCCGGCGACTCGAAGGGTCGTGCCCTGGAGGATCTCGGTGCCGCCGGCACGCGCAAACCCTTCAGCCGCAAGGACGATCGGCTTGGTGGGCACATCGGTCTTCAGCCAGCCGCGCGAGATCAACGTCGGGTCGGTGCGCGTGCGGGCGATCCACTCATTGGCCGGCTCAGGCTCCCTGAGAAGGCCGATTTCGACCAGGTCCATGCCGGCGCAGAACGTCGACCCGACGCCGGTGAGGATCGCCACCCGCAGGTCGTCGTCAGCATCGAGCTGCCGCCACGCGTCGGCGAGCAGGCACATCATCTGACAGTTGATGGCGTTGCGCTTTTCCGGCCGGTTCAGCGTCACGACGAGAATGTGGCCGTCCCGCTCGACGAGGACGGGTGAATCGGGCATGCCGGCTCCTTGAGGGTGGTGGAGCTTCGACCCTAACCGTCGCGCGTTCCCGCTCCGGAACGGCTTGGTCAGACTCCGACGGTGCCCGACATCCAGGTGGCCCAGGGCATGTTCCAGACGCCGCCGGTGCCGTTGCCGTCCCACTCCATCTGACGGTCGGTACCGGTGGTGTCGACGACATCGCCGACCAGGCTATTGCTGTACAGCCATTCGGCGTTGTCCAGCGAGACGTTGACGCAGCCGTGGGAGACGTCGTAGGAGCCTTGCGCGTACACCGACCAGGGGGCGCCGTGGATGTACTCACCGGACCAGGTCAGCCGCATCGCGTAGGGGACGATTTCGTCGTAGGCACCGGAGCCGGTGATGCCGACGGTCGCCGAGTCCATCCTGACGGTGCGCTCGATGCTCATGATGGTTTTGATGCCGCTGCGAGTGGTCCAGGTGCCCTGGTGCTCACCCATGCTCACCGGGACCGTGCGTACCAGCACGCCGTTGGTGAACACGCCCATCTGGTGGGTCGCGTCGCTGACGACCAGGATCTGGGAGCGACCGATGGTGAAGGCTGAACTCGTGTCGGCAGTGCCGAACGTCGTGGGCCCGGCCTGCACGCCGGAGAGGTCGGCGTGAACGGTGACGGTCGTGTTGGCCGGCCAGTACTTCTGCGGCCGGTACTCCACGCGGGTGCTCGAAAACCAGTGCCAGCCGGCGGGGCCGATCGGATGACTGGCGGTGACCGTCATGGCGCGCTGCACAGCGGCGCGGTCGGTCACGGGCGTATCGAAGGTAACCGTGATCGGCTCGCCGACGCCGTAGGTCTGACCGGCCGTCGGATCGATCGTGGCGTGCAGGGTGTGGTCGGCGGGGAGCGTGTGCACCGTCAGCGTCGACATCACCTTTCCGCCCGGGCCGGTCGCTGATGCGGCGAGGGTGAAGGTGCCGTCGGGCGGCAGCGTCCCGGAAGCCAGCCCCGTGGTCGGAAGCAGCTTGCCGGACTGATCCTTCACCAGCAGCGCGTTCACGGTTCCCGCCGTGGCGGACGCCTTCACGACCGAGCCCGGGGCCAGCTCAGCGTTGTTCGCGGCCGACCAGATGAGCCGAGGTGCCGGGGTAGTCGCGGCCAGCGACGGTGCCGTCGCAGCGCCCGGATGGCTCGGCGCGCCGCAGCCTACGACGAGGGCAGCGGTCACGAAGCCGGTAGCCACAGCAGCGCGACGCATGAGCCCCTATCGTCCGCGGAATCGATCCCTTTCGCGTTCGAAAGTAACAATCGAAGCTGAAAGTTCTGTGACGACAAGCCGCCGCTGCGGCGCCTCCCGGCTCAGCCGGCGCGCGACGGTGGATGTTTCTGCTCGCGATCCGATATGCACCAGTTGTGAGCGCCGCACTCGCCCGGAGCATCGCGCGCAACTTCGAGAGCGCGTTGCGGCTGATGGAGGCGGCACTGACGGACTGTCCTGATGGGTCGTGGGAGACGGATCTGTGGCCGGTCGATGCGACCACCCGTCGTCTTCCACGGGGCGGACTGCACGGCTCCGCGACCTGGTTCCTCGGCTACCACGCGCTGACGTGCCTCGATAACGACCGTCCCGATCGAAGCCTCCTCCGGACCACGGGTACGGCATCGGCTCAACCCGCGCGGCAACCGTCAGCTCAACCACGCGATGTATCGCATCGCCATCACCCAGATTCGCAACGACACCCCCGGCCGCGACTACTACGAACGCAAGAAAGCCTAAGGCAAGAGCCACAAAGAAGCGCTCCGCGCACTCACCCGCCGCATCAGCGACGCGGTCTACCGGCAGCTCACCGCCGACGCCAAGAAACAGCAACA
>DATAVO010000138.1:0-16077 GCA_036267695.1 Frankiaceae bacterium
CGCCGAGTGGGGTGACCTCACGCTTCCACGCTTCAGGACGGGTGGCAGCGATGGCAGCGAATGCGTCCCACAGCGCCGCCACTTCGTGGGCGTGGGTCTCGATCGACTGGCCGGCGGCCGCGCGTAGTGCGGTCTCGATCATCCCGTACTGGCGAGCGGCGACGTAGAGCTGGCGGTCGATCTCCAGCTTGCTGATGACCTGCTGAGCCGGCGAAAGTACAGTATCGGCGGGCTTTTCGGCCTCCCGCTCGGCCGCAACCTCGACGCCCTGCCGCTTGGCCGAGGCCGTCCGGGCGCGTGCCTCGCCGCCCGTGACGAGCACGACCGACGCGTCACCGGCGGCGATGGCCTGGCACGCCTTGGTGAAGAGGGTCTGCTGCAGGACGCCGAGCTCGGCGTAGACGGTATGCGGCGAGATGCCGAGCGCGTCGGACACCAGGCGCGCGGGGTCCTGACATTTCCAGGACCCTTGGGTCGCGAACATCAGTCCGGCGTTGCTCAGCAGGCGGTGCGGATCGGGGCCGCCCGCGTTGTCGGCGGCGGCACGCAATGTGTCGGCCATCAGCGCGATGGCATCACGCGCCCGCGCCGGATCCTTCTCGCGTTGGGTGATGGCGGCCGAACCGACGAGCACCGGGGTCCGCGGGTCCAACCCGCCCGCCATCAAGCGCTGCCCGGGAGCAGCGCGGGCGCCAGCCGTCGCCACTGCTCGAGGGAGCTGCCGCCCCAGCCGCCGCCATCGCCGGTGGGGTTGAGCACCTGGACGCAGACGTGCTCGGCGCCGGCGTCGTGATGCGCCTTCACCCGGGCGGCGATGGATTCCTCGTCGCCCCAGGCGATCAGCGCGTCGATCAGCCGGTCGGAGCCGCCGCCCGCGATGTCGTCCGCGGTGAAGCCGAGGCGCAGGAAGTTGTTCGTGTAGTTCGAGAGCATGAGATAGCCGGCGAGGTTCTGGCGCGCGATGTCGCGGGCCTTGGCCGGGTCGGTCTCGAGCACCACGCCTTGCTCGGCGGCGATCAGCGGACCGGATCCCAGCTCCGCCCGCACCTTCGCGGTGTGCTCGGGCGTGACGAGGTAGGTGTGGGTGCCGCGGGTACGCGAGGCGGCGAGGGCGAGCATCTTGGGTCCGAGCGCAGCAAGCATGCGGTCCTGCGGCGGCGCCCCTTGATGGGGCAGCGCGTCGAGCTCGTCGAGGTAATTCGCCGTCACCTGCATGGGCTTTTGGTAAGTGCCCGCTGACTTGGCGCCGTCGATGAGCAGCTGATGGCTGACGCCGAGGCCGAGCATGAGCCGCCGTCCGTGAGTGGCAACGGTTTCCGCGTAGCCCTTGGCAGTGTCGGCCGCCGACGTCATCCAGATGTTCAGGATGCCCGTCGCGATCGCGGCCTTCTTGGTCGCGCCGAGCAGGTTGTTCAGGGGCGTGAAGACGTCACCCGAGATGTCGGGGATCCAGAGCGCGGTGTAACCCAGCTCGTCGAGTTCCGCGGCGGAATCTGCCGCCACCGCCGGATCGCCGTAACGCAGCTCGCCGCTCCAGAGCCCGGTTCCCGAAAGGTCCACGTGCGCTCTCCCTGTCTGGTTGTCGTTCAGCTGAATGTCGAGCCGCCATTGAGGTTGACGGTCTGCCCGGTCATCCATTCCGCCTCGTTGGACGCGAGATAGACGACCGCCGCGCCCACGTCGTCCGGCGTGCCGAGCCGGCCGACCGGGATGGTCCGCGCGATGCCCGCCGTCACGGTGGCGTCCTGCTTCTTGTTCGGCGCCGACATGAGCCCGAGCGCCAGAGCATTGGCGGTGACACCGGTCGACGCGATCTCCGTCGAGAGGTGACGCAGGAAGCCTTCGATGCCGCTCTTGGAGGCGCCGTAGAGCGAGACGCCGATCTTCAGTCCGGTACGGCCCGCGCCTGAGGAGATCTGGATGATGCGTCCCCAGTGCCCCTCGACCATCGGCTCGAGCACCGCGGAGATGCAGTGCAGCGAGCCATACAGGTTGATGTCGATGTAGGAGCGCCAGCGGGCGGGCGGCAGGTCGCGAAAGCGGACGGGGGCCATGTCGGCCGGGATTCCGGCGTTGTTCACCAGGATGTCGATGTGGCCGCCGAGTGCCTGGGCCGCAGCCGTGACCCCCGCATTGACCGCGTCCTCATCGGTGATGTCGAACGGGGCGCTCACCGCAGTGCCACCCTCGGCAACGATTGCGTCGCGCGTGGCGTCAGCCTTGGACGCGACGATGTCGTTGACCGCGACCCCGGCCCCCTGACGTGCCAGCGCGTGAGCGATCCCCACGCCCATCCCGTCGCCGGCGCCCGTCACGAGCGCGCGGTGACCGGTGAGATCAAACATGTCTACCTCCTCGCAGCCAGCCTGCGGGAAGCCTGCCATGCCGCCACATGCGCCTCGTCAGGGGGCGCGGTCCGCGTGTCTCCAGGCGGCCAAGGCCAGGCCTTGGTCGTTACGGGGCCCGGATGCCGACCAAGGCCTGGCCTTGGCCGCAGCGGGACTGCTAGCCGGCTGCGCCGATCCGCTGCCGTGCGGATGCTTTGGCCTCGTCCACCGTGATGGGCGTGCCGGCCTTCATCAGCCCGGTGGTCGGCATGTTCTCGTAGATGGCCTCGTAGCTGCCGGCCTTGACCTCGTACGTCTCGTGCCAGATGCCCGCGCCGGCGATCTCGTCCTTGGCGAGCCGGTTCCAGGCTGCCCAGACGGGCTTGTGCTTGGCGTCGGGGTTCTTCGCGTACGACTCGAGCGCCTTGAACGAGCGCCAGTACTGCACGATGACGCCACCGATCGCGCCGAACACCTGGTAGCCGAGCAGCCCCTTGCTGGGGTCCTGCTCGAGCTCGCCCAGCATGTCGATCATCGCCATGAGCAGCTCGCCTGCGGCGGCTGACTGCTCCGGGTCACGAAGGTCGGCCCCGATCAGGAAGACGACGAAGTCGCCGTCGATCTGGGCCGTCCAACGACCCTTGTTGATCTCCATGGCGGCATGGTTTCACAACCGGCTCGCATGCGAATGGTGGATGTGGGCGACGCTGGAGGAGAAACTTCGCAGGCAGGCGTCGGAGAAGCGGGCCGGGAAGCGACGGGGATGGTGTGAGCGTCGAACAGATGCAGACGGGCGACCCGCGTAGTGGGCTGCTCGCGCTGTACGACGTCGCGCTTCCGCAGGTGTACGGCTACTTGCTGCGCCGCTGCGGTCGCACGGCACTCGCGGAAGACCTGACGGCGGAGACGTTCCTCGCCGCCGTCGACGCGGTGCGCCTCGAGACGGCACCATCGCTGTCGACGGGTTGGCTCATCGGTATCGCCCGGCACAAGCTGGTCGACCACTGGCGCCGGCTGGCTCGCGAGGAGCGCACGCTCACCGCCGTCACCGGCGATCCCACTCGCGATCAGGCGAGCGACCCCTGGGACGCAACACTCGATGCACTCCAAGCCCAGGAGACGTTGCAGGCACTCGCCCCGCAACACCGGGCGGCGCTGACGCTTCGCTACCTGGACGACCTCCCGGTGGCGGACGTCGCCCACGCCATGGACCGCACCGTCCATGCCACCGAGGCACTGCTCGTGCGTGCCCGCACCGCTTTCCGCACTACCTACACCGATCGAGAGGAGGCCGGCCGTGACTGACCCGCTGAACGTGCTGCGCGAGCCTGACGGCCCGGTCGATCCCGATCCCGCCTTCACTTCGAGGTTGCGCGCTCGTCTCGAGCGCGCCCTCGAACTACCCCGAGGAGTCAGCGTGTCCACCGGACTTACCGATCCTGCAACCGTCTCCAGTGCCGACCAGCTGAGCGCCACCACGCCGGTTCCCGCCGATGCCGGTGCCGCTATCCCATACCTCGCCGTGAACGACGCCCGGCGCGCGATCGACTGGTACGTCGAGGTTTTCGGCGCGGTCGTCCTGGGCGACCCGATCGTCATGCCCGACGGGCGTATCGGTCACGCCGAACTCGCGCTGTCCGGCGGCAAGATGTACCTCGCCGACGAGTACCCGGAGATCGGCGTCATCGCCCCTGCTGCCGCCGGCGCTTCGGTGAGCCTGGTGCTGAACGTCGCCGACGTCGACGCCCGCGTTGCCGCGGCGACCTCGCGCGGCGGCCGGCTGATCAAGGAGGTCGGCGAGGCGTACGGCTCGCGCAACGCCACGGTCGTCGACCCGTTCGGCCATCGCTGGATGTTGCAGCAATCGTTGACGACCGTGCCGGCGACGGAATCGCCGGCCGCCCCGTGGCACCAGGGCGACGTCGGCTACGTCTCGATCCAGGTACCCGACGTCGAACGAGCGGCCACGTTCTACTCCGCCGTGCTCGGCTGGACGTACGAAGCGCGCGGCGCCGAGGCGCGCCACGTGCAGGGGCAGTCCATGCACATCGGGCTCTTCCGGGTGCAGGACCGCCCCAATCTCTTCTGCGCCTATGCGGTCGGCGATGTCGACGCGGCCGTCTCGCGGGTTCGGGCCGCGGGTGGTACCGCAGGCGCGCCGACCGAGGAGCCATGGGGCAGGTCGGCCGAATGCGTCGACAACCAGGGCACGAGCTTCGCGGTCTTCGCCCCGAAGGCCGACGACCCGGGCGAGCGCCCGCCGGTGAACGGCGCGCGTCACGGCGACCTCTGCTACCTGACGTACGGGGTAGTCGACTCGGCGATGACCCGCGGGTTCTACAGTTCGGTGCTCGGCTGGACGTTCGCCGACGGGCACTCCAATGACGGCTGGCAGATCCAGGACGTCGCACCCATGGGCGGGATCGGCGGCGGACGCAGCGAGCAGGTGACCGCGCCGATGTGGCTCGTGGACGACATCGAAGCCGCGGCCGCTCGGGTGCGGGCGGCAGGAGGTACCGCTACCGAGATCGCCCAGCGCCCGTACGGGCTCGAGTCAGACTGTGTCGATGACCAGGGCACACACTTCTATCTCGGTCAGCTCTGACGGTCAGCTCTTGCGCTCAGCGCGAGCGGCGGCGTACCAGCGCCTCCTGCATGACCGACGCGACCAACCGGCCGTTCTCGGTGTAGTACTCGCCGACCGCGAGGCCGCGACCGTCGGATGACGACGGACTCTCGACGCTGAACAACAGCCACTCGTCGGCGCGGAACGGCCGGTGAAACCACATGGCGTGATCGAGGGACGCCAGCAGCAATTCTCCCGGCGGGATCTCATGGCTGAGGGTTGCCGTGCCGGCGAGCATCAGGTCGGACATGTAGGCGAGCGCGCACACGTGCAGCAGCGGATCGTCGGTCAGCCGATCGGCCGCCCGCATCCAGAACCGCCGGCGCGGGATGTCGTCGTCGAGGACCCCGAACTCCTCCTGCGGTCCGCGCGGCACCTGCGATCCGACGACGCGTGAGGTCGGGTCCGGGCCGCGCAATTCGAGCACCAGCCGGGCGACGGACGCGGCGCGGTCGGAGCTCTCTCCTGCCTCGTCGGCCGCCTTGTAGAGGTCGAGCGATTCCTCGGGCGGGCGGACGATCGGCATCGGTCGCTGGTGCCCGCCGCCCTCCTCCGCGTCCTTGAAGGACGCCGAGAGGCTGAAGATGGTCTCGCCCTTCTGGACGGCGGTGACCCGGCGCGTGGTGAAGCTTCCGCCGTCGCGCAGCCGGTCGACGAGGTAGACGATCGGCGCGGTCGGATTGCCCGGGCGCAGGAAGTAGCTGTGCAGCGAGTGCACGCCGCGGTCGCCGGCCGTGCGTCCGGCCGCGACCAGAGCCTGCGCCGCGACCTGCCCGCCGAAGCTGCGCATCGGCGCGCCGGCGTGGCTCCAGCCCCGGAAGATGTCGCGGTCGATCTCTTCCAATTCGAGTAGATCGGCGAACGTGGGCTCTTCGTTGGGGGTGCTCATTTAGTAGCCACGCCACACGGGGGGCCGGCGCTCGAGGAAGCTGGCGACGCCCTCCTGGCTGTCCTCGGTCGTCGTCATGATGTCGACGACCCAGGCCTCCTCTTCCGCCATCGTCGCGCGGTTGAGGTCGAACGAGCGGTTCAGCAGCCACTTGTTTGCGCGGTGAGCCGCCGTCGGACCCTCCGCCAGCCGCGTCGCCCACTCCGTGACGGCGTCCTCGAGCTGGTCGCCCGGGACGACTCGCGACACCAGACCGAGTTCGTACGCCCGCTGCGCCGGGATGTCGTCGGCGAAGAAGATCAGCTCCTTGGCGCGCTGCAGCCCGATGAGCCGCGGGAGCAGGTATGTGCCGAGGCCGTCGGCGACGAGCCCGCGCCGGGCGAAGATCTCGATGAACTTGGCTTCCTCGGCGGCGACGACCAGGTCGCAGGCGAAGGCGACGTGGGCGCCGATCCCTGCCGCGGTGCCCTGAACCGCTGCAATCACGGGCTTTTCGCAGTCCATGATCGCCGACACCAGCCGGATCGCGCCGCGGGTCATCACCCGCCGCGCGTCACCCACCACCTTCTCCGGGTACTTCTCATCGCGCACCGGCGGCGGGGTGCCTTTGCGCAGATCTGCCCCGGTGGAGAAGAACCGACCGGTCGCGCCGATCACCACGCACCGCACGCCGGGGTCCTCGTTCGCCCGATCCAGCCACGCCATCAGGCGGTAGCGCTGGTCGTGCGTCATCGAGTTGCCTGCCTCCGGGCGGGTCATCGTCGCCCGCAAGATCCCGTCTTTCAACTCGAACGTGATCTCGTCGGTCGACTCGAGATCCGGCGAGAGCCCGGCGGTCATGGTGCCTCCTTCAACAGTGACGGTCAGCACCGTCGGCTAGAACGTGTTACCGCGCAGGTTAGGCTGCCAGACGTGACTCGCGGCATTCTCGCGGCTGCCGGCTACGTGCCGCACGGCCGATTGGACAGGGCGGAAATCGCCGCATTCGTCTTCACCGGCGGCGGTAAGGGCAGCAGGTCGGTGGCCTGGTACGACGAGGACACCACGACCCTCGGGGTCGAGGCTGCCCGGCTGGCGAGGCGGTCGCGTCCTGACGCTGCGCCCTCCGCGCTGTACTTCTCGACGATCAGCCCGGCCTACGTCGACAAGACCAACGCGACCGGAGTGGCGGCGGCGCTCCGCCTCGACAGCGACGTGCTCGCGGTCGACTTCGGCGGCGCGCAGCGGTCGGCGGTCGGCGCGCTTCTGGCAGCCCTCGGTAGCTCGTCCACCGTCTTGACCGTCGCGGCCGACGCCCGCAGCGGGCTCGCTGGAAGCGGTGACGAAGCGGCCGGGGGCGACGCGGGTGCGGCGCTCCTCGTCGGTGACGACGCGAGTGGCCCGCTGCTCGCCGACTTCCTCGGCGCGGCGTCCATCAGCGAGGAGTTCACCGACCGCTGGCGCAGCCCGGGCGACACCCGCTCGAAGCTGTGGGAGGAGCGCTTCGGTGAGACCGCCTACGTGCCGCTCGGCGAGCGCGCCTGGCGCGACGCGCTGAAGAAGGCCGAGATCGAGGCCGACGCCGTCGACAAGGTGATCATCACTGGATTGCATTCGCGCGCCGTGCGCGTTCTCGGCACCAAGCTTGGTGTGAAGGACAAGCTGGCCGATGACCTGAGCTCGCGGCTCGGCAATGCCGGTTCCGCTCAGCCGGGCCTGCTGCTCGCCGCCGCTCTCGAAGCTGCAGCTCCCGGTGAGGTCGTCGCGCTCGTCGTGCTGGCCGATGGTGCTGACGTGCTGCTCTTCCGCGCCGGCGAGGCGGCATCCGAGTCGCCGGTGCGCTCGGTCGCCGATCAGCTGGCCGGCGGGACGACCGTGCCCTACGGCAAGTTCCTGTCCTGGCGCGGTGGGCTGACCGTCGAGCCACCGCGTCGGCCTGAGCCCTCGCGGATGTCGGCCAGCGCGGCGCTTCGTAACGAGGACTGGAAGTACGCCTTCGCCGGCCGGCGCGACCCGGTCTCGGGCGCCCCGCAGCTGCCCCCGCTCCCGACCGGCGGCGAGGCGGTGCCGATGAGTGACGTGGCCGGCACGATCGCGACCTTCACGGTGGACCGGCTCGCGTACTCCCCGAGCCCGCCGATCGTCTTTGCGATCGTCGACTTCGACGGTGGCGGCCGCTACCCGGTCGAGATCACCGACGTGCCGGAAAAGGACCTGGCTGCTGACGTGAAGGTGGGCGCCCGGGTCGAGATGACGTTCCGCCGGTTGTCCACCGCCGACGGGATTCACAATTACTTCTGGAAGGCGCGGCCGCTGCGCGGCGTTGCGTCTTCATAAGACCGGCTCAACGAGACGAGGGCGTAATGGGATCGCACGGCATCCGTGACCGGGTAGCCATCGTCGGAATGGCATGCACGCCGTTTCGCGAGCACTTCGACAAGAGCGCCGATGACCTGATGGTCCAGGCCTCGTCGGAGGCATACGCGAGCGCCGGCATCGCCCAGGACGACGTCGACGCTTTCTGGCTGGGCACGGCCGGCAGCGGGATGAGCGGCATCACCCTCGCCCGTCCGCTGCAGCTGACCGGCAAGCCGGTGACCCGCGTCGAGAACTACTGCGCCACCGGTTCTGAGGCACTGCGCAACGCGTCGTACGCCGTCGCCAGCGGGGCATATGACATGGCGATGGCCGTCGGTGTCGAGAAGATCAAGGACTCCGGCTACCAGGGCATGTCGGCTGCACCGATCCCGAACGACGGCACCGCTCGCACCCTGACCGCCGCCGCGATGTTCAGCATGGTGGTGCCGGCGTACGCCAAGCGTTACGGCGTCACCGAAGCGGAGATGCGCGAGGCGCTCGCCCACATCGCGTCGAAGAACCACTACAACGGCGCCCGCAACCCACGCGCCCAGTTCCGCCGGGAGGTCAGCGAGGCTGCGGTCTGCGCCGCGACGCCCGTGGCCGGAATGCTCGGCATCTACGACTGCGCAGGTGTGGCCGACGGCTCCGCTGCTGCCATCGTCGTGCGTGCCGAAGACGCCCACCGCTACACCGACAAGCCGCTCTACATCAAGGCGCTGTCGTTCGTCGCCGGCAATGGCAACGGCCTGGCCGATCCGACGTATGACTACACCACCTTCCCCGAGGTGGCCGCCTCCGCCAAGGACGCCTACGCCCAGGCCGGGATCACCTCACCGCGCGACCAGATCGCCATGGCGGAGGTGCACGACTGCTTCACGCCGACCGAGATGGTGCTCATGGAGGACCTCGGCTTCGCCGAGCGCGGCACCGCCTACAAGGAGGTCCTCGCCGGCACCTATGACCTCACCGGGGACCTTCCGATCAACCCCGACGGCGGCTTGAAGAGCTTCGGCCACCCCGTCGGCGCCTCCGGGCTGCGCATGATGTTCGAGGCCTGGCTGCAGCTGCGCGGAGAGGCCCCGCCGGAGCGCACCATCGGCACCGCCGACCGCGGCTACGCCCTCACTCACAACCTCGGAGGCTACCCCGGCGAGATGGTCTCCTTCGTCTCGATCCTCGGTAACGCACTGGGCTAAGCCCCACTCTGACCCACTCTCTTGGCGCGCGCGCCGACCTCGCGTAAGCGTGAGCGCGCGTCCCAACGTGCAGACGCGATTAATCCGGGCGACCCTTTGGCGCGACGGGCCTCGCGTAAGCGTGAACGCGTGCCCCAGCGTGCAGACGCGATTAATCGGCGGGCGGCCGCGGGACGCTCGTGCGAGACTGGCGGCTCAAGATATGGGCGGAGAATCCCAGGATGTGAGCATGTACGAGTCGGAAGGTGCCGGCGCCGGCTGGCAGGAGGGTCTGCTGGCGGGGCGGGCCCGGGGGATGACGTCGTCGGTCATTCGTGACCTGCTGGCGCTCACCTCACGTCCGGAGATCATCAGCCTGGCCGGCGGGTTGCCTGATGCTGCCGCGTTGCCGTCCGAGTGGTTGCGAGCCTGCGCCAACGCGCTGCTCGAGGCGGAGGGACCCGGCCTGCTGCAGTACTCGACCACGGAAGGGGATCCGCAGCTTCGGGAGCTGATCGCCGGGTGGGAGAGCGAGTGGTGCGGGCGCGCGGTGTCGGCTGATGACGTGCTCGTGACGTCGGGCTCGCAGCAGGCTCTCGACCTGCTTGCCAAGGTGCTGATCGAGCCTCGCGACGTCGTCGTCACGACGGACCCGGCCTACCTCGGTGCGCTGCAGGCGTTCCAACTCTTCCAGCCGCGGCTGGTCGCCATTGCCGAGGACGACGAGGGGATGCGGGTCGATCTGCTGGCCGACGCGCTCGTCGCCGGCCTGAGGCCCAAGCTTGTGTACCTCACGCCCACGTTCGCCAATCCGAGCGGCACAACGATGCCGGCCGAGCGCAGGAAAGCACTGGCGTCATTGGCCGATCGCTACGGCTTCCTGGTGGCCGAGGACGACGCGTACCGCCAGCTGTACTTCGGCTCGCCGCCGCCGGCACCCATCGCGTCGTCCAGTGATCGGGTGGTGCGGCTGGGCTCGTTCTCCAAGGTGCTCGGCCCCGGGCTGCGAGTGGGCTGGATCGTCTCACCGCCGCAGCTACGGAGTGCATTCGTGCGCGCCAAGCAGGCGACGGACCTGCACACGTCGACCTTCACCCAGCGGCTGCTGCACGCCGCCGCCAGCGATGCGCCGTTGCTCGGCGATCATCTGCAGAGAACCCGATCGACCTACTCCGAGCGGGCGCGCGCTCTCGTCGACGGACTGCGCGCGAGCTTCGGCGATCGGATCGAGCTCGCCGACCCGCAGGGCGGGATGTTCTGCTGGGCAAGATTCGTCGACGGCACTTCACCCGCTGAACTGCTGACCGCGGCCCTGGACAGAGGCGTCGCCTTCATCCCCGGCGACGCGTTTTCCGTCCCGGGGACTGACGGCAGCAGCGGCGAGAGTGCCCGCGGCGCCCGGTTGTGCTTTGCCACCTCGCCGCCCGACGTGCTGCGCGAGGCCGTTCGGCGTCTGACCGAAGCGGCAGCCCCGGGCTGATCGCCTGGGGCGGGGTCGCTTCTGCCCCGCGGTTGCGGTAGAACTGCGCGGGGGCTGTTTGGCGTTCGGACGCGAGCCGTTGCACAGGTGGTTTCGGCAATGTTTCCGGGCGTTTTGGGGGCACACGGGGGTGCGTTGGTGGTTGGGGGCCCGGAGGGCGAGTTCGGCCTGTGCCGGTTGCGGTCACTGAGTCTGCGGAGTCGGGCAGCGCTGCTCTTCGAGTGCTGCGCCTCGACCCGATGGGCGGCGATCGTCGCCGAGCGGATCGATGGGTGCGACGACGACGTGACCTTCTACGAGTTGATCGAAAACGTCTGGTGGCTGCTCTCGCCCGGTGACTGGCAGGAGGCGTTCGACGCCAATCCGCGACCGGGGCCGCCACCCGCCTCGGGCTCCGCATCGGCGCTCCTGGGCGAGATCGCCGAGTGCCTGCGAACCTATGAAGAGCGTTTTGCGATGGCGTATGTCGCCCGCGCCCAGGGCCGGGGCGCCGCTGAACTCCTGCTCGTGCTGCGCCGGCGGCTGACCAACGCGCCGGCGGTAGAGGTCCGCATCGCCGCGGCCGAGCAGCTGGAGATCACCCGCGCTCGGCTCATCCAAGCGCTCGGAGACCGGCTCGAACATCGGGCAGCCGACCCCGTGGGGATCCCCGCTTAGGCTGCTGCGCGGCGGCAGCAAGTGCGACGCAGCTTTCAAGTCACTGCACTAGTGGACCGATGACAAGCCTCAGCCTGCATCGGGGAGTTGCTTGTGCGTGCCAGGACCGCGTTCCTGCTTGCGTTGCTCGTGGGAATGGCCGGCCTGACGGTCGCCGACCCCGGGCCCGTCGCGGCGTCGGGTGTGCCCAGCTATGCGGCCCAGCGGCTTGCCTCAGCGGAGTCGATGAAGGCCACCCTGAGCCGGCACCGGCATTCCCATGTCTGCTCCAAGCCGAGCGCCCTGCATGCGTCGTGCAACGCGGTCATCGACCTTGATGTCAGCGGCGGTATCAGCGCAAACGTGACCCCTGACGGCGACCCCTGGGGCTTCGGACCGGCCGCCCTGCAGTCCGCCTACAACCTCCCGTCCTCGACCGGCGGCACCGGTCAGACGGTCGCGATCGTCGACGCGTACGACCTGCCCACCGCTGAGGCTGACCTCGCGACCTACCGAACGATGTACGGGCTGCCTGCCTGCACGAGCGCGAGTGGCTGCTTCCGCAAGGTGAACCAGGACGGCGGTAGCACCCCACCGGTGACGGACGCCGGCTGGGGCCAGGAGATCGCGCTGGATCTCGACATGGTGAGCGCCGCCTGCCCGAAGTGCTCGATCCTGCTCGTCGAGGCCAACGACTCCGGCATGTACAACCTCGGCACCGCGGAGAACACCGCCGTGGCCCTCGGCGCGACGGCCGTGTCGAACAGCTGGGGCGGCGGCGAGTGGTCGAGCGAGAGCGCGGCGGACAGCGTGTTCTTCGATCACCCGGGGGTCGCGATAACTGTCAGCGCCGGCGATTCGGGCTACGGGCTGGAATACCCGGCTGCCTCGCCGAACGTCATTGCCGTCGGCGGCACCAGCCTCAGCGTCGCGTCCAACCCCCGGGGTTACTCCGAATCGGTGTGGTCGGGAACGGGCAGCGGCTGCTCGGTGTACGAGGCGAAGCCGTCGTGGCAGACCGACACCGGCTGCGCGAACCGGTCCGTGGTCGACGTCTCGGCCGACGCGGACCCCGCCACCGGAGTCGCGGTGTACGACAGCACCGCGGCCGGCGGCCAGAGCGGCTGGATGGTCTTCGGCGGTACGAGTGCTGCCGCCCCGCTGGTGGCCGGTGCGTACGAGCTGGCCGGGGTGACCTCGCCTGCCGATGTCCCCGCACAGACCCTCTACACCAACCCGGGTTCCTTCTTCGACGTCGCGACGGGATCGAACGGCACCTGCGCCGTCACATACTTGTGCACCGGTGGGATCGGCTACGACGGGCCGACCGGACTCGGAACCCCCCACGGCGTCAGCGGATTCGGCACCACTCCGCCCGTGGTGCCGGTGAGCCCGGATGCTCCGACGAGAGTGTCCGGCGTAGCCGGTGACGGTCGCGCGACGGTGAGCTGGCAGGTACCCGCAATCGACGGTGGCAGCCCGATCACCGGCTACGTCGTCACGCCGAGCGTCCGCGGCGTCGCCCAGCCCGCCCGCACCTTCGCCACTACCGCGACCTCTGAGCTGATCACCGGGCTGGCCAACGGGACGGCGTACACGTTCACCGTGGCTGCGGTAAACGCAGCGGGCACCGGCGCCGCGAGCACGGCCTCCGGCGCGGTCAGCCCGTTCGACGCCCTGACGGCCAAGTACGCGCAACTAGGGGGCCTGTCCGTCCTCGGCGCACCGTCTGCTGCGGAGGCGTTCCTGCCCGGCGGCGGCCGCTCGCTGGCGTACGCGGGTGGCACGATCTACTGGGCCGCGACCACCGGCGCTCACGTGGTGCGCGGCAACATCTTGGTCAAATACAAGGCGATCGGGGCGACGGCGAGCATCCTTGGGTACCCGACGGCCGACGACGCCGCGTCGACAGACAAGGTAGGCCGCCTCAGCCACTTCGCGAGGGGTGCCATCTACTGGAGCCCGAAGTCCGGTGCGCACGAGGTGCTCGGCGCGATCCAGGCGAAGTGGGTGGCCGTCGGCTCGGAGCGCAGCGGCCTCGGCTACCCGACGACCGACGAGACGATCACGCCGGACAAGGTCGGCCGCTACAACCACTTCACCTACGGCTCGATCTACTGGACGCCGACTCTCGGCGCCCACTATGTCCTTGGCGCCATCCAGGCCAAGTGGGCCTCGCTGGGCTGGGAGCGCAGCCGGCTGGGCTACCCGCGGTCCGACGAATTCGGCATCCCGGGCGGCCGGCGTAGCAACTTCCAGCACGGCTACATCACCCGCAACCTGAAAACCGGCGCGATAGCAGTGGTCTACACGGCCTGAGCGGCGATACTCGGACCTGACCGGCTCTGGCTGTCGGCGATCGGGAGGTTTCGTTGGCGCTGGCACCGCTTCGGCCGACGGACCCGCCGGCCTACGGCCCTTACCGCCTGCAGGGCCGGCTCGGTGCAGGCGGTATGGGTGTCGTCTACCTGGCGTTCGGGCCCGACAACAAGCCGGTCGCCCTCAAGGTGCTGCAGCCCGTGCTCGCCGAGGACGCCGAATACCGGGCCCGTTTCGTGCGTGAGGTCGGCGCCGCCCGGCTGGTCGCCAGCCCCTACGTGGCCAAGGTTGTGGCGGCCGAGACCGACGCCGCGCCGCTCTGGATGGCCACGGAGTACGTCGAAGGGGCGACCCTCGCTCACGCCGTGGAGATGAACGGCCCGGTGCCGTCAGACCGGGTGCACGGGCTGGCGTCCGACCTTGCGGAGGCGCTCGCAACGCTGCACGACGCGGGCGTGGTTCACCGCGATCTGAAGCCGGCCAACGTCGTGCTGGCCTGGAGCGGGCCAAAACTGATCGACTTCGGAATCGCCAAGCACGAGGGCACCACCGACCTGACGCAGACCGGCGTCACGGTGGGTTCGCTGCTGTGGATGAGCCCCGAGGTGCTCGGCGGGCAGTCAGCGGCCCGACCCAGCGATATCTTCGCGTGGGGTCTGTGCCTCGCTTACGCGGGAAACGGTCGGCCACCCTTCGGCGCCGGCAATGCTTCCGCCGTGGCCTACCGGATCTCCTCCGAACAGCCTGATCTGCATGGACTTCCGGGTGGCTTGACGCACCTCGTCGCCGCTTCCCTTTCCAAAGACCCCCGTTCACGTCCGTCGGCGCACGACCTGTCGAATTCCCTACGGGGACACGGAGCTCAGCACTTCACTGCCGTCGCGATGCCGCGCGCTGAAGGTGGCTGGACGGGACCCACGCCCACCGCTGTGCTCCCGGCTCCGGGCGCTGGCGGGCCGACGCGGGCCGAACCCTCCCCGCCGCCGCCGCCCCGCCGGCGACGCGGCCGGGCGCTGGTCTTGCCGCTGGCGATCCTTGCGGTGCTGCTGGCAGCTGTAGCAGTCGTCCTCGCGCTCGTGGCGACCTCCGACGACGGCAAGAACAACGCCAAGCCGCCGACTCCCTCCAACAGCACGTCAACCACGCCCAGCGCGAGTGCTTCGGCAAGCGCGCGCGCCAGCACCAGCGCGCCACCTTCCACATCCGCGCCCACGTCTGCGCCCGCCCTGGCCTCGCTCACGAGCGCGGAAGCGACCGTGATGGCCGATGACTACACGCCGTATGAGGACGCGGCCGAATTCTGGGACCCGACCGCACCCATCAACGTCATCCTGGGCACGTTCACGAATTCCGGGGACGGCTACAACAACTGGGCGTTCTTCTTCGCCGGTGGCCAGTACATCGGCCACGACACGACCTCCCCGAGCATGGCCGTTTCGATCCAGGGCCGCACTCGTAGCGTCATCACGTTGAGCTACACCATCTACGGTCCGAGCGACCCCACCTGCTGCCCGACCGGCGGCATGCAGACCGTCCGCTATCAGTGGGACGGCAAGAAGCTCACGCCGCTCGATCCGATACCGACGGACGATCCGGCGGGCAACCACCGCTGAGCGATCTGGTCTGATGCTCGGGTGACTGACACCGCAGCAGCGCCCCCATCGAGCCGTCCCCACGGTCCCCTCTCCGGCTACCGCATCCTGGAGCTCGCCGGCCTCGGCGCCTTGCCGTACGGAACGATGAAGCTCGCCGACATGGGTGCTGACGTCATCCGGATCAACCGGGTGAGCGAGGCTCCTGCCGAGACGCCAGGTCCGCTGGAGCCGGATGCCCGCCAGTTCTGGCGCGAATTCGACCGGGGCCGCCGCTCGATCGCCGTCGACCTCAAAGGGCCCGCGGGAGTGGCGCTCGTGCTGCGCCTCGCCGAGACCTCCGACGTGCTGCTGGAGGCCTTCCGCCCGGGCGTCGCAGAACGGCTCGGGCTCGGTCCGCAGGACGTCATGGCGCGCAACCCGAAGCTGGTCTACGGCCGCTTGACCGGCTGGGGGCAGGACGGACCGCTCGCGCTGGTGGCCGGCCACTCGCTGAACTACGAATCGCTGTCGGGAGCCATCGGCTCGATCGGTCCCGTCGGCGGGCCGCCGGTGCCGCTGCTGCAGGTGCTCGGTGATTTCGCGGGCGGCGGGCTGCATCTCGCGTACGGCGTGGTATGCGCCTTGCTCGAGGCGTCGCGGACGGGCCAGGGCCAGGTCGTCGACGCGGCGATGCTCGACGGGGTCATGTCG
>DATAVO010000139.1:0-21546 GCA_036267695.1 Frankiaceae bacterium
CAGCCCCTGCGCCCAGTCGCCCATTTGCCCGACGTCGACACTCGGAACGCCGATCGTCTCGCAGATGACCTGAAGCGGAAGCACGCGCGCCCAGTCATGGACGAACTCGACCGCGCCGCCGGCAGCGTCGACCTCGTCGCACAAATCAGCCGCAACGCGCTCGGCGATCTCGCGCATCGACGAAACCGCCCGGGCAGTGAACGCGCGGCTGACGAGGCGGCGCAGCCGGGTATGGCCCGGCGGGTTCATCATGACGACGTTGAGCCGGATCCAGTCGACGAACGGGCCACTCGTCCAGCCCTGCGCCTCGAAGTAGCGAGCGCCCATCGCCAGCAGGGCCGGGTCCCCGAGCGCCGCCAGGCAGGTCTCGTAGCGCAAGAAGGACACGGTGGCGAAGTCGGGAACGAAGGCCGCCGCTGCACCTGCCCCGAGCATCGGTGCCGTCACGACCGCCGGGTCCCGCCACCAATCGGGCGTCGAAAGGTCGATGACCGGGAGGTCTTGGTAAAGGTCGCTCACAGTCGAGCCCCTCGCGTAAGTGCTGCGCGCCAGATCGTAACGCCGATGCCGCAAAGAGTCGGGAGGCCAGTGGAACGCCGTCGGAAAGGCGTTCGAGACGGTGTGGATGCCGGGAGACCGACAGCTCCACCGCCGAGCACAACTACGGAGAACGTCGGGATCGGACTGATCATCTCGCCGACAAACACCGACGCTTGCGCGAGCTGAGCAGGTTCAGCCTCGTCGGCCTGGCCCAGGAGATCGCCTGCCCGACGCTGGCTCTGGCCGGTGAAGGCGACTTCGCGGGCACGGGGCAGCTGGCCACGTTCGCCGACGCGCTCACCGGGGCGGTGACGACGCATGAGTTCACCTTCGCCGAAGGGGCGGGCGGCCACTGCGAGGGACTCGGCCAGGACCCTCTCGACCAGGTCGTCTACGGCTGGCTCACCAACGTTTTGACCAGAGCCGACGCCGCGGCTGTCTAGAGCGTCTCGGAGCCGTCGCCGGACTCGTTAGCGGGCCACTCAGGCATCCAAATCCCCTTCGGGATCGGTGGTCTGCCCCACCTCGATGAGATGCCCGTCGGGATCGCGGATGTAGCAACGGATCTCGTACTGGTGTTGCTTCGGCGGCGTCAGGAAATGCGCACCCCTGGCGCTCCATTCCGCATACACGGCCGCGATGTCCTTGACCCGGATGTTGAGGAAGCTGCTGACCCGGTCGGGGTCGCGCGGCGCCTCAAGCGTGACCGTGGGTTTGTCGTCGGTAGGACCTCCGCCGACGTTGATGATGATCCAGCTATTGGCGAGGGCGACGTAGGTGACGTCACCGGAGAAGGCGAGACGGCCACCGAGCACTTCGGTGTAGAAGCGTCGCGAACGCTCGACGTCGTTCGACACGATGAAGTGAGCCAGCACGATTTCGCTTGCCATTGCTGGGGTTTCGCTCATCTAGCCACCTTCGGCGATGCGGATGATTGTCTTGCCGGATGTCCGCCGGTCCGGGGCAAACGCCGCCGGTGCTTCGGCGAGCGGGCGCACCGTCCCGACAAGCGGCTTGAGCCGTCCATCGCGTACGCGTTCGGCGAGATCCGCCAGACGGGCGCGGTCTGGTTCCACGACGAAGAAGATGGCCCGCCCGTCGCGAGGCTGAAGCTTGGGCGGCGCGGCGATGGTGACGAGTGTGCCTCCGGCGCGCACGAGTGCCGTCGAGCGGTCGAGGATCTCACCGCCGATCACGTCGAGCACGACATCCACCTCCCCGGCATCTTCGAGCGTGTCGGCCTGCAAATCCAGGAATACGTTCACTCCCAGACGGAAAGCCGTCTCGCGGTCCGCGGCCCGGCCGGTGCCGATCACGACGGCTCCCACTTCGCGCGCGAGCTGTGCGGCGATCGAACCCACACCACCGGCGATGCCGTGGATCAGCACGCTCTGCCCCGTTGTGAGGCGACCGTGGTCGAAGAGCGCCTGCCAGGCGGTCAGCCCGGAGATCGGCAGCGCTGCGGCGACGGTGTGGTCGATGTCGGCGGCAAGCGGGGCGAGGTTGCGGGCCTCGACGGCTGTGTACTCGGCGAGGGAGCCGTCACGAGACCAGTCGCAGAGCCCGAAGACCCGCTGACCGACAGACAGTCCGGTGGTGCCGTAGCCCAACTCCGAGACGACACCCGACAGCTCATGGCCGGGCACGCTCGGCGTCCGGTCACGCCCGGCCCGGTCCGTCCAGGTCGCCGGCCAGGTCAGCTCACCGGGAGTGAACCCGGCGGCATGTACGCAAACGATGACGTCGTTTTCAGAAGCGTGAGGGTGCGGGGTGTCCGTGAGCGTCAGCCCTTTGACTCCGGCGTCGCGGTCCCGAACGGTGATGGCTTGCATTCCGATGGCTCCCTCTTGGGGTGCGTGGGCTCTTGGCAGAAAGCCTCGACCCAGGCTCTGCTTCGCGCAAGCCACTTGCGCCCGTCTCAGTGCCTGCCAGCCTCGAGCGCTGAGGCGAGCGAAGATCAGGCGACGCTGCCCGAGACGACCCAGCGCGCACGGACACGTCGGTCGACGCCGGCGAGATGGTCAAAGTGGGCGTCGTAGTGCAGCACGGTCGCGGCGTACGCCAGTGCCGTCGCAGCGTGGAGCAAGTCAATCGCCCCGGCGGTTCGACCCCGCCGAGTAAGAGGGCGATCCGCCGTTATCCACAGGCGGATAGCTGGGACGCGTGACTGGGAACGCTAGAGCGTCTCGGTTCCGGTGAAGGCGAGCTCGTCGGGCTTGCTGACGTAACGATGCGGCTCGAGGGTGATGTCGGCGATCGCGACCGCGGCGGAGATCGGCCAGGTCAAGGCGATGCTCGCCGGAAGCCACGCCCCTGGCTCGAAAGCGTCGATGACCGGCCGTACCCGCTCGGCGCGATGTGCCGCGTAGTCGCAGTCGATCTGCACCAGCCGCAGCCCACGGGGCGTGTTCGCCAGCGCGACGGTTGCGGTGAACGCGATATCGCCGTTGCCGAGCGGATCGGGATCGCGGCCGGTGAAAGCAAGCACCGTGCGCCCGCCAATGGCTACCTCGGCACGGACGCGGTCGTAGCCGCGGTCTACAACGACGTCGCCAATGGTCGCTGGAAAACCCCATTGCGAGCGAAGCGCCTCTGCCGCTGCCGCGCTTTCGGTCACGCAGCCCTGGACGAATCCGCGCGGGCGCAGGCCACTACGGCAAGCGACGCGACCCTGCGCGAGCCGGAACGGTCCCCACGGGCTTTCCGGGCAGTCCCAGAACTGGAAGACGACCGACGGTGGGTTGGTCGGATGCAGCCCGGGCGGCAGCGAGGCCTCTCGCCCAGAAACCCTTATTTCACTGATGATTTGGAGCACCGCGGCGCCGGGCAGCGGCACCGGCTCGGTCGCGAACGCTTCCAAGGTGGGCGGGGCCGGCACGAGGTCGCGCACGTCTGCGGTGCCGATCAGCATGCTGTCACGCCCCAGCCTTGCCGGGTTCACGGAACTGAGGCATGACCTCTTTCGCGAAGAGCCGCATCGAAGCAAGAACCTGTTCCTGCGGCACGACTTCGAGCCCGTTCAACAAGAAGTTGATGCCGGTCAGGCCCAACGATTCCCAGCGCTTGAGCGCCGCGACGATGATGTCGGGGTCCCCGACGCAGATCCCTTCGGGGATGCCGTACGCGTCGCCCGGCCCTCCGCTCTTCCCGCGGTCGACCTTCGGCGCCAGATTGCCGAGCGACTGGTAGGCCCGGGTCGGGTAAGCCTCACGGGTCCACATCAGGTGGGAATTCGCGAGCCCGAACGTGCCCACCATCCCCATGCCAGTGCGAGCGGCGACCTTCGGATCCTCATGGCAGTAAAGGAAATTCAGCGTCGAAACCGCGCTGGTGACCACCGCACCCACCGGGTCGCAGCTTTCGATACGCCGGTAGTACTCCTTCGTCCTACGCTCTTGCTCGGCATAACCCGCCGCCGCGACGCCCAGACAGCCGAGCCCTCGTTCGGCCGCGTCGAGTTCGGTGCCGGGGCTGGTGACCGTGACCCACATCGGGGGATGCGGCTGCTGCACCGGCTTGGGCAGCACGTTGCGCTCAGGCATGGAGAACGACAGCCCGTCGTAGGAGAAGTGCTCCTGCGTCCACATCTTGGGCAGCACGCGTACGAACTCATCCCACGTCTTCTTCGTGCGGTCCGGGTCGACGTTGAAGCCGCCGAGCTCGGTCCATGTCGAGCTACGTGCGGTGCCTACTTCGAGCCGTCCGCGGGAGACGATGTCGAGCACGGCGCACCGCTCGGCGACCCGGATCGGATGGTTCATCTCGGGGACGCAGACGACTGCGCCGTGACCGATCCGGATGCGCTCGGTCTGCGCAGCAACCGCAGCGAGAACGACCTCCGGCGCCGAAGAATGCGAGTATTCCTCGAGGAAATGGTGTTCGACGCACCAGACGCAGTCGAAGCCGAGCTCATCGGCCAGGCGCGCCTGCTCGAGCGCATTGTGGAAGACCGCGCTCTGCACCTCGGTGGTGAACGGCCGCGGCGTCGACATCTCGAAGAAGATCCCGAACTTCATGTCAGTGACAGCTCCAGGAATCGATCGATCGTCGCGATGACCTCACCGTCCGGGTCGTGCTCACGGCACTCACCCTGACATGTCAGGCGCTGCCGCGCCGCACCGGCGTCACACATCACTGCCCCGGGTTCACACCCAGGCCGTCGAGGCGCGCGATCTCGTCCGCGTCAAGAGTGATATCCAGTGCCGCCAGGTTCTGACGCAGATGCGCCAAGCTGGTCGTTCCGGGTATGGGGACGATGGCAGGAGACGCCTGAAGCAGCCAGGCAAGCGAGATCTGTGACGCCGTCGCGCTGTGCCTGCGTGCGATCGGCTCGACGATGGCCCGGACGTGGCTGGGACACCGTCGACGTCAGTGTTCTGGTCGCGCGGCGGGATGAGCGAGATCGGCTGTCACGGACAGAAGACGGAACCTAGAGCGCTCTAGGTCAAGCCCGACGTCAGGTGCTACATTGAAGAACATGACCGAGGTGGGTATCCGAGCGCTCAAACAGAACGCGTCTGCGGTCGTCGCGGAGGCGTCTGCCGGCCACCCGGTCACCATCACGGACCGAGGCCGCGCGGTCGCTCAGTTGACGGCGCTCCCGGCATCGCGGCTGCAGCAACTGATCGACTCGGGCAAGGCACGCCCTCCGCGTCGCGACATCGGCGATCTTGACGCGCCGCGACCCGGCCCCCCTTTGAGCAAGGAACTGGCCGCTATGAGGGATACCGAGCGGTACTGAAGTGGCCCACTACGTCGACACATCGGCGCTGGTAAAGCTTGTGGTGGCCGAGCCGGAAACGGTCGCGCTGCGCGCGTGGTTGCGCGCGACCGATCGCCAACCGGTCGCCTGCGATCTGGCCCGCACGGAACTGCTGCGTACGGTTCGTCGGGTCGCTCCCAAACGCGTCCTGCAAGCGCGCGCCGTCCTGGACTCCCTTACGCTCATTGAGATCACCGCCTCGCTGTTCGAAGAGGCTGGACGACTAGACCCATCCGCTTTGCGCGGCCTCGACGCCATCCATCTGGCCTCGGCGCTCGACTTGGGCGACGACCTGGACGGCCTCGTCACCTATGACGACCGACTCGCCGAAGCCGCCGCGCTCTATGGCATCGCTGTGGTGGCGCCCGCCTGAGTTCCCCATCGCGTTCGACATCGCGTAAAGAATGAGGCCGCTCGACTTGAGCGGCCTCATTCTGCGAACACCACGTACGTGTGGTGGAGGTGGCGGGAATCGAACCCGCGTCCTTCGGTACCGCAACAGGTCTTCTCCGGGCGCAGCCTGATTTTCGACCTCGGCCCCACCAATCACTCAGGCGAGTTGGTGGTTGCCCAGTCGCTGTTTGATTTTCCGTCCACCCCCGCGACCGGGTTGGACGGTGATCCTCCTAGCGACGCCAGGTCCTAGGCCGGAGGCGCTCCTAGGCTGACGACTTAGCTACTCGCCTCAGGCGGCGAGAGCGTAAGCAGGCTGCTCAGAATTGGCAGTTGTTTCTTGAACGGATCGTTTACGAGATAACCGTTCATCCTCGGCCCGCTTCACCTGCCCCGACATCCGAAGTCGAAGCCAGTCACCCCCTGGTCGAAATTTCCTTACCGACACGGCACAACGCCGCGGCGGCTACCTATCTTCCCAGGTCATACGCCAAACGTCCAGCGGTATCCCCGCCGGACCAGGCCGGCGACCGAGGCGGCGGATCCGCGCTGCACGATCGACGACCGCGTGTCACACAGCTCGAGTCCCGCGGGCCACTACGTTCCCGGGACGGGATCAATCGTCTTGGGTCAAGCGCGGCCATCAACCGCGGCGAAGGAACAGGTGCCAACGAAGTTCGCCAGGAGCTTTGGCCGCGTTTCGGTCGTCGTCCAGTACAAACACGCCAGCCTGACCTGGTGATCGCCACAACCCGTCTCGTCATCGGACGCGCAGCCGGAGCTACGCGTCCATGAGTAGGGCGGCGACGGTAGCCCCCAGCTCGTAGGCCGCCTCCGTCGCGGGCGCATCCACGTCGCCAAGGACTTCGAGCACCTCAGCGGACTGCTTCCAGCCCAGCGCGCCGGTGATGGAGAGCACCGATCGGACGGCACCCGTCGTGTCGTACCGACCGTGGACGTAAAGGCCGAACGGTCGTTTGGCGGTGGCGCCAGCCGGCTGCTCCGTCGCGCCACCTTTGTCGTCCAGTTGGCCGCCAACACGAAGAAACGTCGTGTCGAAGAAGTGCTTCAGCGCCCCCGACATGTAGCCGAAGTTCGCCGTTGTGCCGAGGACGTAACCGTCGGCCGCGAGCACCTCGTCGGCGTTGGCCTCAAGCGCGGAACGGACCTCGAGTTCGACGCCCTGGATGAGCGGATCTCTGGCGCCCGAAAGGACGGCATCGGTGAGCAGGTGCATCGAACGCGACGGTGATTGGTGAACCACCAACAGGCGCGGCATTTCAGCGTCCGGTGGTGCCGTCGATGGCTTCGCGCAGCAGGTCCGCGTGACCGTTGTGGCGCGCGTACTCGGCGATCATGTGTACGTACGTCATCCGTATCGAGAAGGCCTCGCCGCGACGCTCGAAGGTGTCCTCGAAGCCCAGGCCTGCCACCGCTTCATCGGCCAGTTGCCACTCGCTCTGCAGCCGGGCGAAAGCCGCTTCGGCCTCGGCGGGGTCGAGGTCGTCGAAGTCGGCATCCTTGCCCAGAGCCGGGTCGTACATCGGCTCCAGCTGCATCGCCCGGGCGCGCTCGCGAAACCAGATGCGTTCCACCTTGGCCATGTGCCGCACCAGGCCGAGCAGAGACAGGTTGGACGACGCGAGTGGCCGCGACGCCAACTGCTCTCCCGTCAACCCGGCGCAGACGTTGAGCAGGGTGCGCCGCTGAAAGCCCAAGTAGAGCTCGAGGATCGGACGGTCCGGACCGGTCAGCGGGCCGGTGACGGGAGCGGGCTTCGGGGCGGTCCAGGTCACCGGATCATCGTGTCACGCAAAGGGTCAGCGGATTTCGAGTACGGCTGCCGGCGCCGTCCAGAGCACCTGGCGTAGCCAGTCGTCCCCCAGATCGAGCTGCACGAGTGCCTCGATCTGGTGGTCGTAACGGTAAGGAATGGTGGGAAAATCACTGCCGAGCAGGACGCGTCCGGCGAGCCCGAGATCACGAAGCTCAGGCAGCCGCTCGCGCGGAAAAGGAGCTGTCTCCTCGGAGAAATCAGTGAAGGCCATCGTCGTGTCGAGCATGACCGACGGGTAGCGGGCGGCGAGGTCGAGGAAGTCCGCGTAGCGCGGCAGCCCCGCATGGGCGATGACTACCCGCAGACCCGGATGACGTGCGAGCACCTCCCCGATCGGCCCGGCTCCGGTGAACGGCCCCGGCACCGGTCCGTCACCGCAGTGCGTGACGACCGGAATCCCTGCATCGGCAAGGGTTCCCCAGACGCCGTCGAGCAGCGGATCGCGCGGGTCGTACCCGCCGACTTGCAGGTGGGCCTTGAAGACGCGGGCTCCCCGCGCGATAGCGGCCGCAACGTAGTCCACCGCGCCTGGCTCCGGGAAGAACGTCGCCGACGGCACCACCTCGGGCGTGGCCTCCGCATACTCCATCGCCCAGCCGGTCAGCCACTCCGCCATCGCCGCTTTGTGCGGGTAGACCAGTCCGGGATAGGCGCGCACCCCGAGCGCCGCGAGCTCGGCCCGGCGCTCGTCGAGAGGCCATCCGTAGGTCACCGGCCAGGCGCGCCCGTAGTTGCTGTCGGCACCTTCGAAGTACGCCCACACCTTACGTTCGACGTTCGGCGGCAGCACGTGCACATGGACATCGACCAGGCCGGGCAAGCCGAGTTCCTGCCACGCCGGCGCGGGGCCGGTCATGCCGCGATCTGCTGCGGCTCGGGCACTTCTGTCACCTCCGCCGGCGGACGGCGGCGCCGGATCCAGCGCAGCAGGACCGGCGCGATCGCCAGTGCTGCAGCATCGAAGAAGCAGTAACCGCCGGCAGCACCGGACGGCGGATTTCCGGTGGCAATCCAATGAAAAATCGGGTTGTGCGGCTGCCAGCGCCAGGTGCCGATGGCGGTGCCGAGCAGTTCGAGATACGTCACGACGATGAACGCCGCCGCATACACCCGCTTGTCGCGTCCGCGCCACAGCCACCACAGCAGGCACCCGGCCCATAGCGCCCCGAGTACGTCGAGCTGCGGCGAGAGGAACAGGCCCCAGAGTGCATACGCGCTGACCCCGACCGCGGCAGCGGGCACCGACCACTTCGGCATTTTCCGGCCCAGCACGACCGCCGCGAGATAGACCAGCCCATGACCGGGCGGCACGAAGCTCGGCACCTTGTCGAACGCGTCGAGCCCCGGGCCGTGCAGCCGGTAGACGTACACATGCAAGTAGCCGGAGAACGTGTACTCGATAAGCGACGCGTAGACCACCACCACCCCGACCGACAGCCGGGTGAGCGGGTCCTGACCCCACAGCAGCAGAGCCAGCAGCGCCCATGACGCGAGCCCGAGCAGGCGCTGCTCGCCGAGCGACGCCCCGCGGTCGAGCAGCAGCACCCCTGGGATCCAGGCGATGACCGCGAGTGCGGGCGCGATGGCCGGCAAGCCGGGCTACTCCATGCCCTTACGGCGCCGGCCGAGCGCGCGTTCCACTTCCCGGGAGGCATCACGGCTGGCCATGTCCTGGCGGTGGTCCCAGGATTTCTTGCCTTTGGCCAGCGCGATCTCGACCTTGGCCTTGCCGTCCTTGAAGTACAGGGCCAGCGGGATGATCGTTAGCCCGCCCTCCTTGGTCTTGCCGAGGAGCTTGGCGATCTCGTCGCGGTGCAGGAGGAGCTTGCGCTTGCGGCGCGGCTCGTGGTTGGTCCAGGTGCCCTGGGTGTACTCGGGGATGTGCAGCCCGACCAGCCAGGCTTCGCCGTCATCGATCTGCGCGTACGCGTCAGTGAGCGCAGCGCGCCCGAGCCGTAGCGACTTCACCTCGGTGCCGGTCAGCACCAAGCCCGCCTCGTACGTATCGACGATCGAATAATCGTGGCGCGCCCGCCGGTTCTGCGCGACGACCTTGCGGCCGGTCTCCTTGGGCACCTTCCGAGCTTACGGGCGGGGCGCCCGGTCGCTGCCGTCAGTGGCGACGATGACTGCCGTTGGACACATGAGCATCGGGAGAACCCGTGGAGCCCCTGGACCCGTAGGTCACGGTCGCGCCGACGAAAGGCTTCTTCGGCGCTGCCTCTTCGGCCCGAGCCATGCGCGGCGGCGGGATCGACTTGCGCAGCGAACGCGACGGCCGCTTGGGCTCGGCGGCATTCACGTGACGGCGCAAGGCGATGAAGGCCATCAGCGACGACGCGCCCGCACCGGCGAGCAGCACGTAACCGATGACGGTCCAGACGTCGCCATGCGTCAGCACCGGAGTGAATTCCTGGTGGGCGAAGCGGTGGTCGATCAGCGCGATCCGTAAGCCGAACAACGCCCCACCCGCGACGATGCCTCCGGCGAGCCCGGCGATGGCGCTCTCGAGGACGAACGGCAGCTGGATATGGAATCGGGTCGCACCGACGAGACGCATGATCGACGTCTCGCGGCGCCGGCTGTGCGCCGACATCCGGATCGTGTTGTAGAGCAGCACCAGCGTCGCCAGGCCCTGCACCGCAGCGAGGATGTACGCGGCCAGCTGGAATCCGTGCAAGAAGCGGAAGAAGCCCTTGAGGCGTCCGCGCCAGTCCTGCACCTGGTTCACGCCGGGAAGGTGGGCGTATTCGGCCGCGGCTGCGGTGAAGTCCTGCGGGTTGACGAGCTTGACGTGATAGCTCGCCGGCAGCAGATCAGCGGTGACGCCCTGGGTGAGCTCGGGCTGGCTCTTGTAGAGCTCCTTGAACTCGGCGAACGCCTGGTCCTTGCTCTCATACGCCGCCGACTTGACCAGCGGGTCATGCGAGAGCTTGGTTGCCAGCGCAAGCTGCTGGTCGGCCGTGATGCCGTCGTTGACGTAAATCGTCAGCTCGACCCGGCCGAAAAGGTGCCGGCTGGTGATGTCGACCTGGCGGTTCAGCAGCAGGCCGGCACCGAAGAGGGTCAGCGAAACGGCCGAGCAGAGCACGACCGCCAGAGTCATGGCGAGGTTGCGACGCAGGCCCTTGACCGCGTCGCGAAGGATCGGAAAGACGCGGGTCATGCGCTGCTCCCGACCGTGACGGCGGCACCGCTGCCGTAAACACCGCGCTGTTGATCGCGGACCAGCAGGCCGGCGTCGAGTTCGATGACCCGCCGCCGCATCGCGTTGACGATGTCCGCATTGTGGGTGGCCATCACGACTGTGGTGCCGGCCCGGTTGATGCGGTCGAGCAGGCGCATGATCCCGACCGACGTGCCGGGGTCGAGGTTTCCGGTGGGCTCATCGCACAGGAGCATGACGGGCCGGTTGATGAACGCGCGGGCGATGGCGACCCGCTGCTGCTCTCCGCCGGAGAGCTCGCCGGGCATGCGCTCTTCCTTGCCGGACAGGCCGACGAGTTCGAGCACCTCGGGAACGAGGCGCTTGATCATCGAGCCGGGACGTCCGATGGATTCGCAGGCGAAGGCGACGTTGGCGAAGACGCTGCGATCGGGCAGCAGCCGGAAGTCCTGGAAGACGCAGCCGATCTGGCGGCGCATTGCCGGGACCTTCCATGCCGAGAGCCGGGTGATGTCCCGCCCAGCGATGTGCACGCTCCCCGCCGTCGGCAGTTCCTCGCGCAGCAGCAGGCGCAAGAACGTCGACTTGCCCGAGCCCGAGGTGCCGACCAGGAAGGCGAACTCGCCGCGGGCGATCTCGACGGAGATGTTCGACAGGGCGGGCTTGGGGTTGGCCGGGTAGACCTTGGTAACAGCTCTGAGCTCGATCAATGGGGGCCTCGACTGGTAGCGGCAAACGTGTGCAAATGATCACTTGGGCCTTCGGCCGAGCCTAAGTGGACGCACGGTCGTATCGGCGGCAAAACGCCGACGTCCAGCCAGGCGCCTACCCCCCGTGAGCTACACCCGAATGGGCTAATCAAATGGGGACGATTTGGTGGCCTCAAATCGTTGCTGAATGTGACGGTGGTGTTCACCGGAGCTGGGGCTTATCCTTTACCTGGGGAAGTCCCTGGATTCCGGTGTGAAAATGGCGGTTGACCAGCCGATAGGCAGGTCGGAGGTGGGGCACATGCGTAGTGACCACCTGGCGTGCGCCCACTGCGGCGGGATCGTCGCCGACGGCGGTTGCTCCGTCTGTCGCGTCACCCGCGAGCAGCTGGATCGGCAGGGCTTCTCCGTTCCGGCCCCGCTCGTCGCGCTGATGGTCGCGCTCGTCACGCTGCTGATCGTCTTCGCCGCGCGCCACGCCGTCTAGCCTTCGCTAGACCTCGAACGCCCGGCGCCACCGGATCTCGGCGTCCAGGAACCCGTCGATGTCCCCGTCGAGCACCGCGCCGGTATTGCCCGTCTCTTCCTCCGTACGCAGGTCTTTCACCATCTGGTACGGGTGCAGCACATAGTTGCGGATCTGCGAACCGAAGCTCACGTCCTGCGGCCCACCGGTCAGCCGGGCGCGTTCCTCGGCGGCATCCTGACGGCGGCGTTCGAGCAGCTTTCCGGCGAGCACCTGCATCGCCGCTGCCTTGTTCTGCAGCTGTGAGCGCTCGTTCTGGCACGTGACGACGATGTTGGTCGGCAGGTGAGTGATGCGCACCGCGGAGTCGGTGGTGTTGACGCCCTGGCCGCCCGGCCCGGAGCTGCGGAAGATGTCGATCCGCAGGTCCTTCTCATCGATGTCGACCTCGTCCGTGCTCTCCACCACAGGGGTCACCTCGACGCCGGCGAAGGAGGTCTGGCGCCGCGACTGGTTGTCGAACGGGCTGATGCGTACCAGCCGGTGCACGCCGTGCTCGCTGCGCAAGGTGCCGTACGCGAAGGGCGCCTCGATCTTGAACGTCGCGCTCTTCAGCCCCGCCTCCTCGGCGTAGGACGTGTCGAGCACCTCGGTCTTCCAGCCGTGCCGCTCGGCCCAGCGCAGGTACATGCGCAGCAGCATTTCCGTCCAGTCGGCGGCATCGACCCCGCCTGCCCCGGCCGACAGCTGCATGATCGCCTCGCGCGGGTCGTACTCCCCCGACATCAGGGTGCGCACTTCGAGCGACTCGACCTCTTTCTTCAAGGCGGGCAACGACGTCTCCGCCTCCGCCATGAGGTCGGGATCATCGAGCTCGACCGCCGCCATCGCGTCATCGAGCCGGGAGCGCAGGCCCTCGATCCGGGTGAGGTCGGACCGGACGCGCGAGAGTGCGCCGGTGACCTTCTGCGCGCGGGTCTGATCGCTCCAGAGCTCAGGATCGGAGGCCTGCTCCTCGAGCCCCGCCAGCTGGGCCCGTAAACCCTCGACATCCAGCACCTTTTCGATGCCGGCAAGGGTCGCGTCGAGCGATTTCAGCTCGTCGGGCAGGTCGGCAGGCACGCTGGTGAGCGTACCGCTCAGCTCTTGATGTCCTTGGTGGTGAAGTACGCCCAGGACGCTCCGAGCAGCACAACCATGTAGACCAGCTGCAGCAGCAGGCCGCGCTCGACGTCACGCCAGAGCACCGGATTGCGAAACAGGTCGACGAATTTCAGCCAGTAATGCGTCGGCAAGTAGGGCTGCACCGACCCGGCCGCGTCGAGCGCGTCGAGGGTGGTCGACGCGACCAGCACGGCAAATCCGCCGAGCGCCGCGCCGAGCGGGTTGTCCAGAATCGTCGACAGCAGCAGGGCGAACGAGGCGACCCCGATCATCGACACACCTACGTACAGCACGGCGAAGACGGTGCGCAGCAGCACTTGCGGGAACGTCAGCGGCTCACCGCCGGAGATGCTCGAGACCGATCCCGAGCTCGGGAAAAGGATCACGCCGGCGATGTAGCCGGAGACGGCGACGGTGACCACAGCTGCCAGCACGAAGGTCAGGATCGCGACGAGCTTGGCCGTCAGTAGCCTGCTGCGGGAGACCGGCCGGGTCAGCAGATACCGCAGGGTGCCGGAGTTGGCTTCGCCGGCGATCGAATCCCCGGCCACGACCAGGACCGAGAGCGGCAGCAGCGGGACCAGGTCGACGGCGAGCGCCGCGGCGGCGAACAAGGTGCCGTTGCTGAGCACCTGGCTGAGCAGCGCCGGGCCCTGCCCCGGAGCCGGCGCGATCTTGGTGACCGCCAGGAAGATGGCCGCGGTGATGGGCAGCGCGACCAGGATCGCGAGCGAGATCCAGGTCCGCGGCCGGCGCATCAGCACCGCCAGTTCGACACCGATCACGCGAAGACGCTCGCCTGCGTCGAGGCCAGGAACACGTCTTCCAGCGAGCGCCGCTCGACGTGCAGCTCCGTCACGCGTACCCCCGCCTGCACGAGCGAGGAGTTCACGTACTCGGGGGTGTTGCTATGCACGACGATCAGGTCGCCGTCGGCATGGACCACCGAACCGCCCAGGACCTCGGCGGCCTTCGCCAGGTCCGGCGTGTGGACGTGCACGTTGCCGGTCGGCGTGCGCAGCGCGGCCAGGTCGTCCTGCACCATCATCTTCCCGCCGCTGATCACCCCGACCCGGGTGCAGAGCGCCTCGATCTCGGTGAGCTGGTGCGAGGAGAGGAAGACGGTTGTGCCGGCCTCGTTGAGCTCGATGAGCAGCTTGCGGACCTCGAGAATGCCCTGCGGATCCAGGCCGTTCGTGGGCTCGTCGAGGACCAGCAGATCGGGCTTGCGCAGCAGCGCCCCGGCCAGGCCCAGGCGCTGTTTCATGCCCAGCGAGTACGCCTTGACCGGACGCTCGTCGACATTGGTCATGCCGACGCGTTCGAGCGCTTCGGCGACCCTCCTGGGCCGGTCGCGCCGGCCACCACCCGGGCCTGCCGCGTCGCGCAGGGTGAGGTTTCGGCGTCCCGACAGGTTCGGCCAGAACGCGGGCGACTCGATGATCGCGCCGACCTTTTCCAGCGCGGTGCGGGCGTGCTTGGGCACCGACTCGCCGATCAGCTCGATGCGCCCGCTGGAGGCGAAGACCAGCCCGAGCAGCATGCGCACCGTGGTCGATTTGCCGGAGCCATTGGGGCCGAGGAAGCCGTAGCGGTCGCCCTCGCGCACGTCGAGGTTGAGGTCGTGGACGACCGTGATCTTGCCGTAGCGCTTGGTCAGCCCTTCGGTACGGATCACGGCTGGCCCGCGATCTGCCGCGCGGGATGGCGTACCAAATCGAGGGCCATGGCTTCGATCTGATCACGGGTGACGGTGCCGAGCAGCACGTAGCCGTTCGTGTTCGTGGCGAAAACCAGGCCCGTCACCAGCGGGGTTTCGATCAGGGACCCCGTTCCGAACGCTGCTTGGACGGGCGGGTGGCCCGGCGAGTCGATCTGCCCGCGTAGCGCGCCGGCAGCCTGCGGGTCGAGGGCGGTCACGGCGACGATCGACGGTCCCGCGCCGTACGTCGCGATGAGCGGGCTCGGCGGGCTGCGCTCCGGTAGGCCGCCGATGGTGGGCGGGAGGGTGAAGGTCGCAGCCGCGTTTTCCGGAGCACCCGGTTCGGTGTTCTCGACGATCGCCGTCTTGTCGTTGGACGGGTCGAACCTCAGCACCGAAGGATCAGGCGCAGCGAAGTGGAGGTCCAGGAAGGACGAACTAAAGGCGCGACCGCCGCTGATCGAGCGCACCTCGACCGACAGCGGCAGCCCGTTGTCCTGATCGACCCACACCTTGACCTGGGCGATCGTCGAACGCGGGTCGTTGGGCTTCCAGGTCATGGCCAGGACGGTGCGCCCCGCGATGCGGCGTGAGCCGGCGGGATGCAAATCGGCGGGCTTGGCTTGGGCGAGGAGCCGGCGCGCGAGGTTGGGGGGCAGGGCGTCCTGCGGCCCGGGAAGCGGGACCTGCGGTTTTCCCGCCGTGAGGACCGCGATGCGGTGGTCGGAATCCCAGGTCCAGATCTGGTTACCGGCCCGGTAGACGTCGGATTCGGCGGCGAACGTGACCCGGTCGACCCGGTAGCTCGCCGGGCCGTTCCACCATGCGCGCAGCCGGTTGGTCCCGGACAGGAGCGCCGTGACGTCGCCGCCGACACCCAGGTCGGGAATCTGCAGTGCGCCCGATGCTGACGCAAGCCCGGTGTATTTGACCTGGTCGGAAGCCATCAGCCGGGACAGCAGGGTCGCGACCGGGATCTTCTTGGCCGAGACCGGGATGGCGCCAACGATCGCCGGCAGGCTCGCCAGCACGAGCATCGCGACGGCGACCGTGACGTAGCGGCGGGGCGCGCCGGGACGGTGCATGGGGCCGTCACGCCACCAGCGACGCACGCCGCTGCTGACGCGCTCGCCTCCTCCCACGCGCTCAGGCTAGAGGCCTTCCCTGGTGATCGCTGTGAGCGCATGGCCGTCGAAAACCACATAACTTTGGTCAGGGCCTCGGCGTGTTGCCCCGACTCGCCGAGGATTCGGGGCACCGGCCGAAAAGTTGTGGCCTTTTCGACGGACCCCGGCCGTCAGAAGTCAGTGGCCTCCTCGAGCAGTCGGCTGGCGAGGGCGGCCACCGGGGAGCGCTCGGCGCGCGTCAGCGTGACGTGGCCGAACAACGGGTGGCCCCGCAGTCCGTCGACGACCGACGCGATGCCGTCGTGCCTCCCGACGTGCAGGTTGTCGCGCTGCGCGATGTCCCAGCAGCAGACGGCGCGGCTGTCGGCGGCGAGCCGTGAGAGGGCAGCGAGCAGCACGGTGCGCTCGATGTTCTGGACCTCGTCGATGATCACCCAGGCGCCGGTGAGGGTGCGGCCGCGGATGTGGGTGAGCGGCGCGATCTCGATCAGGCCGCGCGCCTTGATCTCAGCGATGACCTCGCGGTGGCAGAAGGATTCGAGGGCGTCCATGACCGCCAGAGCCCAGGGCTCCATCTTCTCGTCCTGGCTGCCGGGCAGGTAGCCGAGGTCCTGGCCGCCGACGGCGTAGAGCGGACGGAACACGATGATCCTGCGGTGGGTACGGCGTTCGAGCACCGCTTCCAGGCCGGCGGCGATGGCGAGGACGGTCTTGCCCGTGCCGGCCGGCCCACCGAGGCTGACGACGCCGACGCTCGGATCAGCGAGCAGGTCGAGGGCGATGCGCTGCTCGGCGCTGCGGCCGGTGACCCCGAACAGGGAGCGGTCGGGCGGGACGAGGTGGACGCGTTTGTCGGCGCCGAGGCGGGCGAGGGCGCTCTGACTGCCGGCCGAGAGCACGAGACCGGTGTTGACCGGCAGGTCGCGGACTTCCTCGAGGTCGTCGATGGCGTCGAGCGTGCGCGCTTCGAAGAGGTCGTCGACCACGCCGCTGGCCACCTCGAGTTCGACCAGCCCGGTCCATCCCGCGTCGACGGCCTGGCGGCGCCGGTAGTCCTGCGCGGCGATGCCGGCGACCGAGGCGTTCAGACGGAGCGGGAGGTCCTTGCTGACGAGCACAACGTCCGTGCCGTCGGCCGCGAGGTTCGCAGCGACGGCCAGGATGCGGCTGTCGCTGGTGTCGCGGCGCAGGCCCGCCGGTAAGGAGGCGAGGTCGCGATGGTTCATCTCGACGCGCAGGGTGCCCCCGGCGTCATTGATCGGCACGGCCTCGGTGAGCTGGCCGTACTCGACGCGCAATTCCTCCAGGCGCTGCAGCACATGGCGCGCGGCCCAGCCGAGCTCCGGGTGATGACGCTTGGCCTCCAGTTCGCTGATCACTGGCAGGGGCAGCACCAGTTCGTGCTCCTCGAAGGCACGCAGCGCGGCCGGGTCGGAGAGCAGGACGCTGGTGTCGAGCACGTACGTCATGGCGGGGGTTTGAGAAGTCAGAGCGGTCACGGGTCGCCTTCGGGGTCTTGGAGCCGGGGACAGGGCGCGTCTGCTCTCCCGCTCAAGGCGGCGGCCGCGCGCGCTGGCGACGATCTCGAGGACGAACTCCCGGTGTGCCCACCACCAACGACGTTAAGGCTGCGATCGGCTCGCGGCGCGCAGGCGCGCGTGAACTTCACGTGACGGAAAAGCTCAGTTCGCCAACCGGACGCTTGAGGCCCGCGAGGTCGCGGTGACGGTGACGGGACCGAAGCCGAGCAACCCGGCGAAAGGCAGGCTTACCGCACGGTGGCCGGTGACGACGACACTGTCGCCATCGGTTCCGTGTTCGACGCTCGCCTGCAGGTTCTGACCGTCCGCTGCGTAGTTCGCGACGGCGGCCTGCACCGCGTTCAGGGGCAGCCGGGCACCGGCGCCGTTCGCGTAGACCTGTGCCTTGCTCACCGACTGCGCGGCGGCGACCGAGGCGCCGTCGGCTTCGGACGCCAGGCTGCGGCGGGCCAGGAAGACGGCCGAGGCATCGACGACCACCACGACGAGCATGAGCGCGATCGAGAGGCAGCCGAGCGTCAGCAGCAGGATGGTGCCGTCGTCGTTGCGCGACCGTCGGCTCATCCGCGGGCCGTCCGGTAGGTGTCGACGTTGACGGCGTACTGGCCGTTGACGGTGACGGAGCCGCCGAGCGGCAGGGCGGCTTGCGTACGCACGCAGACCACGAAGCGGGCGCCGGGCTGCAGGCTCGCCGCGCCGTCCGCCGCAGATCCGCAACCGCTACCGGTTGCCACGTAGCGAAGCGAGACACCCGCCGTCACACCTTGGCTGGAGAGCGCGAGCCGGGCGGCGTACGCGGCTCGCGTGGCGGCGGCCGTCGTGCTCGGTGCCGTGACGTAAGCCCGTCCGGCTTCGCGGGCCGCTTGGGTGACGGCGAACGCTGCGCGTTGCACCAAAAACACCGACAGCAAAAGGTAAACCAGCGGTATCAGCAGGAGCACGGCCAGGCCGACGAACTCGATGAGTGCGCTGCCCTCGTCATCGTGTCGAAGCCGTCTCATTGCGCGACTTCCTTGAGCGAGCGGCCGGTCACCGAGACGGTGATCTGCCCGACGGGAAGGAAAGCAAGCCGCAACCGGGCGTCGCAGGTGACCTCGGCGACGGTCAGGCCGTCAGGACCCTCAGCCTGGCGCGCGGTGCAGGTCATGCCTGGCGCCAAGCCAGGGACGCTGCGCTGCGCGAGGTCCTTGGCGACGGAGGCCCCGGAGCTGACCGGGACCGCGAGCGAGGCAGCGTGGCGGGCACCCTCGGCGGCGTCGGCGGCCAGCACATTGCGTGCGTGCAGCACGAGGCCGACCTGGATGACCCCGAAGGCAACGAAGAGCAGCAGCGCACCGACGAGCACGAATTCCACGACGGACGCGCCCGCGTCGTCGCGAACCCGCTCCCGCATCAGCCCGCGATGGAGGAGATTGCGTGGGTGAACGCGTCGGTCAGCTTGGGCGCGGCGATGGCCAGCAGAGCCGCGACGAGGGCGGCGGTCATCACGGTGACCATGACCCAGCCGGGCACGTCACCGCGATCGTCCGAACGCAGGAAACGGCGGGCGCCGTCACGCAATTTGAACAGGGTGAGCTTGAACATGGACGGTCCTCCGGTTTGGCTGGGTTGAGCTGGGCTGGGTGGTCAGTGCGTGACGAACGAGAGCGAGGTGAAGGCGGGATAGGCCGCGAACGCGACAACCGTCGGCAGGACCAGGAAGACGACCGGGATCATCATGGCGATCTCCTTGCGGCCACCGGCCTCCATCAGCTGGCGCTTGGCGCTCTCGCGGACGTCGCTGGCTTGGGCGCGCAAGAGGTCCGCGAGCGGCGTGCCGCGTTCGACGGCGACGACGAGCCCGTCGAGGAAGCGCGCGAGAGCGGTGACGGACGTGCGGGCGGCGAAGGCGTCGAGTGCGGCAATGAGCGGCGTCCCGGCGCGGACATCCGCCAGCACGCGTCGCAACTCATCGCGTAGCGGCCCGCCGCCGCCACGGGCGACGCGATGCAACGCGCCGAGCGGGCTCTCCCCCGCCGCGACAGCAAGTGCGAAAAGATCAGCAACCGCAGGCAGTTCCGCGAGCATTGCCGCGTCACGTTCCTTGATGGCTTGGCTGAGCCGGGCGTCGCGAGCAGCTACGCCACCGGCCAGGCCGGCGATGACGAGAGCCGCACCGGCTAGCGAGACACTGGGCCGGCTGCTGAGACCGCCGAGGGCGAGCAGGGCGGCGCCTGGCAGGGCCCCGCTCGCGGCCCACAACACCTGGGACGCGCGGTACTGCTCAACGCTCAGCACCCCGCCGCACGCGTCCAACCGCCGCGACAGAGCAGCGCGGCCGCCGACTATCCGGTCGAGCCGCACTGCCGCGGCTTGAAGCAACGAGCGACGCGCCGCGGGCCCGCTGCGCCCGATGCCCATCACGACCGCCGGCGCCGCCACCCGGTCGGCCATCCGAACCCGTCGCAGGATCGGCAGTCGGAGCACTGTCAGCACCGCGCCCAGTCCGCCCACGAGTCCGAGCAGCGCTCCCGCCCCGATCATGAGGCGCTCACGGCACTTCGCGGCTCCGCGGGCAGCCGGCCGATGCGGCGCATGAGGACGTACGCGAGCGCGGAAAGCCCGCCGCCCACCGTCAGGACGACCAGGCCCGCCGGACGGTCGTAGACGCGAATCCCATTGCTACGACTGGCGAGCAGCAGCAGAACGGCCCAGGGCGCGCACACCGCGAGCCGCGCTCCGTTGACCGTCCAGCTCTGGCGGGCTTCGATCTCGCCGCGGGCCCGAGCGTCTTCCCGCAGAGCCTGACCCAGGCTGCGCAGCAGGCGCCCGACATCGGTGCCGCCCACCTCGCGAGCGAGCATGAGCGCTTCGATGACACGGTCGGCGACGGGATCGGCGAGGCGTCCGGCGAGTCGCTCGATGCTCGCCGAAAACGAGCCACTCGTGCGGTAGTCGGACGCGAAGGTGGCGAATGCCGGACGCATCGGTAACGGGCCGCGCGCGGCGACGGCGGCGACCGCCTCGGGCAGCGAAAGGCCGGCCCGGATGCCGCTGTTCAGATCGTCGATAACGTAAGGCCACAGGTCGCGTCGCTCACGCCGGCTGTGCAGGACCCGGCGGCGTAAGAGGAGCCACGGAGCGGCACCCCCGAAGGCCGTGAAAACAAGAGCAACTGACCACGTGGAGGACAACATCAGCACGAGCGCGCCCGCGATAAGGCCGGCGCCCGCGGAAGCGAGGATGAGGTGCACCGGACGAGCCGACGCCAGCTGCGCTTCGGCAAGCCAACCATTGAGCTTCGTCCGTGGCCGAGGCGGCTGCCGCATCGATCCGCTCAACAGGCACAGGAACAGCCCAATGCCGCCTATCAGCCCGAGCAGAATGCCCATCAGCCGACCCGCCGTTCAGCGGCGAGAAGCGCTGACAGATCGAAGCCCGCCCACGCGTAGCGCTCCGCATGAGGCGGAAAACCATCGGTCCGGCAGAGGTTTCCGGCCGGATCGGTCGCATAGATCTGCGACAGCTCGATGACGCCGGCGCCCGATGCCGACTCCTCGACCCGTCCGGACAGGCCGACGATCTCACGCACCCGCCGCTGCCCGCGAGCGTCCTTGGAGACATGAACGACGAGGTCGATCGCGCTGGCCACGGTCGGCACCACGAAGGCATGCGAGATGTTGGGTGACGCGAGGAGCGGGAGCGTGCAAAGCTTGGTGACGGTCTCGCGGGCGGAATTGGCGTGAATCGTTGCCATTCCAGGGATTCCCGAGTTCAGCGCGATCAGCATGTCGAGCGCCTCGCCCTGCCGCACCTCGCCGACGATGAGGCGATCCGGGCGCATCCTCAGGGCCTCTTTGACCAAGCGTCGTAGGGGGATTTCGCCTGCGCCTTCGAGGTTGGGGAGGCGGGTTTGGAGGGCCACCCAGTCAGCCGCGGGCAGGCGCAGCTCGAAGACTTCCTCGCACGTGATAATCCGCTCGCGGCCAGGGATGGCGGCGGCCAAGCAGTTGAGCAGAGTGGTCTTGCCGGCTTGGGTGCAAGCCGTAGGCTAAGGGGGCGTTTAGCCCGACAGACGGCCTCCTCCAGTGTGGGGGAGGATGAACGCCGTGGTGAGCTATGTCGATTGAGAGCCGATTCATGCGTCTGCTGCGCGCGA
>DATAVO010000140.1:0-11066 GCA_036267695.1 Frankiaceae bacterium
GCTCACCGGCCCGTCGTACATGCTCGGCGTGAGCCTGATGGGGATGGTCGCCCAGCTCTCGCAAGTCGGGGGCTACGCGCTGGGTGGCTTGCTGCTGGCGGTCATCACCCCTGGTCAGGCGCTGCTTTTCGACGCGGCCACCTTCCTCGCCGCTGCGGTATTGCTGCAGTTCGGCTGCCGGCGCCGCCCGCCCCGGACGACGTCCGGCGGACGCGGGGCCTTCCGTGACTCGCTGGCGGTGGTGCCGATGCTGCGCGAGCGGCGGGCGCTGCGAAATGTGCTGCTGCTCAGCACACTCGCGCCCATGCTCGCCGTCATTCCCGAAGCCGTCGCCAATCCCTACGTCGCGCAGCACGGCGGCTCGTCGGGCCACGGCGCGCTCGGAGTGGGCCTCTATCTCGCGGCGATACCGGTCGGCACGGTGCTCGGTGATGTGGCGGCGGCCCAGTTCCTGACCCACGCCGGCCGGCTGCGGCTGGTGCGCCCGATGGTGGTCGCGTCGTTCGTCCCCGGGTTGCTCTTCGCGCTCTCGCCAGGATTGCCCTTCGCGCTCGTCCTGCTGGTCGTGACCGGCAGCGCGTCGGTCTGGAGCATGGGCCTGGCGCAGCTGCGGGTCGACCTTGCGCCGGCGAAGATGCTGGGCCGGGTGATCACGCTGTCGACGTCGCTGCAGATGGTGACCCAGGGCATCGGGTTCGCCGTCGGCGGTGCGTTGGCTGACGCGTTGCCCGCAGCTGATGTCGTCGTGATCGGCTCGATCGCCGGACTGGTGATGACCGCGGTGCTGGTGCGCCGACCGCTAGCGTCGCAGCCATGACCCGCAAGCCCGATCCGCCGCCGCTGCCTTATGACGGCGTGCTGACGGTGACCATCGGCACCGGGATCTGGCTAGTGGCGCTGGTGGTGCTGCTGCCGTTCTGGTCGCACTTGCGACGCGATGGCCATCTGTGGTGGATCGCGACGGCGGCCGTTGGATTCGGCTTGGGATTGCTGGGGATCGTCTACTGCCGCCGGCGGTCGGCCTCGCTGCGGCGGCAGGGGCGCAACGTCGGCGAGGGCTAGTCCAGATCGGCTTCGGCTTCGAGGGTGTCGCGCAGCCCTGGCTCCCGCAGCCCCGCCGCCAACGCGTGGCGCTCGCTCCAGCGCCCGCTCGTCCAGGCCACCGACCGGGCCTGCGCATCGGGGGTGCCGTCGTGATGCGTACCGAACCAGGGCACGTGGTGGGCGATGCCGTCCGCGTCGCACACCGTCAGCGGGGCCTCGCTGACCACGCGGAAATCGGTCAGGCTGCTGGCGAGCGGGATGCCGAGCATCCTGGCGACGTCGGGTGCGCGGTCGGCCGGTACGCGTACGGGGGCCCGATTCCCCAGCAATGGCAGCAGATCTGGACGGTCGACGACCACGGCGCGATCGCCCGGCACGACACCGATGGGGGTCCGGACGGACTCGGGAGGCTCCTGCTCGCTCGATCCGAGCGCCGTGCAGACGGCGAGATACAGCGCGCGAGCCTGGGCCCAGCTGAGCTCACGCGCAGGGTCGCCGAGTCGGTCCAGGACGTCATAGAGATCCACCGGATCGCCGAGCGCAGCGACGGTGGTGCGCACGCCGATCGCCTCGAGGAAGCCGGAGTCGAATTCGTCCGGTGCTGGGGCGAACAGCGCCGCGAGCTCGCCCGGCATCGCCGTGTCAGCCGGGGTCAGGCCGCCCCCCAATACGAGATGGGTGCGTAACCACCACTGCGTGTAGGGCGACGCGAGCACATCGGCGCGCAGCTCAGGTGCGGCGAGCACGGCGAGCGCGTCGGGCCAGCGGACGAGTTCCAGATCGCGTATCGCCCGGAAGCCGGCCAGCATCGGGCCCGCCGCTCTCGACTCGGCGAGCTCGGCGACCCACTCGTCGGATCCATCCAGCTCCAGCAGCACCGGGTCGTCCGGATCGAGCAGCACCTCATCGGCGCGCAGCACGGTGAAGGTGTCGAGCACGCCGGCCGCGGTCAGCACCGCAGGGTCGTACGCTCTCGCGACGTCCGCCGCGAGTTCGCCGAACGGCGCGTCCGGACGCACGACCTGAGCCAGGGCCCCGCCCGGCAGCAGGAGCTCCCCGGCCGGCCACAGATCGCCGTCTGCGCTGGGGAGCAGGAGACGTTCCGCGAGATCTGCCGGCACGCCCTCATAGACCGGGGCGAGTGCGGCGATGAGTGCGAGCGCGGCGGTGTACGGCACGTCGTCATCGGTCACTGCCGGGTCCGCGAGCAGGGTCGCCGGATCCGCGTCAACCGCCCCGAGGCCGCGCAGCAGCTCACCGGCCGGCCCCGAACTCACCGCCGGATCCGCGAGCCGCAGCGAGAGCCCTGCCAGTGCTGACGCGTCGAGACCGGCGCCCGGTAACAGCACCCCGCGCGGTCCGGTCACTGTGCGCCCATCGGCCAGCGGCACGGGCAGTGCCGCCAGTGCATCCCGGTCGGAGACGCCCTGAAGTGCCGGGTACAGGGCGGCCCACCAGCCGGGCGCTCTCGCCAGCCCGGCGAGGAGGGTCACGAACTCACCGGCGCCGAGCTCCCGGACGCCGAGCACCCGCCGCGCGGCCGCCCGGCGCGGGCCGTTGTAGCGCGCCGGCAAGAGTGCCGGAAGGTCGTCACCGAGACGCTCGGTGACCGGATCGCTGGCCGGCCCGAGGTCGAGCACGAGGGCGTCCGCCCCGCGCAGGTCTCCGGGAAGCATCCGCGCCTGGGGCAGCGCCTCACGAAGCGCGTCGGTGATGGCAGCGTCGACCGGTCCGGCGGGCAGCCCGGTCGGGACCAGACGAAGGTCGCCGGTGCGTTCCGCCAGCTGTACGAGCGCCGCGGCGATCTCGGCGAGCATCGCGTCGGTCAGCGGGCCGGGCACGATCCGTCGCCGGCCCGGATCCACCGGCACCGTCGCGATCACGAACGCCGGCAGCGAGAGCGGCTCATCGGTCGGCTGCGGGGCGCGCAGCACGCGCGGTACGTGCTCGGGCCAGTCCCGCTGTGGCAGCAGGACGCGTACCTCGAACGTGTCGCGGCGTTGCTCCTCGACTCCCCGCGTTGCCAGCAAGTGCGGATCGACGCGGCCGGCCCGCAGGACCCCCGTCCAACGCTCGCCGTTCAGCACCGCGTCGGCACTGTCGGAATCGCCCCACCGGCAGGTGAAGGTTCGCTCCGAGCGACGATCCGGTAGCTCGATCCGGACGACCACCTCGGCCAGCGCGGGAAGCACCAGCAGCAGGGTCGGATCGAGATCCTCCAGCAGCCCGAGGGCGTACGCGAGCGCGCCGTCCTCGAGCGGCAGCCGTACCAGGGTGTCGAACCCATCCGCAATCCCGGCGGGCGCGATCGGATACGGCAGCCGCAGCACCGGCACGTGGCCGTTGCGCTGCGCGAGCTCCGCGGCGAGGGCAGGGATCGCCGCGACCTCCTGCCGGGTCTTCTCCAGCGACCAGCGAACCCCGCCGCCGTGGCTGATCAGCTCGGGCGCCGAACTCACGCTCAGCGTTGCCGCGAAGCCGACCCCGAAGCGTCCGACGGTGTCAGCTGAACGCTTGGCCGACGCCCGCAGCGTGGAGGCGGAGGAGACCCCCGCAGCTGTCAGCGAGGCGCCCGTATTGGCGACCTCGAGCGCGTACTCCGTCAGCCGGATCAGCACCCGCCCACGTGCGCTGCCGTCAGCGCACGCATCCGCCGCGTTCTGCAGCAGCTCGACGATCAGCCGGTCGCGGTACGCGCCGAGGGCGGCGTCCTCCTCGGCGTTCGCGTCCTCCCGGAATCGGGCCGGCGAGGCCGCCCAGCCGTCGAGAACTGCCCTGCGCAGCGCGGCCGTCCCGAACGGATCGGGCTCAGGAGTGACCGTAGGGCTCGCCCTCGGTACCCGCGACGGCCTCCGCGCGGTCGACGGCCCCCGGATCGTGGACGGTCACCGGCTCGGCGGCCGAGGTCTCGAGCGCTTCCATCGCGTCGTCGTCGAACGGCACCGGCTGCGGGTGGGCCGACGGCAGCACGAGCGCTTCGGAATGGGCGCCGCAGCCATGATCGTCAGCGACCACCGAGGCGTCGTCCGGTGCGAACTCGTTCGTGCAGACCCCGAAGAGCTGCCCGAGCCCGCCGACGAGGCGGACGTAGAAGCCGCAGGTGCTGCACTGCGCGGGGGCCGAACGGCTGATCGCCGCGGACGGGCCGGGATCGCCTTCATACCACCGCGTCGCGGCCTGCTCCCGGCCGTCGAACGACAGCACCCGCGGGCGGCCCAGACCGAGCTCGAAGAACGGCAGATCGTCGGAGAGCTCCTCGACGTCAGCCATCCGCAGGACGAGGCGTGGATCGTCGGCGGCGGTCGGCAGCAGATCGCCGACCCCGAGGTCACCGGCCTGGATGCGGTCGGACCACGGCACCCAATCGGGAGCGAGCATCGCCTCATCGCCGGGAAGCAGCACCACTTCATCGACCGTGACGAGCTTCGCGCGCGGCGCCCGGGTGAGCACGACAGCCCAGTACCAGCCCCGGTAGGCGGGGATGCGGCAGGCGAAACGGTGCACGACGAGACGGTCGTCCTCCGCCTCGACGTTCAGCGGCTCACCGACGAAGCCCGCGGCACCAGCAGCCTCGACAGCGGCGTCGTACGCCAACTCCGTCGCGGCCGCGCACGCCGCGTCGGCGACCTTGCTACGCGCCCTTACCGCAGTCATGCCACAGCGCCTTCTGAGCTGGTGGGGCTATCAGCGCTGGGAATCCCCTGTCGGATCGCGGCAGGCGCTTCTGGTTGGCGCATGCTGAGCGGGGGAGTGCACTGGAAAGCCCACGGGACGGACATCCTCACGATCACATGGTGCCCGAAACGGTCGTCCACAGATAGCTGAACTTGTTTCCACGTCGGCCGCGAGCAGGAGAGACTGGGTTCATGGGAGTGCGGGGCACGCTCGACGGCAGCGTCGGTCGCATGCGCCGGGCCGCCCGGGCTGGAGGGGCCGGCGAGTCCGGTTTGGCTCCCCTTCTCGAGCTGACCTTCTTCAGCTCCGCCGGTGACGCGCTCGTCACCGTCGCGCTCGCCGGCTCGCAGTTTCTCTCGGTCCAGCCCGGCGAGGCGCGTACCAAGGTCGCGCTCTACCTGCTGGTCACGATGGCTCCGTTCGCGCTGCTCGCCCCGGTCATCGGGCCCGCGCTCGACCGTTTCCCCAACGGTCGGCGGGTCGCTCTGGGGCTCACCATGCTGGCCCGCGCCGGCCTGGCGATCGTGCTGGCGCGTCACATCAACTCGCTCTACCTGTATCCGCTGGCCCTGGGCCTGCTGGTGCTCTCCCGCGCCTTCGGTGTCGCCCGCAGCGCAGTGGTCCCGCGCGTGCTGCCAGAGGGCTCGACCCTGGTCAAGGTCAACAGCCGGGTGACCCTCACCGGCGTGCTGGGCGGCCTCGTCGTCGCGCCGATCGGGTTCGGCATCGCCAAGCTCGTCGGCTACCCCTGGATGTTGCGCGTCGGTGCGGCTGTCTTCGTCGTCGGCTTGTTCCTCGCGTGGGGCCTGCCGTCGATCGTCGACAGCGCCGCCGGTGAGAAGCGGGCGCCCTCGGTCGGCCGGGCCGCGGTCACGCCCAGCGAGGGCGGCCGCGTCCACCGGATCCTCGGTGAGCTCCCCGGTGCGCTGCGCAGCGCGGCGGCGCTGCGGGCGCTTGTCGGGTTCCTCACACTGTTTCTCGCGTTCCGGGCCCGTGAAGACGGGCTGGGCCTGTCCGGGATCGCCATCCTCGGCCTGGCGGCCGGCGTCGGCAGCGCGGTCGGTGTCTTCATCGGCGGCCGGCTCAAGCAGTCGAAGCCCGAGACCTTGCTGGTCATCGGGTTGATCTGCGCCACTGGCGCCTGCCTGGCGGGAGCGCTCCTCTACAACGTCGTCACATCGATGCTGGCTGCGCTCATCGCGACGCTCGCCGGCTCGATGAGCAAGCTCGGTCTCGACGCCGTCATCCAGCGCGACGTCGCCGAAGACGTCCGGAATTCGGCATTCGCCCGTTCGGAGACCGCGCTGCAGCTCGCCTGGGTTGCCGGGGGCGCCTTCGGGCTGCTCCCGATGCCCGGCTGGCTCGGCTTCGCGTTCGGTTCGGTTTTCGTCGTCGCCGCACTGGTGACCGAGACGGCATCGCTGCGCCGGGCCCGCGACTACCGGCGCGAGAATCGCGGCAGTGGCCAGGTGGCTACCCAGCACTTCGACCGCATGGGCGGGCTCTCCCAGTAGCGGCGGCCACCGCTGCTCCCAGCAGCTGACGCTACGGTGAAGCCGTGGCACGACCGACTGACCAGCGCAGGTGGGGCGTGCTGGGCCTGCTCGTCGCGGGCGGCGTGCTCGCCGGCTGCCAGCAGCCCACGCCCGGCGTCACCCTGCAGTCCGGCTCGCGGGTCGTGCGCTCTTCCGCCACCGTCTACGTGCGTGACGGCAAGCAGGTCAATGGATCTCGGGCGGTCAAGTCGCTCGCCGTCCACCCAGGCGCGCTGGTGAACATCGACGTCGACCGGTCGCTGTCGAAGAAGGGATGGTCGGTGCACATCACGACCGGAGCCGACAGCACCAGCACCCTGAACTCCGCAGTCTTCCGCGGCAAGCAGCACTTCTCCTTCAGCGTGGGCAGCGAGAACACCGACGTGGTGATCTCCGAGCAAGGCACCGGCAGCACGCCCGGCGGGTTGTGGGCGTTCACGCTGCAGCCCAGTCTGCAGTGACGTCCGCTCCGGCAGCCGGCGGATTGCTGGTCGTGACCGCCGTGAATGCCGAGCGCGACGCGGTCGCGCAGGGACTCGGCGTCATCGAGCAATGCAAGGTCGGGCCGTATGAGGCCATCAGCGGAGCGGGTGTGACGATCGTCGCCGGCGGGGTCGGGCCGGCGGCAGCTGCGGCAGCGACGGCGACCGCGCTGAGCCTGGCTCCGGGCGGCTACGCATTGGTCGTGAGCGCCGGAATCGCGGGCGGTTTTGCGGGCCGGGCGGCAGTGGGCGACGTGGTCGAGGCGACGCTGATCGTGGCAGCCGATCTGGGCGCCGAATCGCCGGATGGTTTCCTGACCCTGGAGGCGTTGGGGTTCGGTAGCGGCGAAATGGCGGCGACGCCGCTCGGAATCCGAGCTGCCCGGCGCGGGCCGGTGCTGACTGTTTCGACCGTCACCGGCAGCGAATCTCGGGCCGCCGAACTGGCGGCGCGCGGCGGGTACGCGGAGGCAATGGAAGGGTTCGGAGTGGCTGAGGCGGCGTCACGACACGGGGTGCCCGTCGCGGAGTTGCGGGCAATTTCCAACCAGGTGGGGCTGCGCGCGGCGGCAACCTGGGACATCCCAGGAGCGCTCGCTGCACTCACGCGAGCCGCCGGCGAGCTGACAGGAGCGCGTTCATGACCGACTTCCCCAGCCCCCTCGAGGTGGCCTTCTCGCCGTGTCCCAACGACACGTTCGCGTTCCACGCCTGGGTTGCCGGGCTCGTCTCTGACGCGCCGCCCGCCGAGGTGTCCTTCGCCGACATCGACGTGCTGAACGGCTGGGCCGCGGCGGGCCGCGGTGACGTCATCAAGGTCTCCTACGCCGCGCTGCCGGCCTTGCTGGCCGACTACGCGTTGCTGCCGTCCGGCGGCGCGCTCGGCCGCGGCTGCGGACCGCTGGTCGTGACGGCGGGGCGCGACTCGCTGGCCGGAGCCACCGTCGCGATCCCCGGCCGGCAGACCACCGCATATCTGCTCTTCCGGCTCTGGGCGCAGGAGCAGGGCGTGGCATCGATCGAGGTGCTGCCGTTCGACAAGATCATGCCGGCCGTCGCCGAAGGGTCGGTCGACGCCGGGCTGATCATCCACGAGTCCCGCTTCACCTATCCCTCGTACGGATTGCAGGCCATCGTCGACCTCGGCGACTGGTGGGAGGGCGACACCGGGCTGCCCATCCCGCTCGGGGCGATCCTTGCCCGGCGCACTTTCCGCGCGGAGCGGATCAGCCGGCTCAGCCGCGTCATCCGGGAGAGCGTCGAAGCCGCCTGGGCGGATCCTGCTGCGTCACGCGCGTACGTGCTCGCGCATTCCCAGGAGATGGCACCCGACGTCGTCGACCAGCACATCGCGCTGTACGTCAACTCCTTCACCGCTGACCTCGGTGACGAGGGTTACGCGGCCATCTCCGGCCTGCTCGATCGGGCGGCGGCGGCCGGTTTGACCGGTGCGCTGACCGGACCACTTCGGTGATCCCGTCGGTAAGGCCGCTCGAGGTGGGCGACGACCTCGCGGCTGGCTGGAAGCTGACCAAGGTCGCGTTCGGGTTCCAGAGCGGCGAGCCGAGCACCATGCCGGACGCAACGAACCTGCCGGAGGGCCGGATCGTCTACGGCGCCTTCGACAGCGCGGGCCGGCTGACCGGCACCATCCACGACGTCTGCCACGAGCAGTGGTGGGGCGGTCGCCGGGTGCCCGCGTCCGACATCTCAGCAGTCGCCGTACTGCCGGAGGCGAGGGGTACCGGCACGGCCCGGGCCATGCTGAAGACCGTGCTCGAAGGGGCGTACGAGCGCGGCGCCGCCGTCAGCGCCCTGTATCCGACGGCGGGGGCCGTCTACAGCGCGAGCGGTTGGGCGTTCGCCGGTCAGTTGCGCACGCTCGAGCTGCCCTCAGCGCTACTCGCGACGGTGCCGACGCTCAAACTCAACGTTGGCCGGACGCTGACCCTGCGCCCGGCCGATCCGAGCGGGGCGGATCAGGCGGCAGTGTGCGACCTCTACAACCGGGTGGCCCGCCCGCGCGAGGGGCTGCTGACGCGCAGCGGCATTACGTTCGCGGAGGACAGCTGGCCCAAGGGCATCGACGGCATGACGCTGGCCTTCGATGAGGACACGCTCGTCGGCTACGCGAGCTGGATGCGCGGCACCGGCTACCGCTCCGAAGCGGTGCTCGACGTTCCGGATCTGCTCGCCATCACCACCGAGGCAGCTCGCGAACTCTTGACCGTGATCGCCGGCTGGCGCAGCGTCACCCCAACGGTGCGGCTGCGTCCGCTCGAGTTCGACCCGATCACCCCGTTGCTGCCATGGGAATCGGCGGCCAAGCTCGACGCGCGCCCGTGGATGCACCGTCCGGTCGACGTCGCCAAGGCACTGTCCAGCCGCGGCTGGCCGCTCAGCCGGCGCGGTCGCGTCATGTTCCACCTGCACGACCCGGTTGCGTCGTGGAACGACGGCGCCTGGCAGTTCGACGTCGCCGACGGCCACGGGGAGTTGGTACGCACCGGCACGCATCCGCAGCTACGGCTGCACGTCGCCGGCTTCGCGCTGCTCTACTGCGGGGTCGCGACACCGGCCATGCTCGCCGAGGCTGGTCTGCTGCATGGCCCCGACTCGTCGATCAACGGCTTGGAGCTGATCCGTCCCAAGTCGGCGGCGCAGCTGCTCGACTACTTCTAAGCGCTGGGCCGCGAATCAGGCTCGAGCTCGTCGGCCACGGCATGCACGACCTTCGCGACTTTCTGCGCCACCCGCTTGTCGGGATGCTTGCCGCGACGCAGGTCACGCTGCACCGTGTCGAGCAGCTGGATCATGTCTTCGATCATCCCGTGCAGCTCCTGCGGATCCCGCCGCGGCGTGGTGGCGAGCCGCGGGGGTGCGCTCAGCAACTGAACCGAGAGCGCCTGCTCGCCGCGGCGGCCTTCGGCCACTCCGAATTCGACCTTCTCACCGGGCTTGAGCGCCGTGGTGCCTGCCGGGAGCGCGGCTTTGTGGACGAAGACGTCTCCGCCGTCGTCTCGGCTGAGGAAGCCGAAGCCTCTTTCAGGATCGAACCATTTGACGCGACCGGTGGGCACCGTAGACCTAATTTCCTCGTGCGGCAGCAGGCAGCCGCGGGGCGAAGCAGTGTGTGCTGTCCAGGATATTCGTCAGGCGCTGATCGTGCCCCGGGTTAGCGGGTCGCAGGCTGGGCAACGGCACTAGCAGGACCGCGCACGCCAAGCTGAACACGCTGGAGGAACCGATATGGCTCAGCAGGATTCCGATCAGGATTTCCATAGCAAGGACGCCCAGAACGAAGCGCACGGCGCAAGCGCGACTGCCGACGAGAGCGTCACCGGGGGCCGCGCCGACGAGATCAACGCCGAGGACGAGAAGGCCGCCGAAGGCCTGAAGGTCAGCCAGAAGGACGCGGCGGCCTACAAAGAAAGCATCGAGCGCGGCGCCGCCCAGCAGGGTGAGGGAGCCCCCGAAGTCTGAGCCCTACACGAGCGTTGATCATGGGAGCAGTTCGTTCATCGAGCCGCTGCGGAAGCCGCGGGGATCGACCTCGACCCGGTCGAATCCCCTTATGGACGCGAGCAGATCGGGGCGGGCGGCTAGCGTCGCTGCTTGGGCGGCGTCCACCTCGACGCGCGCGACGTCACCGAGGTCGCGCACCCGAAGATCGCGGACAGCAAGGCCGGCGCCGGCGAGTGCCGTCCGCAGTGCAGCTTCCGCGGCCTCGACCCGGGCCAGCCGGCGGGGGGTGATGGCGATTCCGTACGCGATCCGGCTGGACAGGCATGCGGCGGCGGGCTTGTCGGCGGTCACCAGGCCCCATTGCCGGCTCGCCGCGCGTACCTGCGACTTGGTCAGCTCAGCGTCGCGCAGCGGGGTGACGGCGCCGCGCTCGTGGGCCGCGCGGATCCCCGGACGGAACCCGGCGATCGCGTCGTCGGCGTTCGTCCCGGTTGCGACCCGGGCGAGACCCAGCCGCTGCGCCACCGGCCCGACGACATCGAGCAGTTCGGCCTTGCAGAAGTAGCAGCGGTCGCCGGCGTTCGCGCGGTAGCCGTCCCGGTCCATCTCGTGGGTGTCGACGAACTCGTGCCGCACTCCCAGCCCGGCCGAAAAAGCTGCGGCTGCTGCCCTTTCGACCGCTGGGAGCGACGGGGAGACCGCCGTTGCGGCGCCGACCCGATCGGGACCGAGCGTGCGCAGAGCTGCCGCCAGCAGGAAGGCCGAGTCGGCGCCGCCGGAGAACGCCACGACCAGCGGCCCGCGGGCCGCCGCCTCGACGAAAGCGGCCTCGAGCTGGGCCAGACGCAGATCGAGGACGTGCTCG
>DATAVO010000141.1:0-20615 GCA_036267695.1 Frankiaceae bacterium
GACGAGTTCCTGGTCTGGTGCAGCGCCGCTGGCGTCGAGGTCGTCACGCTCTGGCTGCTGTCGACCGACAATCTCTCGCGGCCGGACGACGAGCTGCGGCCGCTGCTTGGTGTCATCGAGCAGGTGGCGAGCGACCTGTCGGCGCCTCACCAGCCATTCCTCGTGCATCCGGTCGGGGCGCTCGACCTGCTTCCGGATTCGACGGCACGCGCGCTCAAGGAAGCCGCCGCGGCGACCATCGGGAAGCGCGGGCTGCACGTCAACGTCGCCGTCGGCTACGGAGGCCGCCGCGAGATCGCTGATGCCGTCCGCAGCCTGCTCCAGGAGAACGAGGCCAATGGCCTGACCCTCGGGGAGGTCGCCGAGACGCTCGACGTCGACCACATCGCCGAGCACCTCTACACGAAGGGCCAGCCGGACCCGGACCTCGTCATCCGCACCAGCGGGGAACAGCGTTTATCGGGCTTCCTGCTCTGGCAGAGCGCGCACAGCGAGTTCTACTTCTGCGAGGCCTACTGGCCCGACTTCCGGCGTACCGACTTCCTGCGCGCGCTGCGGGCCTACGGCGAGCGAAGCCGCCGCTACGGCACCTAGCGACACTCGCCAAGAAGCCGCGTCAGGGCGCGAGCTTGCGCAGCAGGGCGGCAAGAACGCGCCCGCCTGCCAGGTACGCCAGCGCGGCGATGCCGTAGTTGACGGTCTCGGTCAGCTTGATGTTCGGCTTGGCCTTGCTCTTGAACGCGAACATGGTGCGGAACGGGCCCGCGATGTCATGGGCATAGCTGTTGACGTGCTTGACGATGCCGTTCGTCGGCGTCGCCTTGAACAGCACGAACACGATGTGCAGCACGAGGACGGCGGCGAGGATCGCCGCGGCCGCGGTCACGATGACCGCGAGCACGTTCGCGACCTGACCGGCACCGGTCCGCAGGTCGCGGATGATCTCGGCGCCGGTGGGCCGCTGCCGGGCGGTCGGGGAGCCGGCGTCCTTGGGGTGGACGCCGTGGCGGGTGATCGTGGCCATGCCCGCTCAACGAATCAGCGGGCGATGGGTGACGGCCTTCCGGCGGAGGTCAGCTCGCGGGTCGGGTCATCGCGAGGACGTTGAGCGCTTCGTCCAGCTGGCCCTCGGTGAGCGTGCCGTTGGCGACGTGTCCCCGCTCGATGACGACCTCGCGGATCGTCTTCTCCTCGGCCAGCGACTGCTTGGCGACCTTGGCCGCCTCCTCGTAGCCGATATAGCGGTTCAGCGGGGTGACGATCGAGGCCGAGGATTCGGCGTAGCGCCGGCAGCGCTCGATGTCAGCGGTGATGCCATCGACGCAGCGGTCGGCGAGCAGCCGGCTGATGGTGGACAAGATCCGGATCGACTCGAGCAGGTTGCGCCCGATCACCGGCAGCATCACGTTGAGCTCGAAATTGCCGGCGGCGCCGCCGAACGCGACGGCCGCATCGTTGCCGACCACCTGTGCCACGACCTGGCACACCGCTTCCGGGATGACCGGGTTGACCTTGCCGGGCATGATCGACGAGCCGGGCTGCAGATCGGGCAGGTGGATCTCGGCGAGTCCGGCGCGCGGGCCGGATGAGGCCCAGCGCAAGTCGTTGGCGATCTTGTAGAGGCTGATCGCGTACGTGCGCAGCACCCCGGAGCACTCGACCAGCGCATCGCGTGAGGCCTGCGCCTCGAAGTGGTCGCGCGCCTCGGTGAACGGCAGCCCGAGGTCGGCCGACAGCTTGCCGATGACGCCCGCGGCGAACCCTGCAGGCGTGTTGATACCCGTGCCGACGGCCGTGCCGCCGAGCGGCAGTTCGCTGACGCGCGGCAGCACGCTCTCGAGGCGCTCCCGGCCGTAGGACACCGCCGCGGCGTAGCCGCCGAACTCCTGACCGAGCGTGACCGGAGTGGCGTCCATGAGGTGCGTGCGGCCACTCTTGACGACCTCGGCGAACTCGGTGGCCTTACGGCCGAGGGACGCGGCGAGGTGGTCGATGGCGGCGAGCAAATCGGCGTTGATGAGCTGGGCCGCGGCGACGTGGATCGCCGACGGGAACGTGTCGTTCGAGGACTGCGAGGCATTCACGTGATCGTTGGGATGCACGCTGCTGCCGAGGCGCTCGGTGGCGAGCGTGGCGAGCACCTCGTTGGTGTTCATGTTCGTCGAGGTGCCGGACCCGGTCTGGAACACGTCGATGGGGAACTCGTCGTCCCACTCGCCGGCCACGACCTCACCTGCGACGGCGATGATCGCCTTCGCCACGTCGTCAGGAATCACGCCGAGCTCGGCGTTCATGGCTGCCGCTGACCGCTTGATCGCCGTCAGCGCGTGAAACAGCGAGGGCTCCACGCGAAGCCCGCTCACGGGGAAGTTCTCGACGGCGCGCTGGGTCTGCGCACGCCACTTGGCGTCGATGGGCACGAGCACATCGCCCATCGAGTCGTGCTCGGTCCGGTACTTGCTCTCAGTCACAATTGCAGGCTAGCTGACCTGCCGCAGGCCGTGCCGGGACCTTAGAACGGGACCGTCGAGTACGCCTGCAGCTTGGTCAGCTGATGGTGGCTCTGCACCCGCCGGATCGTCCCGCTGCGCGAGCGCATGACGAGCGATTCCGTAGTCGCGCCGCCCGCGCGGTAGCGCACGCCATGCACCAGTTCGCCGTCGGTCACGCCCGTGGCGACGAAGAACACGTTGTCGCTGGCGACCAGATCCCGGGTCGTGAGCACGCGGGTGATGTCGTGTCCGGCGTCGAGCACCTTGCGACGCTCGTCGTCGTCCCGCGGCCACAGCCGGCCCTGGATGATGCCGCCCAGGCAGGTCACGGCGCAGGCCGCGATGATGCCTTCCGGGGTGCCGCCGATGCCGAGCAGGAGATCGACGCCGGTGTCCTCGCTGGCGGCCATCACCGCGCCCGCCACATCGCCGTCGGACAGCAGCTTCACCCGCGCCCCGGACTCACGCACCTCGCGCACCAGGTCGTCGTGACGCGGCCGTTCCAGGATCGCCACCGTCACGTCGCGGGCCGCGATGCCCTTTGCCCGCGCGACTGCTGCGATGTTCGCCGCCACCGGCGCGTTGATGTCGACCTGGTTGGCCGCCTCGGGCCCGCAGACCAGTTTTTCCATGTAGAAGCAGGCGCTGGCGTCGTACATGGTTCCGCGCTCGCTGACCGCCATGACGGCGACCGCGTTGCTCATGCCTTTGGCCGTGAGCGTCGTGCCGTCGACCGGGTCGACCGCCACGTCGCACTCGGGGCCGCGGCCGTCGCCGACCTCCTCGCCGTTGTAGAGCATGGGCGCCTCGTCCTTCTCGCCCTCACCGATGACGACGACGCCGGCCATCGACACGGTGCCGACGAGCCGGCGCATGGCATCGACCGCGGCCTGGTCGGCCCCGTTCTTGTCGCCCCGACCGACCCAGCGGCCGGCGGCAAGAGCAGCCGCTTCGGTCACGCGGACGAGTTCGAGGGCGAGGTTTCGATCAGGAGCCTGGCCTTGGACGGCGAGCGACGCAGGCGGTTGGCTGGCGGAGGACTCGTGCGAGGTGTCAGCGGTCACGCGCCGGATGGTAGATGGATCCGGTAACGAGAAGGAGTCGGGCCGACCACGTCGAACAACTGGAGTGGTGGCGCTGCCCCTGGCGGGTCGTCGATCGGCTGGGGAGTCCGACGGCCCCTTGTATCGGGGGCGGCGCACCGACCGTCCGGGCGCCGCCGGCTGCTGGGGGCCGGCGGCGGCCGGACTGATCAGACCGTGGCAGCGCCTCGGGGGCGACGCCGCCACGGCCGCTCTGGCCCAGCAACCTGTCAACCTTCCTGCCCATTCGGGTCGCGGATCATGCGCCCGCCGCCGTCGGCAGGCAAGCTGGTGGGGTGGCAACGACGGCACCGACATCGCAGCGCAAGCGGCGCGCCCGCAAGCCGAGCACGGTGCGTGACATGGTGCTCTCGCTGGCCGTCGTGGGCGCCGCGATCGCCGTCTTCGTCCTGCTGCTACCCAAGACCGCGCACCAGAAAGTGACGCCGGTTGCGTACCTGCCCGCCGCGCAGGCGCTCGCCAAGGAGAGCTCGCTGCCGGTGCTGGTGCCGCAGCCGTTGCCGACCGGCTGGCAGTCCAGCTACGTGCGCATCGCGAGCGCGCCCGACGGCCTGCACGTCGGATTCGTCCTGGACAGCAAGCGTTTTGCCCGCCTCGACGAGACGGCCCAGCCGAGCGCGACCTTCTACAAGGATTCCTACGTCAATCCGGTGGCGACCCCCGCCCAGCCGGCTGATTCAGCCGCCGGCGTGCCATCGGGATTCGAGGTTCGCCATAGCGGCACTCACGTCGCCCTCGTGCGCCACCTCGACGGCGGCGGCGTGCTGACGATCAGCGACGGTGGGACGAGCACCGGCGCGAGCCTCCCGGAATTGGCGACGCTCGCCCGCAGCCTGCGCGAGCAATCCCGGTAGCTCAGGACTCCTCGGCTGGGCTGTCGGCGGCGCCGCCTGCGGCACTGGCCGGCTCAGCGGCGGCCTCACCAGCCGGCTCACGGGCGGCATCCAGCCGGCGGCGGGCGCCGTCGAGCCAGTCCTGGCATTGCTTGGCGAGCTGCTCGCCGCGCTCCCACAGCGCCAGCGACTCCTCGAGCGCCACCCCGCCGGTCTCGAGCCGGCGCACGACGTCCTCGAGTTCGGCGCGGGCCTCCTCGTACGTCGACGGCAATGACGGCTCGTTCTTGCTGGTGTTCTTGCTCACGCGACCACCTTGACGACCTTGACGACCTCGACGTCCAGACGTCCGTCAGCGAGCCTGACGGCCAGCCTCTCGCCGCCGCTCACCGTTGCCGCATCGCGCAGCACCGTGCCGTCCTGCTGCTGCACGACGGCGTACCCGCGGGCCAGGGTGGCCGCCGGTGAAAGCGCCCGCACTTGCGCCAGTTGCTGCTGCACGCTCTGGTCCTCCCGTTCGATCAGGATCTGCACGGTGCGCCGGCTGCGAGCTACCAGCGCCGCGATCTCCTGCGCGCGGTGCACCAGCCCCGACTGCGGATCGCGCAGCGCCGGCCGCGAGGCCAGGGCGTGGATACGCGCCTGCTCGGCATCCAGCCGCCCAGTGGCTGCCCGCCGGGCCCGGGCTCGAAGCTGCGCGACCGCCTGCGCCTGCTCGCCGACATCCGGGACGACGTGCTTGGCCGCATCGGTCGGAGTCGAAGCCCGCACATCAGCCACCAGATCCAGCAGCGGGGTGTCCTGCTCGTGGCCGATCGCGCTGACGATCGGGGTCAGGCTCGCCGACACCAGCCGGCACAGCGCCTCGTCGGAGAACGGCAGCAGATCTTCCAGCGAGCCGCCGCCGCGGGCGATCACGATCACGTCGATCTCCGGGTCGCGGTCCAGCACCCGGATCGCGTCGCTCACCTCGGTGACGGCGAACGGGCCCTGCACGGCCACCTCGCGGAGGGCGATGCGGACCGCGGGCCAGCGGCGGCGGGCGTTTTCCACGACGTCGCGCTCGGCGGCGCTGCCGCGACCGGTGATCAGGCCGACGGTATGGGGCAAGAAGGGCAAGGGTCGTTTGCGCGAGGCCGCGAAAAGGCCCTCGGCGGCAAACACGGACTTCAGCCGCTCGATGCGCGCCAGCAGTTCGCCGGCCCCGACCGGGCGGATCTCATGGGCGACGAGTTGCAGCGAGCCGCGCGTCAGATGCATCTCCGGCTGGCCCCAGAGGACCACGCGCGCGCCCTCGCGTAGCCCCTCGACCATCGCCGGCCCGGCGGCGACCCGCAGGCTCACGTCAGCCACCGGATCGCGCAACGTGAGGAACGCCACCCGCATCCCGCTGCGCCGCGAGACCTCGGTGATCTGGCCCTCGATCCAGACCCGGCCCAGCTTGGCGACCCAGGCCGAGATCATCCGGGCGACCGTGCGCACCGGCAGCGGCGACTCGGGACTGGACTCGGCACCCACGCCGCGAAGGTTAGTGCGCGGCTCGTCGAACGCGCCCGCTGTGCTCATCTGGAAAGCTCTCGGTGTGGACGCCGTTCTTCTCGTCGGGGGCCAAGGCACCCGGCTCCGCCCCTTGACCATTTCGGCGCCCAAGCCGATGCTGCCGACCGCCGGCGTGCCGTTCACCGCCCATCAGCTGGCGCGGGCGCGCGACGCCGGCGTCGACCACGTGGTGCTCGCAACCTCTTACCAGCCCGAGGTTTTCGAGCAGTACTTCGGCGACGGATCGGCGTTCGGCCTCGACTTGGAGTACGTCACCGAGGTCGAGCCGCTCGGCACCGGCGGAGGAATCCGCAACGTCGCCGGACGGCTGCGCGGCGGTCCGGACGACCCGGTCCTGATCTTCAACGGTGACGTCCTGTCGGGCGTCGACCTCCGTGCGCTCGTCGACCATCACACCGATGCCGGCGCCCAGGTCACCCTGCACCTGGTGGAGGTCGAGGATCCCCGCGCGTTCGGCGTCGTCCCTACCGACGAGAGCGGGCGCGTCACCGCGTTCCTGGAGAAGACACCGGACCCGCCGACGAACCGGATCAACGCCGGCTGCTACGTCTTCCGGCGCAGTGTCATCGACGCGATCCCGGCCGGACGGCCGGTGTCGGTCGAGCGCGAGACGTTCCCGGGGCTGCTCGCCGCCGGGGAACTTGTTGTCGGTCATGTGGATTCGGGCTACTGGCTCGACCTCGGTACGCCCGCGGCGTTCGTGCAGGGCTCCTGCGATCTGGTGCGCGGCCGGGTTGCGTCCAGCGCGCTGCCCGGGCCGGTGGGGGAGTCGCTGCTCCTGGTGGACGCCGCCGTCGCCGGTGACGCGATCGTCGACGGCGGCTCGACCATCGGTCGCGGCGCCTCGGTCGGGGCGGGCAGCACCGTCGCGTCGAGTGTCGTGTTCGACGGCGCGGTGATCGAAGCCGGGGCGCAGGTACGCGAGAGCGTCATCGGTCGCGGGGCGGTCATCGGCGCGGGCACCGTGGTCACGTCGGCCGTCATCGGCGACGGGGCGCGGATCGGTGCCGGTAACGAGCTGCTCTCCGGCGTGCGGGTGTTCCCCGGCGCCGCGCTTGCGGACGGCGCGGTGCGTTTCAGCTCGGATCGCGCGAGCAGCTGACCCGCCGGATGGCTAGCGGGCCGGGCTGGCGCTCTCCTTCGGAAGGGTCGAACCGCTCGGGACGGTGACGCTCGCGCTCGGCGCCAGGGTGGCCGCGGTCGGGGTGGCCGACGGAGCCGCCGATGCGGACGCTGATGCCGAGGGCGTGACCGAGGCCGAGGCGGACGCGCTCGGTGTCGGGGTGGGCGATGCCGCGCCGTTCGGCGTGGGCGCAGTCGGGGAGCCCCAGCCCGAGCCGCTCGCGTCGTCCCGGTAGGTGCCCGCGAACGACGTGAGGACGGCAGCCGACACGGTCTTGCAACGCTGGGTGCGGTCCCAGGCGGTGAGGACGACGTGCTGTCCGTTGGGGAAGACGCTGCGGGTCCAGGGGACGATCAGCGTGCGGGTGTTCGCCGAGCTGGCCGCCTGCAGGAGCTTCACCTGAGCAGCGGGAAAGTCGTTGTCGTACCAGACGATGATGTAGCCGTGGTCGAGGTTGCCGATGGCCCGCTCCGGGTGCGGCGCGGCTGTACGGGCGATGAAGGCGGGCGAATCCGGCAGCAGGTTGGCATCACGCGGGCCGCTGGTCGGTGGCAGCTGCTGGCCAGCTTTGGCGACAAGCGCCGAGTAGTCGACCGTCGTTCCTTGCGTGATCACCGAGGTGGCCATCTGCGTGTCGTTGCGGACGCCAGTGCAGCCGGCGGCCTTTGCTGCGCTGCTGGCCGGGCGGACGTAGCCCACCGAGTGCTGGATCCCCCGCTGGTGGGCGTGGTACCAGTTCGTGAACGGGACGATGCCGATGATGATCAGCGCGAGCGGGCCGGCGATCCCGTAGACGATCCGGCGCTGGCGGCGGTCGCGCGCCTGCTGCTCGGCACGCTGCTGAGCCGTCCGCTGCTTGCGCTCGTCACGGCTGCGTTTCGCCCCCATGGTTGGCAGGCTAACCGCGGAGGCTGGCTGCAGCGGCCGTCTCACGCCGCGCGGCGCGTTCTCGTGGGCGCACCTGCTGGACTCGCGGCAGACTGATCCCGTGTCCGTCCTCCGCTACGCGCCGGCGCATCGGCTGGACACCCGCCGCACGCTCTCGGTGCTCAGCCGGGGCCGCGGCGATCCCGCGTTCAGACGCGACGAGCGGGGCATCTGGTGCACCGCACGCACTGCTGCCGGCTCGGCCACACTGCTCATCGCGTCCGACCCCGGCCGCCCTGGTGCGCTGCGCTGCGAGAGCTGGGGGCTGGGCGCTGAGGCGATGCTGACGACGGTGCCGGCGATGCTCGGCGAGCACGACGACCCGTCGGGCTTCGTGCCCGAGCATCCGTTGCTCCGCGGTCTGGCGCACCGCTATCCGGGGCTGCGCGTGATCCGGACCGGACGCGTCTTCGAGGCGCTGGTGCCGGCCGTGCTCGAGCAGAAAGTGACTGGCAAGGAGGCCCGCGGCGCGTGGCGCTGGCTGGTGAACCGCTACGGCGAGGCCGCCCCAGGCCCCGGACCCGCCGGACTGCGGGTCTGCCCGCCGCCCGAGGTCTGGGCGCGGATCCCGTCGTGGGACTGGCACAAGGCCGGCGTGGACGGCAAGCGCTCCCGCACGATCGTCTCGGCCGCCCGCGTCGCGGACGCGCTCGAAAGAACGCTGACCCTCGGGAGCGGACCGGCCATCGAGTCCGCGCTTCGGGCCGTCCCCGGGATCGGGATCTGGACCGCCGCCGAGATCGCCCAGCGCGCGCACGGTGACGCTGACGCCGTCTCGGTCGGGGACTACCACCTCGCCGCTCACGTCGGGTGGGCCTTCACCGGGCATCGGGTCGACGACGCCCGGATGCTCGAACTGCTCGAGCCCTACCGTCCGCACCGCTTCCGCGTCACGCGGCTGATCGAACTCGGCGTCCCGCGCCCACCCGCCTTCGGCCCAAAAATGAGCGTCCGGAGCTACGCCGCCATCTGACCCCGATCATGTTAGCGGCGGAGGGTGAAGTCCTCGGCGGCGGCTGCGGCGCGGGCGGGCGGGTCAGCGGCGGGGTGGCCGATCGCGATGGTGCCGAGCGGCTGCCAGCCGGCGGGGAGGTCGAGCACGGCGCGCACGGTGCCGGGGCAGAAGAGCGCCGAGGAGACCCAGCAGGAGCCGAGTCCGCGAGCGGCCAGGGCGACCAGCAGGTTCTGCACCGCAGCGCCGCCGGAGACGAGGAACATGCGTTCCTCAGCGGAGGAACGAGCGGGGTCGGGGTAGTCGTGAGCGCCGTCGGGGAGCAGGCACGGCACGACGAGCACCGGCGCCCGATGCAGGACGTCACCGCGACGCAGGCGACGCTCGATCGCTCCCTCGTCGAAGCCGTCGGCGCGCAGATCGGCGATCCACGCCTCGCGCATGGCCTCCAGGAAGGCGGCGCGGCGCTCGTCGACCACCACGAAGCGCCACGGCTGCGTGTGGTGCGGTGCGGGGGCGGTGAGCGCGTCGGCGATCGCGGCGTCGACGTCAGCCGCATCGACGGACTCGGCGGTGAAGGTGCGCACCGTGCGGCGATGGGCGGTGGCTGCCTGCAGGCCGGCGTCGAACGCTTCGGTGGCCCCGACCCGGAACATGTCCTCATCCGCCGGCCGGACCAGCGCCTGCGCCCCGCGACCGTCGTCCGGCACCCACTCGTAGCCCCGGATCACGACCACCGGAACGCCCGACAGCTTGCCCGCCACCAGCTCGGCGGCGCTGGCGAGCTCGTCGGCCTCGGCCATCTCGGTCATGCCGAGCTCGTTGCCGTAGTCGTCGACCGCGCCGATGTGCGAGCGGAGCGCCGCGATGCCGGCGACCCCGATGGCGACGTCGGTCAGGCCCTGCCGCCAGGGACGGCCGAACGTGTCGGTGACCACCACGGCCACGTCCGCGCCACTTCGCGCGCGCAGGCCCTCCCGGATGCCGCGGGCTGACGCGTCGGGATCGGCCGGAAGCAGCGCGATCGTGTCCTTGTCGATGTTCGAGGTGTCGACGCCGGCGTTGGCCATCACCAGCCCGGATCGGGTCTCGACGATGCGGGTGCGGCCGCGGGCGGCGACCACGCGCACCATCTCCGCGTCGACCGCGGCGAGCCGGGTGGCCTCGCGGTCGTCGCCGGCGGGCACCAGACGTCCCTCGGCCTTGCTGACGATCTTCGACGTGACGACGACGACGTCGCCATCACGAAGGTCTTCCGCCGCGACGGCGATCAACGCTGCCAGGTCGTCCCCGGCGGCGATCTCCGGGAGTCCGGATACGGGCTCAACCGACAGCACGGGCAACCTCCAGGGCGGCGGAGGCGAGCGTGGCCGCCTCGGCCGGGGTGGGCATCAGGAGCGGCATGGCGACGACGCGCATCCCGTCGATCTGGGCCGACGCGTCGGTGGTGTCCACCATCCAGGCGTCGAGCAGCCCGTCAGGCCCCGAGCGCGCTCCGTAATGACGTCCGACCGCCTCCGCACTGACCTCGATCCCGGCGCTGCGCAGGCACTGATCGGCCATGCCCCGCACCGGCGCGCCGCCGATGATCGGGGAGACACCGACCACAGGCGCCGGGGCAGCCCGGATCGCGTCGCGAATGCCGGGCACGGCGAGGATCACGCCGACGGAGACGATCGGGTTGGACGGGGGCAGGACGACGACGTCGGCCTCTCCGATCGCTTCGAGGACGCCCGGCCCGGGCTTCGCTTCCTTGGCGCCCACCGGCACGATCGCCTCGGCCGGCAGCGCGGCGCCGTAGCGCACCCACCACTCCTGGAAGTGGATGGCCCGCCGGCCGGCGTCGGGCTCGTCGACGGTCACATGCGTCTCGACCCGGTCGTCACTCATCGGCAGCAGAGTGACGCCCGGCTTCCAGCGGTCACACAGCGCGGCCGTCACCGCCGAGAGCGGGTAGCCCGCATCGAGCATCTGGGTGCGGACGAGGTGGGTCGCCAGATCGCGGTCGCCGAGGCCGAACCAGGCGGGCCCCGCACCGTACGCATTCAGCTCATCGCGAACCGCGAACGTCTCGCCGACCCGTCCCCAGCCGCGCTCCTCATCGAGCCCGCCGCCCAGCGTGTACATGATCGTGTCGAGGTCCGGACAGATCCGCAGGCCGTGCAACGTCACGTCGTCGCCGGTGTTGACGATCGCCGTGATCTCGGCGTCAGGCACCGCGCCGAGCAGCCCACGCAGGAAGCGGGCACCGCCGAAGCCGCCGGCCAGCACCACGATTCGCATCAGGCAAGTCAACCACTGCAAATTGCGCGGGCGGCCCGACATACGGTTGCGACGTGGGGACCCAGTGGTGAGCGAGCCGCCCGACGGGCACATCGCACCGAGTCCGTCGGCCATGCGCCGCGCGCTGCGGCGCGCCCGTGACGGGGTGACCCTCGATGCCACCGAGGCGCTGATCCTGCTGTCGGCCCAGGGTGAGGACCTACGGGATCTGATGGCGAGCGCCGCCCGGGTCCGCGACGCGGGGCTGCAGGCAGCGGGTCGCCCGGGGGTCGTGACCTACAGCAAGAAGGTCTTCATCCCGCTGACCCGGCTGTGCCGCGACCGCTGCCACTACTGCACTTTTGCCACGACGCCCGGCCGGTTGCCGGCGCCCTACTTGTCACCCGACGAGGTCGTCGAGATCGCCCGTCAGGGCGCCGCGCTCGGATGCAAGGAGGCGCTCTTCACGCTCGGCGATCAGCCGGAGGACCGGTGGAGCGCGGCCCGCGAATGGCTCGACGCGCACGGCTACGACTCGACGCTCGGCTACCTGCGAGCCATGGCGATCCGGGTGCTCGAGGAGACCGGACTGCTGCCGCACCTGAACCCCGGGGTTCTTTCGTGGGAGGACTTCCAGCGCCTGAAGCCCGTCGCGCCGTCGATGGGGATGATGCTGGAGACCACCTCGCGGGCGATCTTCGACGAGCCGGGCGGCGCCCATTACGGCAGTCCAGACAAGGATCCTGACGTCCGGCTGCGGGTCATCGAAGACGCCGGCCGCTGCACCGTCGCCTTCACCACCGGGATCCTGGTCGGCATCGGCGAGAGCCTGGCCGACCGGATCGACGCCCTCTTCGCCCTGCGCCGGATGGCCCGCCAGTACGGGCATCTGCAAGAGGTGCTGATCCAGGGTTTCCGGGCCAAGCCCGACACGGCGATGCGCAGCAGTGACGACCTCGAGGCGGATGAGCTGCTGGCCGCGATCGCCGTGGCGCGCCTCGTGCTCGGCCCGGGGGCTCGCGTGCAGTCGCCGCCCAACCTGGTCGAGCCCGGCGACGTCGCCCGACTGCTCGCCGCGGGCGTCGACGACCTCGGCGGCGTCAGCCCGCTCACCCCTGACCATGTGAATCCCGAGCGTCCGTGGCCACAGCTCGAGGCACTCAGCGAGTGGTGCGCGGACGCCGGCTTCACCTTGCGCGAGCGGCTCACCGCACACCCGCCCTACCTCGCCGAGCCGTGGCTCGACCCGCGGCTGCGCGCGCATGTCGCCGCGCTCGTCGATCCCGCGACCGGGCTGGCCCGCGAGGACGCCATCCCGCAGGGGCTGGCCTGGCAGGAGCCCGACGGCGGCCTGGCAAGCGCCGGCCGCACCGATCTGGACACCGCGATCGACACCGAGGGCCGGCGGACCGAGACGCGCAGCGACTTCGACTCGGCGTACGGCGACTGGGGGTCGCTCGTCGTCTCGCAGCAGGCGCAGACCCGGGGGAGCGCCGCGCCCGCGATGGCGCCGCGCGAGCGGATGCGGCCGGAGTACGCCGTCGCCCTGCGCGAAGCCGAGGCGCGGGGCCCGGCAATGAGTGACGCGACCGCCCTGACCCTCTTCGACCCGGAGCCCGGCGCCGAGATCGAGGCGTTGGCCGCGCTGGCCGATGAAGTACGCCGCGAGCGGGTCGGCAACGTCGTGCACTACGTCGTCAACCGCAACATCAACTTCACCAACGTCTGCTACACCGGCTGCCGCTTCTGCGCCTTCGCCCAGCGGCGCAGCGACGCCGACGCGTACAGCCTCTCGCTCGACGAGGTCGGCAGCCGGGCCGAGCAGGCCTGGGCTGTCGGTGCGAGCGAGGTCTGCATGCAGGGCGGGATCCATCCGGATCTGCCCGGCACCGCGTACTTCGACCTCGCCGCCGAGGTGAAGCGCCGGCTGCCCGAGATGCACGTGCACGCCTTCAGCCCGATGGAGGTCGTCAACGGCGCCTCACGGGCCGCCATGTCGATCGCTGATTGGCTCGCGGCAGCCAAGGAGGCGGGGGTCGACACCCTGCCCGGCACCGCCGCTGAGATCCTCGACGACGACGTCCGCTGGATCCTCACGAAGGGCAAGCTGCCGGCCGCCACCTGGGTCGAGGTCGTCACCACGGCTCATCGGCTCGGCATGCGCACCAGCTCGACGATGATGTACGGCCACGTCGACACCCCGGCGCACTGGCTCGGCCATCTGCGGCTGCTGCGCCACATCCAGGAGGACACCGGCGGCTTCACCGAGTTCGTGCCGCTGCCGTTCGTGCACCAGAGCGCGCCGCTCTACCTGGCGGGCGTCGCGAGGCCGGGTCCGACCATGACGGAGAACCGGGCGGTGCACGCCATGGCCCGGCTGCTGCTCGCCGGCGCCATCGATCATGTGCAGACGTCGTGGGTGAAGCTCGGCGTTGAGGGCACCCGCACGATGCTCGCCGGCGGCGCCGACGACCTCGGCGGGACGCTCATGGAGGAGACCATCAGCCGGATGGCGGGCTCTGAGCACGGCTCCCTGAAATCGGTCGCCGAACTCGAGGAGATCGCGACGGGTGCCGGGCGTCCCTCCGCGCAGCGCACCACGACGTACGGCGAAGTGCCGGCCGATCGCCAGGAATTGGCACGAACAGCGACGGCGAATCTGCGCCCCGTATCGCTGCCGCTGGTGAGTACGCAGGGCTGAAGATCGCTCCCGTGCACCGGTGAGCAACCGCTGACACTGCGTCGATGCAGCCCGCGATTCGCGCATGACACGCCGGGAATTAGGGTGGCTGTGGCCAAGTTTTTAGCTGGCTCACGGGTTCACGACTGGTCCGCAATTGGGCTCGCGTTGCGCATTAGGCACCTGTGCTGGGCAGATCGCTCTCCGTAATTAATTGAATACTTTTCCGCGAAACGGTTGACGTGGCGTCTCACAGCCGATGTAATTTCAAGCGTGTCATTCCCCCTGCCGGGGGCCCGGATGCGCTACCGGGCGAGTCTGGGTCGTCGGCATGGACACCTGCGACTCGCATCCGGCAGTCAAGTGGGTGCTCGCCAAGGAGTCTCGGAGGAGTCCATGAACGTCGATGTCCAGCCCGAGAGTTTCTTCCTCGATGCAGACGAGGAAGTTCTGGAGTGGCAAGCCAAGGCGCTGTGCTCGCAGACCGATCCGGAAGCTTTCTTTCCGGAGAAGGGCGGCAGCACCCGTGACGCCAAGAAGGTGTGCCACGAGTGCGAGGTCCAGGTCGAATGCCTGGAGTACGCCCTCGCCAACGATGAGCGCTTCGGCATCTGGGGCGGCTTGTCAGAGCGCGAGCGCCGCAAGCTTCGCCGCCGCGCCAGCTGAGCTGTCTACTCCGGCTGACCCTGCCCAGCCCGCAGGGCCGGCTGGTTCAGTCGCCGTAGTCGGTTCAGTCGGTTCAGTCCTCGTAGTCCGCGTCCCCGTGGCCTTCGGGGTCGATGACCTCGGGACCCACCCCGAGCAGGTCGGCGACCTCGTGGATCAACACGTCGAGGACGAGTTCGGCCAGGTCGTCCGGGTCGAGAGCGCGTAGCTCGAGCGGACGGCGGTACAGCACTATCTGCGGCGGCCGGGTGTGACGCCCGGATCCGCTCGCCGGCATCAGCCGCGAGAGGCGTACGTGCTCCTCCACGGGGTCGAGCGGATCGCTCTCACCGTCGTCCGTTCCGGGCTCGGGCGGAGGCACCTCATCCACCACGAATTCGACTTCGGCCAACTCCGCCGACCAGCGATGGTCGAGATGAGCGACGGCTTCCCGCACGATGTCGTCGAACTGATCCGCACGCGTCCGGCTGAGCGGCACCTCCGGAGGCGTGAGCCGCCCGCGCAGGCCGCGTCCCCGCCGGTCACGCAGGCGCCGCGCACGCCGTGCACGCGTGGGTTCGGGAGCCATGCGGGCAGCGTACGAGAGCCGGAGCCCGTGACACGGCCGCGCCTTCACGGCGACGACACGGCCGCGCCTTCGCCACGTCAACCCAAAGCGGGGCTAACGTCACAGCGGTGATGCCCCGGCGCTGCTCGCGGGCGGCGTGCAGTTCGGGCGCCGTCGCCACCCTGACCTACGCCTATGTCGAATCGACGGCGGTGCTTGGTCCGCTGTCGCCTTTCGTCGAGCCGCACTCCTACGACCTGTGCGCCGAGCACGCGGACCGGCTGACGGTGCCGCGTGGCTGGGCGGTGGTGCGCGTCGAGGGTGAAACGGCGCCGCAGCCGCCGAGCAATGACGATCTCGAGGCTTTGGCCGATGCAGTACGGGAGGCCGCGCGTCCGGCGCCGCCTTCGACACCGGGTGTGCGTAGCCGCGGTCACCTGCGCGTCCTACCCAGACCGTAATCAGACAGTCGCTCAGAGTCACCCGGATGGGTGTTCCGGGGCAAGTCGACACGCCGATAGGTCGCCAGTCGAACCGGTAGACAGCCCGCCTGCGGGCCTGTGACCGGTACTGGTGAAAGGTGCTCCTGTGCCCGTGCGTCGTCCGGTTTCCCTGCCCAGCTTGAACGGCACTGTCGGGATGCGTCCCGATCCCAGCTACCTGCAGGGCGTGACTTGCTCGGCCTGCGGCAGCAGCCGAATCACCCGCATCTCCATGACGCTGACCGACGGCACCCTGGTCGACTTCACCTCCTGTCACGACTGCGAGCACAAGCTCTGGTCCGACAACGGTGGTGACCTCGCTCTCACTGGCGTGCTGGACCGCACCCGCCGCCAGTAGCGCCACTCCGCCGGCGGAGTTCGGCGGATAGGGTCGCCACGTGCGCGACCTATCGAAAATCGTCAAGGCGTACGACATCCGCGGCCTGGTCCCGGAAGAGGTCGATGAAGACTTGGCGCGCACGGTCGGAGCCGCATTTGTGCGGTTGACCGGAGCGTCGTCGATCGTGACGGCCCATGACATGCGGACCTCGTCCGGGCCGCTGTCGGCCGCCTTCGCCGAAGGCGCGACCTCTCAGGGGGCCGACGTCGTCGAGGCCGGGCTCGCGTCCACCGACATGCTCTACTTCGCCTCCGGCTCGCTGAACATGCCGGGCGCGATGTTCACCGCCTCCCACAACCCGGCCAAGTACAACGGCATCAAGCTGTGCCGCGCCGGGGCTGCGCCGGTCGGTCAGGAGAGTGGTCTCGCCGAGATCCGCGATGCTCTCGAAAACGGAGTGCCGGCCTACGACGGCGCCCGTGGCAGCGTCTCCCAGCGCGACGTCCTCACCGAGTACAGCGCTTTCCTGCATCAGCTCGTGCCGGGCCTGGCGGACATCCGCCCGTTGAAGGTGGTCGTCGACGCGGGTAACGGGATGGGCGGTCACACGGTGCCGACCGTCTTCGCCGATCTGCCCGTCGAGCTCACCGAGATGTACTTCGAGCTCGACGGTTCGTTCCCCCATCACGAGGCCAACCCGATCGACCCGAAGAACACCGCCGATCTGCAGGCGAAGGTGCGCGAGGTCGGCGCCGACGTCGGCCTGGCGTTCGACGGGGATGCCGACCGCTGCTTCGTCATCGACGAGCGCGGCGAGATCGTCTCCCCGAGCGTGCTGACCGCCCTGATCGCCGTCCGCGAGCTGGCGCGCGAGCCCGGGTCGTCGATCATCCACAACCTGATCACGTCGCACGCCGTGGCGGAGATCGTGACCGAGCATGGCGGGGTGCCGGTGCGCACCCGGGTCGGCCACTCGTTCATCAAGGCAGAGATGGCCCGCAGCGGAGCGATCTTCGGCGGCGAACACTCCGGCCACTTCTACTTCCGCGACTTCTGGCGCGCCGATTCCGGGATGCTCGCAGCGCTGCACGTGCTGTCCGCGCTGGGCACCCAGGACGGGCCGCTCTCGGCGATGCTCGCCCAGTACTCGCGCTACGCCGCCAGCGGGGAGATCAATTCCGAGGTCAGTGACCAGGCCGCGATCACCGAGGAGATCGAGCAGACCTACGGCTCGCGTCCGGGCGTCACCATCGATCACCTCGACGGGCTGACGGTCGACCTTCCCGACGGCGGGTGGTTCAACGTGCGTCCCTCGAACACCGAGCCTTTGCTCCGGCTCAACGTCGAGGCCAAAGACACAGCTGCGATGTCCGCGCTGCGCGATGACGTCCTGGCCATCATCCGCTCCTCCAAAGGTGGCGAAAAGTGAATCTCGATCCGGCCCTGTTGGAGATCCTCGCCTGCCCCAATTGCCACGGGGAGCTCACTGCCGACGAGGCTGCCGAGCGGCTGGTCTGCCACGACTGCGGCTATCGCTATCCGGTCCGCGACGACATCCCCGTGATGCTCATCGACGAGGCTGACAAGCCGGATGGGGCTGTCGGTCCGGGCGGGCCCGCCTCTACCGGTGCCTAGCGTGGAGCTGGACGAAAGCGTCCTCGACAGCGCCGACAAGCTCATCGCCGCCGACCCGGGCGAAATGCTCCGGGCGGCCGCGACGTCGGGTGCCCAGGTGCGTGAGGCTGCCATACTCGCGGCCGACGCGGGTCTCGGGCGACTGGCAGAAGACGGGCGCCCACGGGCGATCGTCGTGCTCGGCATGGGCGGAAGCGGAATCGCCGGTGACGTGCTGGCGGCGCTGTGCGGCACCGAATGTGCGGTGCCGATCGTGGTCGTCAAGGGCTACACGCTCCCCGGCTGGGTCGGTGCGAACGATCTGGTCTGCGGCGTTTCCTGCTCCGGCACGACCGAGGAAACCCTGTCCGCGTTCGGGGAGGCGCAGCGCCGCGGCTGCCGGCTGCTCGGGGTCGGTAGCGTCGATTCACCGCTGTCGTTCATCACCGAGCAGGGCCGTGGCCCGTTCGTTCCGGTGCGGCCGGCGGGCCGGCTTCCCCGGGCCATGGCGTGGGGGCTGTCGGTCCCGCTGCTGCTCGCCGCAGCCCAACTCGGGCTGGCCGACGTCACGCCCGATGTGCTGGAGGCGGCCGCCCAGCGGCTCGACGAGATCGCCGCGCTGTGCCGGCCGGCGAGCGAGGCCTTCGTCAACCCGGGCAAGGAGCTTGCCCTCGCCTTCTCCGACACCCTGCCGATGGTCTGGGGCTGCTCGCCGATCGCTGCCGTCGCCGGCACCCGGTTCGTCTGCCAGTGGAGCGAGAACGCCAAGCTTCCGGCGATCACCTCCGCCATGCCGGAGTCCAACCACAACCTGGTGGTGTCCTTCGACGGTCCGTACGGCTCCCGGGGCGCGGGCGCCGACATCTTCGCCGACCCGCAGGATGGCGCCGGACGCCTGCGGCTGCTGCTGCTGCGCGATCCCCTCGACGAGCATCCGCAGGTCATGAAGCGCGCCGAGGCGTCCAAGGACATCGCCGAAAGCCGCGCAGTGCCCGTCACGGAGCTGTTCACGCAGGGGCAGTCGCGGCTCGAGCGGCTCGCGTCGCTCGTCGTCCTGATCGATTACGCCTCCGTCTACACCGCTCTTGGCCTGGGGATCGACCCCACGCCAATCGCTGCCATCCAGGATCTGAAGGCGCGCGTCGCCGGCTGAGCTCGGCTCCACCGGGTCGTTCTAGGTCACGCTTGGCGACGAGCGTCCGCGGCAAGGTTGGGATGACGCGCGCGGCGTCTTCGTGCTGGACGCCCGCCGGCCCTGGGTCTGGCCGGCCGAGCTGGCGACGGCTGCGCCGGACGGCGACCTGCGCCCGCCGGGAGTCCGGCTACAGCGTGAACCAGACGCGCTTGCCCTCGGGGGTCGGCGCCCATCCCCACGATGCCGCGAGGGAATCCACGAGCAGCAAGCCCCGGCCATCCGGCGCGTCATGCGGTGCGTCCCGAACCACGACGGGTCCGGGAGAGGCGTCCTGCACGGCGACCCGTACCGCGTCGCCGAGCACCTCGATGAGCATTACCGGAGCGGATTTTGCGTGTGCCACAGCGTTGGTCACGAGTTCGCTCACGAGCAGTTCGGCGACCTCGACGACGGGCCCGGCGAATCCATCGAGCGCGTTGCGCACGAGTTCGCGGGCGAGCCGGGCACTCGAGGCGCTGGCGGGCAGCTCGAAGGTCGCTCCGGCGCTCGGCTGGCCCTCGCCGCGGCCCAGGGCCGGGTGGGCGGGATCCATGCTTGCCACCTCGCGTCGTAGCGCCGCGGCGCCCGCGCGGCAGTCAAGCAAGGACCGGACTCGACGGTGCCGAACGTTTTGTGGTTGGAGCGGAATGAGTACCCCTAACTGACCGCGAATACCCATATTCGAAGGTGCTGAATCCGGCCCGGGCATTTTTGCGCGAGCGAAATTCCGGGCATTCAGGTCGGCGGTGCAAACGGTCCGGGCGGAGCGGGTACCGTGCCGTCCGCGACGTTGCCTGCGGGCGTGGCCCCGGCGGATTTGTGCAGCTCGACGTGGCCCGGTGGCACCGCGGGTGGTGGCCACGCGACGGGTACCGGCAGCGGCCATGCGGAGGGGACCGGCGGCGCGCCGTAGAGCCGCAACTCGTCGCGGCGACGACGCTCGGCGAGCACCGCGGTGAGGTAAGCCCAGCCCGGCGTCCCCAGCGGCGGCGGGGGCGTCACCAGCGACTGCACCGTCGTCACCAGCGATCCGCCGAGGCGCTCGCGGGCAGCGTCGGACAGTTGCCCGGCGCGTCCGAGGAACTGCCGGCATTGCAGTGCGAGGGTGTCGTCGAAGCGGGACAGATCGAGCGTGCTGGCCCACCCCACCAGCGGAGGAGGCATTGGCGAGACGTACGCGCCCGTGACCGGAAGCCGCACCTGCAACACGACTGTTCCGGCGAGCAAATCCCCGAGCCGTTTGCCGCGCGTGGACGAAAGCGAACAGATGACGGCGACCAGGCCGAGAGAAATGCCCGGCTTTTCGACGAAAAATCCGATGAGGCCCCGTACCAAAGCGTGCCGGAAACGCAGCGGGCCCCCGTCGTCGCGCGCGGCCCGCAGACCCATGGCCGCTTTGCCTATGGTGCGCCCGCTCCAGGCCGCTTCGGAAATCACCGGATAGCCGATGAAGACGGCGACCGCCAGCGTCACCGAGACGGCCTGTTGGGCGGCCGTATCAAGCCCGGCGAGATTCAGCACCAGAGCGCTCAGGAAGCCGAGGGCGAAGATCTGGATGACGAAATCGATGATCGCGGCGACGGCGCGGCTACCGATCCGGGCCACCCGCAGATCGATCGGCACCGCCTCGCCGCCGACGAGCGGCGCGTAGCCGAGTCCGCCACCAGGCGGAGCGCCGGGCACGAAACCGGCGGGTACACCGCCGGTGTGCTGCATGCCCCCGTACCCGCTCACACCCTTAGCATCGCCCAGACGGCGCCCAGGCAAAGCCGGCTTCGTGATCGGGGGTGAGCGCGCGTGGACCTCGACGTCTACGTGAGCGCGCACCGCGCCGAGTGGGAGCGCCTCGAACTTCTCGTC